>CAIOJR010000102.1 GCA_903858685.1 uncultured Caulobacterales bacterium | reverse complement strand
GCCCGACTGCAAACGCGCCCTGGCGGCCTCGCTCGAAAAGGTGACGTCCTGGTTCGCCGTAACGGTGCTATTCGAACCCAATGGGACCTCCGGGAGTCGGAAAAAATGCTGCGGACAGAGGGGGTGACTGTGCAGCCCCCCCTGTCCGCAGGTCAATCATTCCAGACTAGTACTTGGCGGAGAACCGGACGCCCACCGTGCGCGGCGGCGTGGTGGTGTACCGAAGGGTCCGGTCCGAGGCATTGGCGTAAAGTTCCGGACGCGCATCCGTTACATTGTTGACGAACAGTTCCACCGTCCAGCCGTCCTTCATCACACCCGCCGAGATTGCGCCCGTCGTGTAGGGATGAAGCTCGATATCGTTATGCAAGGGCGTACCGGTCGTGTCCGCGCCCCGGTCAATGGTGGAGAGCATACGGCCCGCCGCTGTCGCCGTGCCCTGGAAGAAGCTCGTATATTCCGGAACGAACTCATGCTCGTAACGGGCCACGAAGGTTCCCTGCAGTTCCGGCGTCAAGGCCAGCTGGCTGCCCACCGGGCGCAGATTGCTGATGCCGGGCAGGATCGAGGTCAGCTCGCTGTGCGTATAGGCCACATTTGCGCTGAGGCTCAGCCCGTGAACGGGCCGCCAGATCGCATCCGTTTCCAGTCCCTTGATCTCGGCATTGGCGGCGTTTTGCACAAAGGTCAGGAAGCTGTCCGCCGGACGGTAGATCTGTGACTGCAACTTGTCCCACTGGATGAAATAGGCTGCGCCGTTCAGGGTCAGGGTGCGGTCAAGCCACTGGGTTTTCCAGCCCAGTTCATAGTTCTTCACCGAGTCCGTCCCGTAACCCACAGGCACGACAAACCCGGTCTTGGAGTTGACGTTCCCGCCGCCACGATTGAACCCGCCGGGACGGAAGCCTTCAGAATAGGTGCCATAGATCATCACGTCGTCTGTGGCGTGATAGGTCAGGTTAAGCTTCGGAATCACGCCGGTTTCGGTGACCGGAGCGTAGTTTTGCAACGAAATCCCGTGATCTGCGCTCTGGCTGAAACGGCTGCCATAGCTGGCGGAGCCTGCAATTCCAACCTGTTGGTCGTAGTAGCGCAGGCCGATGCTGGCCGTCAGCTTCTTGGGTATGATGTCATAGGCGGCTTCGCCATAGACCGCATATTGGCGATCCCTGCGGGTCACATCATTGACGAACTGGACGCTCGGATCCGTGATGTAGCGGTTGATCGCCGTGGCGGTGGAGAAGGGTTCATTGGCCCCTGGGAAACCCGCGCCGGCGCTCGACCCTTCATAGGCGAACTCGTCCTGATCATAGACGTGGTCAGTGTCGTAATAGACCCCGGCGCTGCCGCGCAAACGCCAGTCGCTGGGCGTTGAAATGCGAAGCTCCTCGGTCAAGCGGGTGTTGCGGGTGTCATTGTGCACGTGGTTCTTGGGCGAGAAACAAGCCGCCCCGGCCGCAGGCGCCTGCTTGTAGGCCACAGCGTGATAAACTGCGTAATTACAATTGTAGTACACTGCATAGCCGCCGGAATTGGAATAGGCGGTATAGTCGGTGTTCTGGACCGCGCGGCGCTCGACATAGCCGCCTGTATAGACCAGATCGAGTTGCCCCAACCGGCCGTTCACATTCCACTCCAGAACATTGCCCTTATCGGCCAGATTGTCCGGGTTGAACCGCTTCGCCTTCAAATCGCCCAGCGTAGGATCATAGTCGAAGACCCCTTCGGTGTTCAGCGACTGGGTCAGATCCTGAACTTCGACGCTCCAGTTTTCATTGATCTGGTATTTGGCCGCGACCCGGAAGCCCTTGTAGTCAGCGGTGTTGAAGTTCTTTTTGACCAGGGTTGAATTGTCGACGATGGGGCGGGAGATCGACGCCGCCCATGAATTGCCGCCGAAACCGGGGCTGGTGACGGGCATCTGGTAAGTGCCCGCGACATTGTCGATATATCCGCCCTGGTTGTCGGAATAGGCCACCAGGCGAACGGCGAATTTGTCCTTTATGATCGGCAGGTTGACATAACCATTGGCCGACGAGCTGTCGCCGCCCTTGGCGTTTTCGGAATAGCTGGTCGAGAAACCATAATGGAAGTCGGAGAGGTTCGGCTTGGCGGTGATGTAGCGCACCGCGCCGCCCATCGAACTGGCGCCGAATGTGGTTCCCTGCGGCCCCTTCAGCACTTCAACCCGGTCAAGATCCACCGCGTAGATGTCCAGGTTGCGCACGGGCATGGATACAGCGATGTCGTCCAAATAGATGGCGACATTGGGATTGGTGCCGGCTGCGCCGCCGATCAGAATGGAGGCGGTGTCGGTCGACAGGCCACGAATATAGACGCTGTTCTGCCCCGGACCGCGGCCAGCGGCGTGCACGTCCGGCAAGCTGAGCAAGAGCTGCTCGAAATTGGTGATGCCCAGTTGCTGGAGCGCCTTGCCGCCAAAGGCGTCAAGCGCGATCGGCACGTCCTGAAGCTTTTCGTCGCGACGCGAAGCCGTCACGATGAGATCCTGAACCGTTGTCGCTGATGTATCGGCAGGTTTGGCGGACACATCCGCCGCGCTGACCCCCGTCGCGCCTGCACCGAAAATCGCCAAGGCCACGACGGCCGTGGATAAACTGAGATTATGTTTCGTCATGCCGATCCCCCAAAGTCGGCTACCAGCGTGCGTTCCTCCGCCACCTAACGGTCGGCGCGGTCGCACGTCTGGCGCCATTGCATTTGCGATGAGAGGTCAAAGGGCTGGGTTCGGCAATACGGCCCTCTATTGACCAATTTTAGATGGTTGGTAAAAATTTCTAACCAAATTCGATGAAATATTTGGCGCAAATGCGCGCCCAAAGCGCCTGCCCCGCGCTGAAACATTTCCTTCAAAATGTTGTTTTAAAAGCTTTTTGTAAAATCCTGAATCGCATTTGCGACTGCATGTCGCTTTCTGCCGTTGGAAATTTGACATGTCGCAAGATCAGAAAATATCGGCCGCGGGCGCCGCCCCATGCCATTTTCCGATGGCCGCATCTGTATTTGGGATCGCCGACCTAGGGCTGGGTGGCGGCGCCGAGCAGCGTTGCCGCGCGAACGGGCATTTGTTGCGAAAAACGTGAGATCATCCACCTGCGGAACAATGCGATCACCGGATCCGACAGATCTTCGGCGTGGAATTTCAAATAGTACCCAAAACCATCCGCGAAGACCTCGCTATAGGGCTGGACCAGTTTCTCATTTTCAAGTTCCGGCGCGAACATGTCTACATCGGCCAACGCCACGCCCCCCCCGGCAATAGCATATTGCACCGCTGAAATTGCTGTATCGAAGGCCAGGCCGCGATCGGTGTCCGCGGCGATCCCACATTGCTTCACGTAATTCGACCACAAAAGTCCGCGCGGCTCTCCGTCAAGCTTCACATGCAGGAGTTCATTGCCGGCGATGAACTCCGACAATGATTTACCCTGATTGCGTTCCCGAACCTGAGGGGAACAGACTGGCGTCACCCTCACCATCCACAACAGATCTGTGACCCGGTCGTCGGAGTTGGGCCGATCATAAACCACCGCCACGTCCAGATCCTGCGACGGCAGGCCGGTGACGCTGGAGGACGACACATCGATCAAGATGTCAGGAAACTCCTGGCGAAAGTCCTGCAAAATCGGCAAGGCCATCTGTTGAAGGAGCGAGGGCGGCAGGTGAACCCGAAGCGTGCGAACCCCCTTCCCTCCGGCCCTGATGCCGTTGAGGGACTGTTCGAGGCGATCAAACGACTTGTGGACGACCGGCAGCAGCGACGCGCCGGCATGGGTCAGCACCAGACCGTTTGAGCGACGCTCCAGCAACTGGCGGCCCAACAACTCCTCCAGGCTGATCACGTGGCGGCTCAGCGCGCTCTGGCTGACGTGCAAGGCTTGCGCCGCCGCCGTGAAGCTGAGGTTCTGTCCCACGGCTTCAAAAGCGCGCAGGGCGTTGAGCGGTAGCCAGCGCCGATTGATGTTCATCAATGCGTTCTCAAAAAAATGTGCGTTGCACGCACGTTGCGGAGCCGAACTTGCGCTGCAACGGTCCCTTGCGCAATCGTCGCACCGTCGCAGCCCTCGTCGCCGAATCTTCAAAACGCGATAGCGCTATGCAGAAATACGATTGCGACCGGAGCCGAATGGCGTGCCATCTTTTGCGACGACGCAAGGAGTGACGATGTACAATCTGGATACGGTGCGAACTTTGTTTGAGGCTCGCAAGCCCGGGTTCAGCCTGCCGCAGGCGCTTTACAACGACCCGCAGATATTCGCCTTTGACCTGCAGGCGATATTCGGCCGGTCGTGGCTGCTTGCCACGACAGAAGCGGAATTGCCCCGCTCAGGCAGTTATGTATCTGTCACCATTGGCGGCTGCCCGCTGATCATCGTGCGCGACCGCAATGGCGACATCCGCGCCTTTCACAATAGCTGTCGCCATCGCGGCGCGCAGATCTGCCCCGAAGGAAAGGGAAAGACCAATCGGCTGGTCTGTCCTTACCACCGCTGGACCTACGACCTCTCCGGCCAACTGGTGAGCGCCACCCGGATGGGCGACGACTTTGACGCGACGAATTACGCCCTCAATCCAGTGAAATGCGAAACAGCCGCGGGCGTCGTCTATGTGTGCCTGTCGCAGGACGCGCCCGACTTCACGCCCTTTCGCCAGGCGATCGAACCCCTGCTTGGCCCTCACAACCTGGCGAGCGCGAAACTGGCGGCGGAGGCGACCCTTGTTGAGAAGGGCAACTGGAAGCTGGTCATGGAAAACGCGCGGGAATGCTACCACTGCTCGACCGGCCATCCTGAACTCGCCCGCAGCTTCCCGGTCGCCGCCAAAGCCTATTTCGACTATGGCGAAGATCCGCACCAGGCCCAATATGAGGCTCGGATGGCGAAACTGGGCCTTCCGATCGGCCCTTCCGACGGCGACTGGTGGCAGGCGATACGCTTCCCCCTGAACGAAGGCTTCCAGTCCATGTCGATGGATGGCGCGCCGCTCGTGAACAGGCCGATGACGGACACGGGGGACCTCGATATCGGCTCGCTCCGCTGGGCGCTTGAACCCAACAATTTTTGCCATGCCGTGGGCGACTATGTCCTGATCTTCACCGCAGAGCCGATCAGCCCGTCAGAGACGATCGTCACCGCCAAATGGCTGGTCCACGGTGACGCCGTAGAGGGCGTAGACTATCACATAGACGCACTGACCGAGCTGTGGAACACAACAAACCTGCAAGACCGTGATCTGGTCGAGAACAACCAACGCGGCGTTAATGGCGCGGGCTACCGTCCGGGGCCCTATAGTGAAGAGGCTGAAGTCTTGGTGATCCGCTTCATTGATTGGTACTGTGACAAGGCGCGCGAGTTTCTGGACAAATGCGCTGGATCCGTCGTCGAGGCGGCGAACTGATGGCCGCGACACCTCCCAAGACCGCCCGCCTGGACACGATCACCATCGGCACGGGTTACGATCCCGCCACGGCGTCTGGAGCGGCGAAGCCGCCGCTCTATCTGTCCTCCACCTTTGTCTATCCCAACGCCCAATTCGCCAAGGACACTCACGCCAACTTCTTCGAAGGCGTGGAAATGCCCGGCGGCGAGACGCCGGGATATATTTACGCACGGTTGAGCCACCCAAATCTGGACATGGTGGAGGCCCGTCTGGCCGCGCTGGACGGCGGCGAGGATTCTGCGGTCTTTTCATCCGGCATGGCGGCCATGACCACCCTGTTGCAGGCGAACCTGAAGCCCGGGGATACGGTGATCTATGGCCGGCCGCTCTATGGCGGGGTCGACTGGTTCCTGAATAGCCACTTCGCGCAATTTGGCGTGCAGAGCTTCGGTTACACAGACGGCGCGGACCCCGACCATGTCCGCTCGGTCGCGGCGCAGGCCATGGCGGCAGGGACCTTGGGCGTCATACTGGTCGAGACCCCGGCAAATCCCACATCTGTCATTTCGGACATAGGGCTCGCCGTCCGGATCGCCGAGGAGGTCGGCGCCAAGCAAGGCCGTCGCCCATTGGTGGTGGTCGACAACACCTTCCTTGGCCCGTTCCTTCAATCCCCCCTGTCGCAGGGCGCGGATCTGTGCATGACCGCCCTGACCAAATATTGCGGCGGGCATTCAGACCTGCTGGCGGGCGGCGTCAGCGGACGCAAAGACCTGATCGCCCCCCTGAAAACCCTGCGGACCATGCTGGGAAACCACTCCGACCCGCATACCTGCTGGCTGCTGCTAAGATCATTCGAGACGCTGCATATCCGCACCGAACGCGCCTGCGCCAACGCGCTCACCCTGGCGACCTGGTTGCGAGACCACCCGAAAATCAAGTCCGTGACCTTTTTCGGCTTTCTCGAAGAGGGATCGCGCGAGCGGTCGGTCTATGACCGCCAATGCAGGGGGGCAGGCTCCACCTTTTCCTTCAAGATCAAGGGCGGCGAGGCGGAGGCGTTCCGAATGCTCGACCGATTCCGCATTGTGAAGCTGGCGGTCAGTCTGGGCGGGGCGGAGAGCCTGATCTGCCACCCGGCCTCCACCACCCACTACCAGATCGACAAGGCGCGCCGCGAAGCTGTGGGCATAGACGACTCCACATTGCGACTGTCGATCGGACTCGAGCACCCGGATGATCTGATGGACGATTTCGCCCAGGCCCTGGAAGCCATCTGATGAGCACAACAGCGCCGAATGAGTTCGACAAATGGTCGCAGGTCGGACGACACATCACGCCCGAGCGGAAGTATGATCTGGTGGTCGTCGGCGCTGGCGCCGCCGGTGTCGCAGAGGCGATGCGAGCTGCGCAGGCCGGATCAACTGTGCTGCTGGTGGACGAACACCCGCTCGATCCAGGCCTGATCGGACTGGACGTGCCCTATTTGTTCGGCGGGCGCGCCACGGCGGCGGTCCAGAATCCCGCACGCCTGATGGAGCAGGTGCTTGCCGCACGACCGGATCTGGAAGCCGCCATCGAGGCTGGCATAGAGCTTGAACTGGGCGTGTCCTGCTGGGGCCTCTACGCAAATGGCGCCCATCTCCAGACCCTGCCCGCCTCCATGATCGGCCTTGCGGACCGGGAAAAGGCCTGGATGGTGGCGTTCGACAAGGCGGTTATCGCCACGGGCGCGCGCGATCTGGTGCTCGGATTCCCCGGCTGGGACCAGCCAGGCGTCGTCGGCGCTCGTGCAATGTCCGCGCTCCTCAGCCTCTACGACGCCTTCGCCGGGCGCAATGTCGTCATCCTCGGCTCTGGCGACCTCGCCCTTGATCTGGCTGAACTGGCCTTGTCCAGAGGCGTCAGGATCGTGGCGCTGATTGAGGCTCATGACCAGATTGAAGGCGATCCAGGTCGCGCCTCCGCGATCGGCTGTCCGGTGCTCACCTCGACGATCCCGGTGGAAGCGACAGGCGGGGTCGACGGGATTGCCCGCCTGGTCGTTCAGAGCACGAACGGGGGCGAAAAAACCACATTCGACTGCGATACGGTCGCCCTGGCCATCGGCCTCGTCCCCCAGATCGAACTCCTGGACGCCGCCCATGCCGCTATTCTGCGCGCGCCCCAGCTTGGAGGCTTCGTGCCCCAGGTCGACGCCTCGGGCGCCACCTCCATCCCCGGCGTCCGCGCCGTTGGAGAGGTGACCGGCGTGGCCGCCGACCTCGACCGCGCAATGCACTGGATGCGCACGATCATGGACCAGACCCCGTCCGACACCATGCTTTGTCAGTGCGAAGACGTCACGCGCGGCGACCTTCTCGACCTCCGACCGCCAAGATATCTTGGCGCGCCGTCAAGCTCCCAGCGCGCACAGAGCCTGACCCGGTTGCGCAAGGATGGGCCGCTCAATCAAGACCAGATCAAACGCCTGACCCGCGCCTGCATGGGGCCCTGCCAAGCCCGGCGCTGCCGAGAGCAGACGGCGATGGCCATGGCGATTGGAACGGAGACGCCCCTGGACGCCATAGCTCTGGCCGGTTATCGCGCGCCGGTTCGCCCCCTGCCGCTCAAGGTCCTGGCGGAGACCGCGGAAACCGCGCAGACCAAGGCCAACTGGGATGTCTGGTTCGGCATCCCGGAGCAGTGGATTCCCTACGACACCATCGATACCGACGAGGCCGCGATTCACGTGGACTACATCAGCGGCGCAAAGGTCTGGTGAGATGACGATCGTGGAAACAGAAACACCGCGCGGCGCCAGCGTCATCGTGATCGGCGCGGGCGTCACCGGCCTCTCAACCGCATGGTGGCTGGCAAGAGACGGCGTTGACGTGCTCGTGCTGGACAAGGGCGTGGTGGGCATGGAGGCGTCAGGCCGAAATGGCGGCGGATGCTCACACTACCAAAGCCCCTTGTTCGCCGAGGAGCAGCGCCTCTGGCCGCAAATGCGCGACCTGCTGGGCTATGAGACGGAGCATCAGTCTGGCAAGATCATTTTCGCCATCAACGAAGCCCAACATCGATATTACCAATATATCGCTTCCGTCATTCGCCGCCACGGCGTCAGGGTGGACGACATCAGTGGCGATGATGTGCGCCGCATGGTCCCGCTGGCCGGCGACAATGCTGTGGGCGGCATCAAGGTCCATTCCGGCGGCCAGGCTAATCCGCAGAGAACGGCGCAGGCCTATGCGTGGGCCTTGCAGGACCATGGAGGGCGCATCCTTCAAAA
This sequence comes from uncultured Caulobacterales bacterium, assembly GCA_903858685.1. Lineage (GTDB taxonomy): Bacteria > Pseudomonadota > Alphaproteobacteria > Caulobacterales > Caulobacteraceae > CAIMFV01. Next base: position 26,191 of record CAIOJR010000102.1, on the reverse strand, counting down.
CACTTTGGTCACAGGCTTCAAATGCGGGGTGGACGGCAAGGTCACCGAAGTCATCACCTCGCGCGGCGCCTTGGGCTGCGATCAGGTCTTGATCGCTGCAGGCCCGCAAAGCGACAAGCTGGCGGCGATGCTGAACATCGCCATGCCCATGGCGCCCGCCCGCGCCGAGATGATCGTCACCGAGCCCTGCCCGCTCATGGACCTGCGCGGCGTTGACGGCAATGGCCTCTATGGACGCCAGACCGCGCGAGGAAACCTGGCCTATGGCGGCGGCCCGCATGAGTGGATCAACATTGATCTGTCAGGGCCCAAGGTGCGGCCGACGACACCCATTGCGCGAAATCTGGCGGCGCGGCTTGCGGCCCTGTTCCCGAAAGCCGCCCACCTTCGGGTCATCAGAAGCTGGGCGGGCGTCATTGAGACCACGCCGGATGGTCGACCGATCCTTGACCGGCTGGACGACCCGGGCAATGTCACCCTGGCCAGTATGAGCGGCGTCGGCTTTGGCCTGTCGCCTGCGTCCGGCCATGCCCTGCGTGACCTGATCGTGGACGGCAAATGCAGCTTTGCCGACATCGACAAGCTCAAACTGTCAAGATTCGACGGACTTGATCCGGATTGGCGTCGCCAGAAGGGCTGGCAAGCGCCGTCGGATCAGGCGCTGTCCGGCTAAGCCCGCGCCCTCATATCAACACGGCGACATTGCGCGCCGCCCATCCAACCCCCCTCAGGGAAACGCCCATGAAGACCGTTGCCGCTGTTGCGTTTGAAGCTGGCCAGCCGCTTGTTCTGGAAACCCTCGACCTTGAAGGCCCCAAGGCGGGCGAGGTGCTGGTCGAGATCAAGGCCACCGGTGTTTGTCACACTGACGCCTTCACCCTGTCGGGCGGCGATCCGGAAGGCCTGTTCCCGTCGGTCCTGGGCCATGAGGGCGCAGGCGTGGTGGTCGAGGTCGGGCCCGGCGTGACATCTGTCGCGGTCGGCGACCACGTCATCCCGCTCTACACCCCCGAATGCCGCAATTGTAAGTTCTGTCTGTCGGGCCGCACCAATCTGTGCGTGGCCATTCGCGGCACCCAGGGCAAGGGGGTCATGCCGGACGGGACCAGCCGCTTCTCCTACAAGGGCAAGCCGGTGTTTCACTATATGGGCTGCTCGACCTTCTCCAACTATACGGTCCTGCCCGAGATCGCGGTCGCCAAGGTGCGCAAGGACGCGCCGTTCGACAAGATCTGCTATATCGGCTGCGGCGTGACCACGGGCGTGGGCGCGGTGATCAATACGGCCAAGGTGCGGCCCGGCTCGACCGTGGCGGTCTTCGGACTGGGCGGCATCGGCCTCAATGTCGTGCAGGGCGCGCGACTGGTGGGCGCAGACATGATCATCGGCGTGGACCTGAACCCCGCCCGTGAGGCTCTGGGCCGCCAGTTCGGCATGACCCACTTCATCAACCCCAAGGACACGCCCGACGTGGTCGGCGCCATTCAGGCCCTGACCGAATGGGGCGTGGACTACAGCTTTGAATGCATCGGCAATGTGGATGTGATGCGGCAGGCGCTGGAGTGCTGCCACCGGGGCTGGGGCGAAAGCGTCATCATCGGCGTCGCCGGCGCCGGCAAGGAAATCGCCACCCGCCCGTTCCAGCTGGTCACCGGCCGCGTCTGGAAGGGCTCAGCCTTCGGCGGCGCCAAGGGCCGCACCGACGTGCCCAGAATTGTAGACTGGTACATGGACGGCAAGATCAATATCGACGATCTGGTCACCCACATCCTGCCCCATAGCGACATCAACAAGGCTTTCGACCTCATGCATCACGGCGAAAGCATCCGCACCGTGGTGACCTACTGATGACCGCTTCTATTCAACGCGTGTCAGAGCACGGCTGTTTCGGCGGCGTCGCGGGATTTTGGAAACACGCCTCCGCCGCGACCGGAACCACCATGACCTTCGGGACGTTTATCCCTGAAGCTGCAAAATCCGGCCCCCGCCCCGTGCTGACCTATCTGGCGGGCCTGACCTGCACGCCGGACACATTCATGACCAAGGCAGGCGCCTTTCGCGCCGCCGCCGAAGCCGGGGTCATCCTGATCGCGCCCGACACCAGCCCGCGCGGTGAAGGCGTGCCGGACACGCCGGACGAATGGGACTTTGGTCAGAGCGCGGGCTTCTATATCGACGCCACTCAGGCGCCTTGGTCGCAGCATTTCCAGATGCAGACCTACATTACCACCGACCTGCAGGCCGCCGTCGCGGCCAACTTCCCCGTCGATCTGGCGCGTCAGGGCCTGTTCGGGCATTCCATGGGCGGGCATGGCGCCATCACCCTCGGCCTGAAGCGCCCGGACCTGTACAAGAGCCTGTCCGCCTTTGCGCCCATCTCCAATCCGGTGGACTGCCCCTGGGGGCAGAAGGCGTTTACGCGCTATCTGGGCGGGGACGCGGCAAGCTGGGCGGCTCACGACGCATCCGCCCTTCTGGCGAAAGCCCCTGCCGGGCCCGCCATTCTTGTCGATCAGGGCCTGTCCGACCCGTTCCTGGCGGAGCAACTCAAGCCTGAAGCCCTTGAGGCCGCATCCGCCGCCTCTGGACGTCCGGTCATTGTCCGCCGCCATGCCGGTTACGACCACGGCTATTACTTCATCCAGACCTTCATCGATGATCACATCGGCCATCACGCCACAATTCTGGGCGCGTGATCAGCTAACCTTCCGCCCGGCTCAAGAAAATTTGAGGATCATCCCTAACGGTTTGTTTGCGTCTGACCCTCGGACATCGCAATGTCGCAACGTCCAGCGTAACTATAGCGCTATAACAAACAAATTTGCGGGAAGACATCTATGAAGCGCTTAGCCATCTTTGCCGTCGGCCTCTCCCTCCTGGGTACGGCCGCAGTGTCAGCCCAGTCCTATCCGGACCCACGGGACTATGGACAGCCGGGAGACCACCGCGACGACCATCGCGACCGCCGTGACGATCACCGCGACAACCGCGATGATCACCGCGACAATCGCGGCGCGCCCAACCAATGGGGCGACCGCGACGGCTTCAACCACGAATGGTCGCAGCGCGGCGTGGACTGGGATCATCAATGGCGTCGCGGCGATCACATGCCCGACGGCTACTGGTCTGACCGCCGCTATATCATCGACGATTACCGCCACTATCACCTGACGGCGCCGCGTCGCGGCTATCACTGGGTGCGTTACGCCGACCGCTTCGTCCTGGTGCGTGACCGCGACGGTCTGGTGGATCGCATCGTGCGCGACCTGCTGCACTAAACCGGATCTGAAGGCCGCCGCTGCGTTCGCCAGAGCGTGGCGGCGAGGCTTCACCTCAGTTGAGCGACAGCTCCATGCGGATATCACACCGCGCATAGGGCGAGGCGCCGCCCTCCCCCGGTACAAGCGTGCGAAATCCGACCGCCTGATAGAGGCTGATCGCGGGCTTCAGGCTGGTGTTGCTTTCCAGATAGAGTTTTTGCGCGCGCATTTCTCGCGCCTGAGCAATGGCGGCCTCCATCAGTCTGCGTCCCAGCCCTGTTCCGCGCAGCGCCTCGCTGACTGTCATCTTGGCCAGCTCCAGCGTGGTCTCATCGACACGTTGCAAGGCCACGGCGCCCACCGCTTCGTCGCCCGCAATCGCCATCAGGATCTGGCCGCCCCGCGCGATGATCATGCCTTGCGGATCTCCGAGCACCTTGCGGTCGCTGTCCTCCAAGGCAAACAGCCGGGTGATCCAGGCTTCGTTCAGCGTCCGAAAGGCTTCGCCGTCGTCAGGCTGGAACAGGCGGATTTTGATATCGGGCGTCTGACTCATGTGTGAAGCTTAGGGTGCGGAATGGGTTCCGCCAATATGCGCCGAGGCACGGTGAAGACCTCGAACCCGTCTCGTCGCGCCACGGCGATCAGGGTCAGGCCTGCTGCGCTCGCTGTGCGGATCGCCAGGGCGGTTGGGGCGGATATGGCGATCAGCACGGTTGCGCCCATGGCCGCGACCTTCTGCACCATCTCCACCGACACGCGGCTGGTCAGAAGCACCACGCCCTGCGCGGGCGCAACGCCCTGTCGCGCCAATGCGCCCGCCAGCTTGTCCAGGGCATTGTGGCGCCCGACATCCTCCCGCACGGCGACCAGTCCCAGGGCAGGCGTCCAGAACCCGGCGGCATGGACGGCGCGGGTCGCCTCGCCCAGCGGCTGAGCTGCGTCCAGACTGGCCATGGCCGCCTGCACCTCGCCCGCCGTCAGTTTGAAATCGATGGACGAATCGATGCGCGAGCGCATGCGGTTGGCTTCGGCCAGACTGTCCACCCCGCACAGGCCGCAGCCCGTGGGCCCGGCGCGCGTGCGGCGTCGCGCCGACAGATCCGCGCCGCGCGGCTGGGTCAGCCAGATACGGGCTTCAATCCCGTCAACTCCCGGCGCGATCTGCATGGCCCGAACATCCGCATGGGTCGCGATCAGACCCTCATTCAGACTGAAGCCCAGGGCGAAGTCTTCCAGATCGGCCGGGGTCGCCATCATGACGGCCTCGGTCGCGCCGTCATAGACCAGCGCCACCGGCGCTTCTTCAGCCGTTGTCCGTTCGACCCTGCGCCATTCACCGTCGCGCCATGCGTCGGACGCAAGTCTCAGCACCGGATTGTAGACGGCTTCATCCGGCGCGGTCGCCATGGCGTATCTCCCGAAGCCTGACCTTGCCTCAGCATTTGATGACAGTCGATCTCCAGCGTAGAGTTGCGCCGTGAATTTCGGCGCTGGCGGCGCAACTGTCTTTGGGAGATTGGTTTGCGGGACGAAGAGATAGCGACGCTTCAGGCGATTTTGGCCGACCAGGCGGCCCGCCCTGGTGCGCTCCTGCCCATTTTACATCAGGTTCAGCATGCTTTCGGCTTTATCCCCAAGGACGCCGTGCCGCAGATCGCGCTGGCGCTCAACCTGACGCGCGCCGAGGTGCACGGCGTGGTCACCTTCTATGCCGACTTCCGCCAGACCCCGCCCGCCCGCAAGGTGATCAAGCTGTGCCGGGCCGAGGCCTGCCAGGCGCGGGATTCAGACGCCACGGCCGCGCGGCTTGAACAGGGACTGGGCGTGACGCTGGGCGCCGCGAGCGCGGACGGGTCGCTGGCTCTGGAGCCAATCTATTGTCTTGGCCTGTGCGCCTCCGGCCCCGCCGCGCTGGTCAATGAGACGCCGGTGGCGCGGCTCACCGGCGAACGGCTTGAGCGTCTGATTGCGGAGGCGCTCGCATGAGCCAGCGGGTCTATATCCCCTGCGACATGGCTGCCGTCGCGGTCGGCGCAGATCAAGTCGCCAGCGCCATCACGCTCGCTGCTCACGGTCTTGGCCGCGACATCGAGATTGTGCGCAACGGCTCTCGCGGGGCGTTCGAGCTGGAAACCCTGGTGGAGGTGGACACGCCACAGGGACGCATCGGCTATGGCCCGGTTGATCCGTCAGACGTGGCCGGTCTGGTCGCCGCCGGGCTGCTTGATGGCGCGGAGCACCGGCTGCGACTGGGTTCGCCCGACGCCCTGCCCTTCTTCCGGCGCCAGACCCGGCTGACCTTTGCCCGGGCGGGGCTGATCGACCCTCTCAGCCTTGCCGACTATCGCGCTCATGGCGGACTGGCGGGGATAGAAGCGGCCACTACCCTCACGCCCACTCAGGTGGTCGACCTGATAAAGCAGTCCGGTCTGCGCGGCCGCGGCGGCGCCGGCTTTCCCACCGGCCTGAAATGGGACACCGTGGCCAAGGCCGCCGCGCCTCAGAAATACGTCGTCTGCAATGCCGATGAAGGCGATTCCGGCACCTTCGCCGACCGGCTGTTGATGGAGGCGGACCCCTTCACCCTGATCGAGGGCATGGCGATCTGCGGCTATGCTGTCGGGGCCAGCCTGGGGTTCATCTATGTCAGGTCGGAATATCCCTTCGCCATCCGCATGTTGAACCGCGCGCTGGAAATCGCCCGGAGCGGCGGCCTTCTGGGCGCATCCGTGGCGGGAACGCGCTTCGCTTTTGACATCGAGGTGCGGGTCGGCGCGGGCGCCTATGTCTGCGGCGAGGAGACGGCGCTTCTGGAAAGCCTCGAGGGCAAGCGCGGTCAGGTGCGCGCCAAGCCGCCCCTGCCCGCTCACAAGGGCCTGTTCGGCCAGCCGACCGTGATCAACAACGTGCTGTCCCTGGCGGCGGCGCCCTATATTCTGGCCAATGGGGCGGACGCCTATCGCGACTTTGGCGTCGGCCGGTCTCGCGGGACCATGCCGATCCAGCTGGCGGGCGATATCGCCAATGGCGGGCTGTTCGAGACCCCGTTCGGCGTGACCCTGGGCGATCTTGTGGACGATATTGGCGGGGGAACCCTGTCCGGCCGCGCCGTGCGCGCTGTGCAGGTGGGCGGGCCGCTGGGCGCCTATTTCCCGCGCGAACTGTTCGACACGCCCTTTGACTACGAGGCCTTCACTGAGCGCGGCGGCCTGATCGGCCATGGCGGCGTGGTGGTCTTCAATGACAGGGTCGACATGGCCCGTCAGGCCCGTTTCGCCATGGAATTCTGCGCCATCGAAAGCTGCGGCAAGTGCACGCCCTGCCGGATCGGCTCGACCCGAGGCGTGGAGACGCTGGACCGTATCATCGCGGGCCAGGATCGCGCCGCTAATCTGGCGGTGCTGGAGGACCTGTGCGAAACGATGAAATTCGGTTCGCTGTGCGCGCTGGGCGGATTCACGCCCTATCCCGTGATGAGCGCGCTCACCCATTTCCCTGAAGATTTCGGGGCGCAAGCCTCCATTAAGGCGGCGGAGTAGGCATCATCATGTCGCTGATCACGGAAAAGGATTTTGGCACGCCCGCCTCTGTGGCGACCGAGACGGTCACCCTGACAATTGACGGGCAAGCGGTCACGGTCCCCGCTGGCGCCTCCATCATGCGCGCGGCCGGTCAGATGGGGACGCAGATCCCCAAGCTGTGCGCGACCGACATGCTGGACGCGTTCGGCTCGTGCCGGCTGTGTCTGGTGGAGATCGAGGGGCGGGCCGGAACGCCGGCCTCGTGCACCACGCCGGTCGCCAACGGCATGGTCGTCGCGACCCAGACGCCAAAGCTGGCCAAGCTGCGAAAGGGGGTGATGGAGCTCTATATCTCCGACCACCCGCTCGATTGCCTGACCTGCGCGGCCAATGGCGATTGCGAATTGCAGGATATGGCCGGCGCTGTGGGTCTGCGCGAGGTGCGCTACGGCTATCAGGGCCACAACCATCTGAACGCGGCGACTGACGCCTCCAACCCCTATTTCACCTATGACCCGGCCAAGTGCATCGTCTGTTCGCGCTGCGTTCGCGCGTGCGAAGACGTACAGGGGACCTTCGCCCTGACCATTGCCGGCCGCGGTTTTGGCTCCCGCGTGTCACCGGGCCAGTCAGAACTGTTTCTGGGCTCCGAATGTGTCTCCTGCGGCGCCTGCGTGCAGGCCTGCCCGACCGCCACCCTGACCGAGACCAAGGTCATCGAGATCGGCCAACCGGAGCATTCGGCCATCACCACCTGCGCCTATTGCGGGGTCGGCTGCACCTTCAAGGCCGAGATGCGCGGCGAGGAACTGGTCCGCATGGTCCCCTACAAGGACGGCAAGGCCAATCGCGGGCATTCCTGCGTCAAGGGTCGCTTCGCCTGGGGCTACGCCACCCATCGCGAGCGGGTGCTGGAGCCGATGATCCGCGCCTCGACTGACGATCCCTGGACCGTGGTCAGCTGGGACGAGGCCATATCCCACACGGCGTCGGAGTTCAGGCGAATCCAGGCCAAGTACGGCAAGGATTCGGTCGGCGGCATCACCTCGTCCCGCTGCACCAATGAAGAGACCTTTCTGGTGCAGAAGCTGATCCGCGCGGCGTTCCACAACAACAATGTCGACACCTGCGCGCGGGTCTGTCACTCGCCCACCGGTTATGGCCTGAAAACCACGTTTGGCGCCTCGGCGGGCACGCAGGACTTCGATTCTGTGGAACATTGCGACGTGATGCTGGTCATGGGCGCCAACCCGACCGATGCCCACCCCGTCTTTGCATCGCGCATGAAGAAGCGACTGAGGCAGGGTGCAAAGCTGATCGTCATCGATCCGCGCCGGATTGATCTGGTCAGGTCGGCCCATATCCGCGCCGACCATCATCTGGCCCTGAAGCCCGGCACAAATGTCGCCATGCTCGACGCCATCGCCCATGTGATCGTGACCGAGGGGCTGGTGAACGAGACCTATGTGCGCGAGCGCTGCGATCTGGAAGACTTCCAGCACTGGGCCGCCTTTGTCGCGCGCCCGGAAAACAGTCCTGAAGCGCTTGAAGCGGTCACCGGCGTGGCGGCGCAGTCTGTCCGCGCGGCGGCGCGCCTCTACGCCACAGGCGGCAACGCCGCCATCTATTACGGTCTGGGCGTGACCGAGCACAGCCAGGGCTCCACCACCGTCATGGCCATCGCCAACCTCGCCATGGCGACGGGCAATATCGGCAGACCCGGCGTGGGCGTGAACCCGTTGCGCGGCCAGAACAATGTGCAGGGCGCGTGCGACATGGGCAGCTTCCCGCACGAACTGTCCGGCTATCGCCACATCTCCGACGAGGGCGCGCGCAACCTGTTCGGCGCCGACTGGGGCGTGACCCTGGACGCAGATCCCGGCCTTCGCATCCCCAACATGCTGGACGCCGCCATCGAGGGCGAGTTCAAGGGGATCTATATTCAGGGCGAGGACATCCTCCAGTCCGACCCCAACACCAAGCATGTGGCGGCGGGTCTGGCGGCCATGGAATGCGTGGTGGTGCAGGACCTGTTCCTGAACGAGACGGCCAATCTGGCGCACGTCTTCCTGCCCGGCTCGACCTTCCTGGAGAAGGACGGCACCTTCACCAACGCCGAGCGCCGCATCCAGCGGGTGCGCCGGGTGATGAGCCCTAGAAACGGTTATGCCGACTGGGAAGTGACCCAGATGCTGGCCCGCGCCCTGGGCTATCCCATGGACTATCAGCATCCCTCGCAGATCATGGATGAGATCGCCCGCCTGACGCCGTCCTTCGCGGGCGTCAGCTATGACCGGCTCGACGCTTTGGGATCGATCCAATGGCCGTGCAACGAGACGGCGCCGGAGGGCACGCCCCTGATGCACATGGAGCGATTTGTGCGCGGACTGGGTCGGTTCGTCGTCACCGAATATGTGCCGACCGACGAAAAGGTCGGGCCGCGCTTTCCACTGCTTCTGACCACCGGACGGATCCTGTCGCAATACAATGTCGGAGCCCAGACGCGCCGGACTGAAAACGCCGCCTGGCATGAGGAAGACCTGCTGGAGATCCACCCCCACGACGCCGAAGAGCGCGGCGTCAAATCGGGCGACTGGGTGAAGCTGGCCAGCCGCGCGGGTGAAACGGCGCTACGGGCGAAGATCACCGATCGCGTGGCGCCGGGCGTGGTCTACACCACCTTCCACCACCCCCTGACCCAGGCCAATGTGATCACCACGGACTTCTCCGACTGGGCCACCAACTGTCCGGAATACAAGGTCACGGCGGTCCAGGTGTCGCGCGGCAATGGTCCTGTGGACTGGCAGATCAGCTATGCCGAAAAGGCCAGTCGCAGCCGCCGGATCGAGGCGACCTCATGAGCCAGACCCGCGAGACCCTGATCACCATGGCCAACCAGATCGCGACGTTTTTCCAGTCTCAGGGCGCGCCCGATCTGGCCGCGCGAGACACAGCGCAGCACATCAAGGACTTCTGGGCCCCGCGCATGCGCCGCGACCTGTTGGACATGATCGCGGCGGGCGAGGCGCAAAGGCTCAGCCCGATTGCCTCGGACGCGATGCATCGTCTGAAGTGACCCGCGCGCTGCAACATCCTATAGGTCGGGCATGAGCGCCCGCCCCACGTCCCACGCCACTGCCTTCGCCATCGCCGGACTGGGCATTGCGCTCTATTCGGTGATGGACGCCCTGATGAAGGGCCTGTCCATCCAGATCGGCGCCTATAACGCCGCGCTCTGGCGGGCCTGGGCGGGGGCGGTCATGACCGGCGCCCTGCTGATCTTCCGTCGACCGCGCTGGCCGGGCGTCGCCGTACTGAAGGTGCATGGTCTGCGCGGCGCGGTGGCGGCCCTGCTGGTGGTGAGCTTTTTCTGGGGCGTGGCGCGGGTGCCTCTGGCCGAGGGCATCGCTCTGTCCTTCATCGCGCCACTGATCACCCTCTATCTGGCCGCTGTCCTTTTAGGCGAACGCGTCACCCGCTGGGCCGTCATATCGTCTGTCATCGGATTATTGGGCGTAGTGGTGATCATGGCCGGTCGCCTCGGCGCGCCGCATAGTCCGGACTCGATCCGGGGCGTCGTGGCCATTCTGTTCTCGGCGGTGGCCTATGGTTATAATCTGATCCTTCAGCGCCAGCAGGCGCAGTTGGCAGAGCCGGAGGAAAGCGCCTTTTTCGGATCCCTGGTCATGGCCCTGTGCCTCAGCCTGTTCGCGCCCATGTTCGGCCGCCTGCCCACGCTGGCCGCCGCCCCGCAGATCCTCGCCAGCGCCGTCTTTGCGTCCGCCGCCTTTATCACCCTGTCCTGGGCCTATGCGCGGGCGGAGGCCAAGGTGCTGGTGGTGCTGGAATACACCGCCTTCATCTGGGCCGCGCTGTTTGGTTTTGTGATGTTCCGGGAACCGGTCACCCTCTCCACCCTTGGCGGCGCAGCCCTGATCGTTCTGGGCTGCATCACCTCGGCCTGGCATGAGCGCAACCATCAGCCCAGCGCAGAGGTGGGTGTCTAGCCCAGCCTCTCCTTCAAATGCTCAGCCACGCGAAGCGCATTGGCCACGATGGTCAGGGTGGGATTCACGGCGGAAGAAGAGCAGAAGAAGCTGGAATCCACCGCATAGAGATTATCGACCTCATGCGCCCTGCAGTTCGCGTCGAGCACCGAACTGGCCGGATCAACGCCATAACGCAGCGTTCCCGACTGGTGGGCCGTGCCATAGAGCGGCAGAAGTTCATCCACTTCGAAATGATGACCCGACAGGACGTGGTGGTTGGAGACAAACCCGTCCAGCCCCTGACGCAGCCGCTTCACCAGTCGGTTATGCGCCTCCAGATCGCCGAAGGTGTAGCTTAAGCGGATCTGGCCGTCCGGTTCGACCGTGACCCGGTTGTCCGGACTGGGCAGATCCTCAGACATGGCGAGAAACGCCACCATGTGGTGCGCCAGCGCGTCGGAGAAGACATCAGGGATCAGTGCGGGGGAGACCATATCCGCCACCTGGCCCTCGATCGTCTGGCCGGACATGTATTCCAGCATCTGAATCTGGCCCATCGGATAGCCGTAGGAGCCGTCCGGCTCGCCGAAATAGAAGTCGTTGACGCAGAGCGTCTTGGGGAAGCTTGCATCGAACGGCTCCAGCGCCAGGGCAATGACGGCTGAGGTGATGTGGAACATGTAGTTGCGCCCGACCTGATCTGACCCATTGGCCAGCCCCGTCGGGTGAGCGGCGTTGGCGGACTTCAGCCACAGGGCGGCGGAATTGGCGGCGCCGGCGGCGGTGACGATGATGTCGCCGCTGAACCGCTCCTCACCCTGCACGCCCGTCGTGATCACCGCCGTGGCGGTGCGACCGGAGGCGTCGGTCTCAATCCGCGTTGCGAGACGACCCGTCAGGAGCGTGACATTGGCCTGAGCACAGGCCGGATTCAGCACGGCGGTGCGTGCATCGACCTTAGCCAGCACCTGGCAGGGATAGCCGCCGCAGGTCTTGCACCGGATGCACGGCGCCAGAGCCGGATCGAAATCGTTTCGCCGGATGCCCAAGGGCAGGGGCGAGGGCGTCCAGCCGATCTTCTGAAAATGGGCCTCCAATTGCGCCACGCCCGGATCATTGACCAGCGGCGGAAAGGGAAACGGCGGATCGCTCGGCTGGTCATTGGGATCGACGCCGCGCTGGCCATGCACCTCCCACAACAGTTCGGCCTTCTGGTACCAGGGCGCCATGGCCGCATAGTCGAGCGCCCAGGCAGGCGACACCCCGCCCTTGTGCTGCACCACTTCAAAATCGCGCTTCTTCATGCGCATCAGGGCAGCGCCGTAGAAGGTAGTGTTGCCCCCCGCCCAGTAATGGGTGTTGGGGATGAAGGGTTTGCCCGACTTGTCCAGCCACTGTTCGCGTGTGCGGTACTTGCGCTCGACAAAGACGGCCTTGGAGGACCAGTTGTCCGCTTCGACGGGCAAGATTTCCCCGCGCTCAAGGATAAGGATAGATTTGCCCGACTGAGCCAGGGAATGGGCCAGGGTCGCGCCGCCGGCGCCAGATCCGATGATCACCACATCATAATGAGAGGCCAAACCCTATTCTCCCTTGGCGAAACGCGCAGACGCGCTGGCGGAAATCCAGCGAATGAAGCCATCGGGCGCCAGTTTGAAGGCCAGCGCCGCCAGACGATTATACCAGCCCGGAATGACCACCAAGCGCCCGGCGTCGCTGGCGGCCAAGGCCGCATCCACCACCTGTTCCGGCGAGGCGATGAAGGGCTTGGGCATGCCCGACATGGCGTCCTTCGTCCCGTTCGCGCTCTGAAACTCGCTATCGGTGGAGCCGGGCAGGATGCAGGTCACACGCACGCCGCGCGCGCGCAACTCCGCATCCAGCGACAGCATGAACTTCAGCACAAAGCTCTTGGCCGCCGGATAGACGGTGTGGCCCGCCCCGCCCTGGCTGAGCGCCAATAGAGAGCTCACCGTGATGATCCGCCCCGCCCCGCGCCCCAGCATATGCGGCAGGACCGCGTGAGTGAGGCCGCAGACCGCCACCACCAGCGTCATCACGCAGTCGCGCTGCGCCGCCCAGTCCAGATCGGCATAGTTGGCCGCAAGACTATAGCCCGCATTATTGACCAGCACGTCCACGCCGCGCCCCTCCAGCGCCGCCATCACCGGAAGATGGGCATCGGACAAGGACAGGTCGGCGACGATCACGATGGCGCTCACGCCGAAGCTGTTCGTCAACTCGCCGGCCAGAGCTTCCAGCCGGTCCCGTCGCCTGGCGACCAGCGCCACGTCGAGGCCGCGCGCCGCCAACCGGCGCGCAAACACCGCCCCCATGCCCGACGAAGCGCCGGTGATCAGCGCCAATGGACGTTCACCCGCAGGGCTTGGCATCCGGTCTCTGGCCTCCAATGCGCCGGGGGAGGCTCGCGCCCCGACCCCGGACTTGTCAACGAAATGCGCGCCTGCCGCAACGGCAATGGCAAGATTGCATTAGACGTGGCCAATCTCTGAGCTACTCTTGGATCAATGATAAGGGAGAGAAGCGGTATGGATCTGGCGTATGACGCCCAGTATGCGGCGTTTCGTGAAGAGGTTCGCGCCTTTGCCGAAGCCCATCGTCATCTGGCGCCCAAGCGCACCGGCCACCGACCGACGTCAGAACAGATCGTCTGGCAAAAGCTGCTCATCGCCCACGGCTATGCTGCGCGAACCATCCCCGCCGCCTATGGCGGGTTCGGCGCTGCGCCAGACATTCTGAAGTCCCGCATCATCGCTGAGGTGTTCGCCGAATACAGCCTGCCCGGCGGGCTGGCCAATCAGGGCATATCCATGCTCGTCCCAACCCTTCTGGAACTGGGGACCGAGGAGCAGAAGCAGGCCTTCATCGCCCCCACCCTGCAAGGCGAAATGGTCTGGTGTCAGGGCTATTCAGAGCCCGGCGCCGGATCGGACCTGGCCTCGCTGAAGACGCGCGCCGATGATGACGGCGAGAACTTCATCATCAATGGCCAGAAGATCTGGACCTCGACCGCCCACGCCGCCGACATGATCTTCTGTCTGGTGCGGACCGAGCCCGATGCGCCCAAACATCAGGGCATCAGCTATCTGACCTTCTCCATGAAGAGCCCCGGCATCGAGGTCCGCCCCCTGAAAACCATGACGGGCGGGGCGGAGTTCAACGAGGTCTTCTTCACCGATGTCAAGGTTCCCAAAACCCAGATTGTGGGCGCGCGCGGTCAGGGCTGGTTTGTCGCCAACGCCACCCTGAAGCATGAACGCGGCATGCTGGGCGATCCGAATGCGGCCCTGTCCCGGCTGAAAGCCATCATTGACCTGATGAAGACCGAGCAACTGGACGGACACCGGGTGATGGACAATCCGCTCTATCTCGACCGTCTGATGCAGCTTCAGGCGCGGGTCATGTCCATGCAGTTCAACGGGATGCGCATCCTGACCTCGGCGCTGAAAGGCGAAGCACCCGGCATGGCGGGCCTGATCGTCAAGCTTCAGGGCTGCGAACTGAACCACCAGCTTGCGGCCCTGGCCATTGATGTGATGGGCGAACTGGGCGTGCTCTACCACGGCAGCCCGCATGAGCGCGACGGCGGGGTCTGGCAACATCGCTACATGTTCGATCTGGGACTGATCATTGGCGGCGGCACGGCCCAGATTCAAAAGAACATTATCTCCGAGCGCGGCCTCGACATGCCCCGCGAACCGAAACTCGCCCCCGTGTCGGCCAGAGCCTGAGGGAGCACATCAGCATGGAATTCGCCCTCACCCATGATCAGATCCAGATGCAGGAAAGTCTGGATCGCACGCTGGAACGCGTCGCGCCGCTCGACCGCATCCGGGCCGTCGCTGATCAGCCGACCCCGCTCGCGCCTGACATCGCCGCCGCAGTGGCCGAGCTTGGCGCGCCCGCCGTGCTGGTTCCTGAAGCCTATGGCGGACTTGGCCTTGGCGTACTGGACGCCGCCCTTCTGGCCGAGGTGCTGGGCCGCCACGCAGCCCCTGTTCCCTATATTGGTCCGGTTCTGGCGGGTCTTGCGCTCAGCCTGTCCGGAAGCGAGTCGCAAAAGCTCGCCTGGCTGCCGGGGATTGCATCCGGAAAGACGGTGCTGGGCCTCGCCCTGTCCGAGTTCGCCAGCGGCGCGCGGATGGACGCCGGCGTGTCCGCATCCCAGGGTATGCTGAACGGCAAGGCGCTGTTTGCGCTGGACGCCGCCACGGCGGACGCCTTCATCGTGGCCGACCGCGCCGGCGGCCTGCACCTGGTGACGGCCAATGCCACAGGTCTGACCCAAACCGCCCTGACCAGTATCGACCGGACGCGCTCCATCGCTGAACTGACCTTCAAGGACACGCCGTCCGAGCCGGTCGATCAGGGCGATGTCGCCAACACATTGATCCGGATGCGCGATGCAGGTCGTGTTCTGCTGGCGGCGGACACTTTGGGCGCTGCGCAACGCATGATCGATCGCGCGGTCGCCTATGCCAAGGAACGCCAGCAATTTGGCCGGGTCATCGGCTCCTATCAGGCGGTGAAACACATGTGCGCCGAAATGGCGGCGGAGCTTGAGCCCTGCCGCGCCCTGATCTGGTATGCGGGCTATGCACAGGACGCCCTGCCGGACGAGGCCTCGCTCACCGCCGCCCACGCCAAGGCGCATTTGTCGGAAATTGGCCGCTTTGTCGCGCGCACATCGACAGAAGTGTTCGGCGGCATTGGCATCACGGACCTGCTGGGCCTGCACTATCTGTTCAAGCGGATCGGACTGAACCGGCAATTGCTGGGCGCACCGGAGCGTTTAAGGCGCGAAGCGGCGGTCATGCAGGGTTTCATCGATGCATAAAGACGCGTTAGTCTGCGCCTGAAGAACAAGAACAAACGACCTCGATGCGCGACGTTGGGGCAGAACTTCGGTCTGGAGGAAATTGACCATCATGTTCCAGTGGAACTTCGGCGACATCATGGACGGTCTCGCCACCGTCCTCCCGCAAGACGCGCCCGCCTATATCCATGGCGATCGGGTGATCACTCAGGGACAGGCCGACCGCCGATCCAATAATCTGGCGCGCGCCCTCATCAAACGCGGCGCCCAGCCCGGCGACAAGGTCGCCTTCTACATGCACAACCGTCCCGAATATTGCGAAACCCTGGCGGCCTGTTTCAAGGGACGGCTGGTCCATGTGAACGTCAATTATCGCTACACACCTGACGAGGTGTTCTACATCTTCGACAATTCCGACGCCCAGACCGTCGTCTATGGCCGCGAGTTCCGCGACAATATCAACCAGATCCGCGACCGCCTGACCAAGGTGAAGACCTTTGTCGAGGTAGGCGAAGGCGCGCCTTTTTCAGAAAGCTTCGAGACCCTGTGCGAAACAGGCGACGGCTCGCCTCTGGGCATAGACCGCAGCCCCGACGACATGCTGTTCATCTATACGGGCGGCACGACGGGGATGCCCAAGGGGGTCATGTGGACCCAGAACGATCTGCGCCAGATCACCCTATCCGCCGCGCGCGCTCTGGGACCCGTGCCGGAAACCCTTGATGAACTGATCACAACAACCAAGGAGATCGGCCCTGGCGGCCTTTCGGTCATTGCGCCGCCCCTGATGCACGGCACCGGCCTCCTGACCGCCGTCGCGGCCATGTTGTCCGGCGGGGCCGTGATCACTCTGGAGCAGCTTCACTTCAATCCTGTGGAGATGCTGGAGGCCATCCATCGCTGGAAGGCGACCAGCCTGACCATTGTCGGCGACCCCTTCGCCCGCCCCATTGCCGAGGCCCTGGAACGGGAGCCGGGCAAATATGATCTGTCCAGCGTCCAGCGCGTCACCTCCTCTGGCGTCATGTGGAGTATCGAGGTCAAGCGCACCCTTTTGAAGCACATGCCTCAGGCCATACTGGGCGACGCATTTTCATCGTCCGAAGCGCTGGGTCTTGGAACCTCGCTAATGACGGCGGCCGGTGAGATTCAGACCGCCAAATTTGCGCTCGGCGACCGAGCCAGGGTCTTTGATGAAAACGACCAGCCGGTTCTTCCCGGCTCCGGCTTGCGCGGACTGGTGGCGGTGGGCCAGCCCAACCCCGTCGGCTATTACAAGGACCCGGAAAAGACCGCCCGGACCTTCCGCGTGATCGACGGCCACCGCTATTCCATCCCCGGCGACTGGTGCGTGGTCGAAGCGGACGGAACCCTGACCCTGCTGGGCCGGGGCAATGCCTGCATCAATACGGCCGGCGAAAAGGTCTTTCCCGAAGAGGTGGAAGAAGCGCTGAAAACCCATCCGGATGTGGAAGACGCCCTGGTCGTGGGCCTGCCCGATCCCAAATGGGGCCAGTCGGTGACGGGCGTGGTGCGGCTCTATCCCGGCAAGTCATTGGACGAGAGCGGGCTTATCCACCATGTGCGCCAGCACCTGGCGCCCTACAAGTCGCCCAAGCGTATCGTGGCGGGCGACGTGAACCTGCGCGCACCCAATGGCAAGGCGGACTACAAGTCCGCCACCAGTTTTGCGCAAAGCGTGCTCGGCGGCTGATCCGCTTCATCTGGCCGGGCGCACAGCGCCCGGCCGTGCAGAACCGACCTGAAGGGCAGACAGACTCAGATGGCCGCACATAAGGGCGAACGCCCCCGGACCGGTTTCGTGACCAAGCTGTTCTATGGCGTGGGATCGGTGGCCTATGGCGTGAAGGACAACGGCTTCAGTTCGCTTTTGCTGTTGTTCTACAATCAGGTTCTGGGGGTTCCGGCCGCATGGGTCGGCGCAGCCATCGCCATAGCCCTCGTGGTGGATTCCGTTCTGGACCCTGTTGTCGGCTATATTTCAGACCACTGGCGCTCACGCTGGGGACGTCGACATCCGCTGATGTACTTCGCCTCGATCCCCGCCGCCCTGTCGTTTCTGGTCCTGTGGGCTCCGCCGGCGGGCATGACCAAACCGCAGCTTTTTGTCTATCTGCTGGTCGTTTCGATTGTCGTGCGCAGCCTGATCACGCTCTACGAGATTCCTTCGACCGCCCTGGGCGCTGAGCTGAGCGAGAATTATGATCAGCGTACGTCGCTGTTCGGCTTTCGCTTCTTCTTTGGATGGTGGGGCGGGCTGAGCATGACGGTGGCCGCACTGGCGGTCATGCTGCGACCCGACGCCACCCACCCGGTCGGTCAGCTCAATCCCGCCGGCTATGCGCTCTATGGCGTGGTGTCGGCCGTGGTGATGGCCTCAGCCATTCTGATTTCGGCGGCCGGAACGCACCGTTTCACGCCTTTTCTGAAACCACCACCGGACCGGAAACCCTTTGACGCTGCGGCGACCTGGCAAACCGTCAAGGACACGTTTGGCAACAGATCATTCGGGGCCATCCTGTTTGCGGGGCTGGCCACCTCCATGTCCGGTGGACTGGCCCTGGCGCTGAACTCCTATTTCGTCACCTATTTCTGGCGATTGAGCAGCGCGCAATATTCGATTGTTCTGGGTTCTGCCTATCTGGCGACCCTGTTCGCCCTGATCGTCAGTCCACGCCTCTCACGCCGTTTCGACAAGAAGCCCGCCACCATGGTGCTCTACGTGCTGAGCGGCGTCATCGGCCCCCTGCCGATCGTCCTGCGACTTCTGGGGGTGTTTCCACCAAACGGATCGGGCCTTGTGGTTCCGCTGCTGTTTCTCAACACGGTGGTGACCCTGACCATTTCGGTCTCGGCCAATATTCTCAACACCTCGATGATCGCTGATCTGGCGGAAGATATCGAGTTGCGCAGCGGGGCGCGCTCAGAAGGCCTGTTGTTCTCCGCCGCCAGCATCATTGCCAAGGCCGTGACCGGCATAGGAATTTTCGCTTCCAGCATGATCCTGAGCCTGGCGCGCTTCCCCGAAAACGCCACGCCCGGTTCAGTGCCGCAATCGACCCTGGTCCATCTGATGCTGATCTATCTGCCGTTCGTGGTGGTTCTGACCGCCACGGCGGTGACGTCTCTGTCCTTTTACGGCATCAGCCGAAAGCGGCATGAGCAGAATCTGGCGGCGCTGGCGGCGCGCAGGATGGACACGGTCACGCCGCCCTGACCAGCTGTTCTATAATGTCCGGTGGATAGATGCTCTCGAACCGGCGGATGCCAAGCTGGCTCCGCAGGGTCTCCAACGGCTGGTCCCACACCGACTCCCAGTCCAGATCCATGATCGAGGGCGAACGGCGCCCATGAATCCAGGCGCCCAGCACCGTATCCATCAGGAAGGCGAAGGCGCCCGGCTGGGGCGACGTCGCGGACGTGGCCGCCACAAGCGCCAGGAACATGGCCGAATAGCTGTGACCGCATTGCGCCATCTGAAAGGCTGAAATGCCGATCTCATGCAAGGTGGTCAGCTCATAGCCCGCCAGAATATGGATCAGGTCGTGGGACTGGAGCATCCGCGTATTGATGAAGTCATGCGGCGGAGGCAGGCTAGACAGGGACATGGCGTCGCGGTCCAGCACCTCCAGATCAAACTGGTTGTCAATGATCTGCCGATGGAAGGCGTAGCCCAGCGACCCTTCCGGGCAGGCGGCCAGATCGTCGAGCTTGAAGCGTCTCGGCAGCCCGCGCGCTGCGGCCTTCCTCACTTCGGGATAGGCGTAATAGGCCTCCCCCTGACGGACAGCGAAGTCGGGCGACAAATATCCCGCCAGGGCGGCGGTCCGGGGTGTAATTTCCAACGCGCTCAATCCGCCGGCGGAGTCCTCCGACAGACGCCAGAACACGTCCCAAAGCTCTGCAGACGCCGCCAGCTTCGGCGCTTCGGCGTTCATGGCGGGGACGGCGATGTCTGGTCCGCCCACCGGCTCGCCCAGCCAGCCCGCCGCTGCGGCGTCATAGGTGCGCGCAAGGGTCAGTGGATCGATGAAGGCGGCGCGGAAAAAGGCCGGGGCCAACAGGTCCGCCCCCTCGCCGCCAGCTCGGACCGACGCGGCCAGAGCCGACAGACGGTCCGGAGAAACCGCTTCGCTCACCGCCTGCTCAAAGGCCCGACGCCAAACTGCATCCACCATGATCCGTCCCTGTCATCTGCGTCGAACGCCAGCCCTTTGGCGGCTTGGCGTCCAGATTAGGCGCATTTTCATCGATCAGCCAAGCCCGACCGCCTGACCGCCCCCTTGTGAAGCGATCCGGCGACATGCAGTCTGGTCAGAGTCATCCCTACATTTAAGAGTTTGTCGCCATGTGGTTGTCCGCTTCCCTGCTCGCCTTGTCCCTCGCGGCCTCGGCGCCCGCCGCCACAGGCGCAGACCACCCCGAACTGATGCAGATGGCGGCCAAGGTCAGCCCTGACGAATTGAAGTCGACCATCGAGCATCTGGTCGCCTTTGGCACCCGCCACACCCTGTCCGACACACGGTCGTCAAGCCGGGGCATCGGGGCCGCGCGGCGCTGGGTCCAGGCCCGCTTTGACACGCTGAGCAAGGATTGCGGCGGCTGTCTGGAGATCATCACGCCGGAAGATACGGTGACCGGCGCGCGCGTGCCCACGCCAAGCGTGATCCAGAACGTGATGGCGATTCAACGCGGTACATCCGACCCGGACCGGGTGGTGATCATCGCAGGCCACATAGACAGCCGCGTGTCCGACCCGATGAACGCGACATCTGACGCGCCTGGCGCCAATGACGACGGATCTGGCACGGCGGCGGTGCTGGAGGCGGCGCGGGTTCTGTCGCACGAACATTTCCCGGCCACCATCGTCTATGCCGTGCTTTCAGGCGAGGAGCAGGGTCTCTACGGCGGAAAGCTGCTGGCCAAGGTCGCGCGCGAACGCGGCTGGCGCGTGGAGGCTGACCTGAACAATGACATTGTGGGCAATACGCACGGCCTGGGCGGCGAGGTCGAGCGCGGCTATGTGCGCGTCTTCTCTGAAGGCACCAAGGCGGTGGAGACTCAGGCGGACGCCGCCAAGCGACGCTATAATGGCGGCGAACTGGACAGTCCCGCCCGCAATATCGACCGCTTCATGGCCGAACTTGCCGAGCAATATGTCGCGCCCTTTCGGGTGCGCATGGTCTATCGGACCGACCGCTATGGCCGGGGCGGCGACCAGACGCCCATGCTGGAGGCCGGCTTTCCCGCCGTCCGCGTGACCGAAGCCGCCGAAAACTATCACCACCAACACCAGGACCTGCGCACCGAGGGCGACGTCGTCTATGGCGACACGATTGACGGGGTGGACTTCGCGTATCTGGCCAATGTCACCCGCGTCGATATCGTCACCCTGGCCGCCTTGGCCCGCGCGCCTGCGCCGCCGACCGCTGTCAGGATCGAAGGCGCCGTCAGTCCCGACACAACGCTCAGCTGGACTGGCGCCAAGGACGCCGCGGCCTATCGGGTCTGGTGGCGCGACACCTTGTCGCCGCGCTGGCAATATAGCCGCGAGGCTGGATCTGCGACGACGCTCAAGCTGGAAAAGGTGGTGATCGACGACTGGTTCTTTGGCGTCCAGTCCGTATCGACCGACGGCTATGCCAGCCCTGTGGTTTTCCCAGGTCCCGCAGGGGACTTCATCAGTCCACCGCCCACGCCTGCTGCTCACTGATCCGGCAGCCAGCCCGCCGCTTTCAGCTTGACGATGGATGGACGGCTGACCGGGGCGCGAAGACCGTTGTCCAGCTCAAGCTCCCAGTTGCGGCCCTGTCTGACGGCGCGCACTACCGCGTTTCGCGCCACCCACCAGCTGCGATGCACCTGCAGGCCGTCCACGCTGCTGACGGCGTCTATAGCGTCTTTCAGCGGCGACAGGACCAGTTCAGACCCGGCGTCGGTATGGATCCGCACATAGTGATCCTCCATCTGCAGGCAGATGAGCCGGCGACCCAGCGATTGGGTCAAAAGGGCCTGTGAAGCCACGGCCTGAGCCTGGGGGACGCTCAGCTCTGCGCCCCTGACACCGGAACGATGAGCCCAAAGCCAGATTGCGCTGAAGGGAAGGCTCAAGACCAGACTCTGCCCGTACCAATCGAAGGGATGCATATAGCGCCGCACGACGGGCCAGATCGCGTAACACACCTGGGCCACGATCAGGCTCATCGGCAGGGCCAGCAGGATCAGCGCCAGCGGGATGACGAACCAGTCGGGCTGTCGCCAGCGTGCGCCGAGATGCAGGGCATAGCGAATGCCCAGGCTGTAGATGAACAGCCCCAAGACCAGCATCGCGCTCCAATACGCCATGCGCAGCGCTATGCCGCCGTTGAGGAACGAGCCGAACGGCCCCAGCACGCCCAGAAAAAGGCCCAGCACGACGGCGGCGGCAATGTCAGTCCGCCATTCGCTCCATCGGCCCAGCCAGCTTGGCATGCCTGATCATCTCCCATTCGCCCATTCGCCCATTCGCCCATTGGCGAACCCGTTGGCCCGTTCGCGAAAGCCCGATTGCCCAGGACCCGGCGCACGTCAAAGCCTAGCGTGACTTTCATCACGAAGGAAACCGCTATGCGCCTTATCCCCCTGATCTGCACCCTGCTCATATTCGCTGGATCGGCACTGTCCGTCTGCGCGGCTGACCTGAATGTGGGCTTTCAAACCTTTTCCATCAACGACCCGCAAGGTCCGCCGGTGGAGGTCGGCGTCTGGTATCCGACACGGGCCGGCGTCCAGCCAACCGCCGTCGAAACCTTCACCCAGAGCGTCGCCAGGGATGCTGCGCCGGATGGGCGAGGCCTGCCTCTGGTGGTCGTGTCTCACGGCAATGGCGGGGGCTGGGCCAGCCATGCCGACACCGGCTATGCTCTGGCGAGCGCGGGCTTTGTCGTCGCCGCCCTCACCCACACCGGCGACAATTATCGCGACCAGAGCCTCGCCGTGGATGTCGCCAACCGGCCCCGCCAGCTCAAACTGCTGGTCGACTACATGCTCAACACATGGCGCAATCACGACCGGATCGACCCGGCCCGGGTCGGCGCCTTCGGGTTTTCATCCGGCGGTTTCACCGTGCTTGTCGCAGGCGGAGCGGTACCGGACCTGACCCTGATCGGCCCCCACTGCCGCGCGCATCCCGACTATTATGACTGCAAGCTGGTGGCGCACAGCGCAGCCCCGCCGGTCTTGCAAAACCACTGGACCCACGATGCGCGTTTGAAGGCCATCGTGGCCGCCGCGCCGGCCCTGGGCTTCAGCTTTGGCCGCCCCGGTCTGACCGGCGTGGCGGCGCCGGTCCAGCTTTGGCGCGCAGCCGATGATCACATCCTGCCGCATCCGGATTACGCCCAGGCCGTAGCGGATAATCTGCCGCGCAGGCCGGACTATCGGGTCGTGGACAAGGCGGATCATTTCGATTTTCTCGCGCCCTGCTCCCCCACCCTGGTCCGCATGGCCGGCTTCATCTGCAAAAGCGCGCCCGGGTTCGACCGCACCGCTTTTCATGTCGACTTCGACGCCGCCGTCGTCGCGTTCTTCCGGGCTAATCTTTAGCTGTCGGCTAGTAGGCAAGGTTGATATGAGCCAGCACCAGGCAAGATCCTGATCTTGTATAGCTGGCGGCGCGCAGCGCCCATGCCGCCGTAACGCCTGCGGTGACATGGGCGCCCAGCCTGGCGTCCGCGCCGACGCCCGATGAATAGGCGGCGTACTGGCGTCCCGCGCGATAGTTCTGCACATAACCGCCATCGACAAATGCATAAGGCGCCAGAACGTTTGTAATTCGGGGGACATTTTGCGCCAGAAACGGGGTGTTGATGATCATCGGCGAGACACGCAATTCATTTCGCCAGACCAATCCCTTGTCAAAACTCTGGTCGTCATACGAATAGCCGCGAACAGATGACCCGCCCCCCAGTGCAATCTGCTCCGTGGCCATCAGAGGCGCGTTTGAATACTGGGCCTGGACCTGCGTCACATACTGCATCCCCCGAGGCAGGGCGTACTCCCCGCCATAATTGGCCTGCAGATAGGCGTAGCCGGCGGAATTGACCCGCCCCTGCGTGAAGCGGGCATAGGCTGCGTCGCCAAAACGTCCGCCCAGCCCGCGCGGACTGAATCGCAGGGTCGCCGAAAGGGAATGGTGGTTAGCCCCATCATACCAGTTGTCGCTCCAGCCGATCAGTTCCTGGAACACGCCGATCGGCTGTTTTAGCACCGAGATCGAACCATAGAGGGTGTTTCGGATCTGGATGCGGGCCTCAACCCCCAATGACAGATCGCCCGGCAAGCTGGATATATTGGACAGGGCGGTGCGATAGACGCCGCTATATTCGTCGGTTTCACTCTTCACATCAAATACATAGGACGAAGAATAAGAGTGGACGGCGTTCACCATGACCGTCAGATCCTGCCGCACGCCCAATGGGGCCGACATGACAAGGCTGTGGCTCAGATAGCGGTTCGGCGCCTTGTCATTCAGCGGATCGTACCCCTGCTTGCCCCACACATCGTCGCTGGCGGTCACGGAAAATGACAACAGGGAGTCGGGGATCAGCAGGTCGCCAATCTCCCCGCTCAGCATGTACCGGTCATAGCCGCTGCTTTGAGAGCCGGAATTGGAATAGCCGCTCGCCACCTGCCAGCGTTTCGACTCATGGCTCTCCACGGTCAGCTCCGTGTCGCCAAGATTAGCCCCCTGCGTGAAAACCGCTGTGGAATCGCGGAACGGACTATGGTTGAGCCAGTTCAGATCCTGCGCCAGCCGCGGGGCCTTGATCGGTTCGCCAATCGCAGCGCTGATATCCTTGGCGATCATGGCTTCATCTTTGCGCGCGCCCGAGATGCTGATCTTCGACAGTCGAAACGGGGTGACGCGCAACTGGACCACGCCCTGCGTGATTTCCTGAGGCGGCAGGGTCACGGAGACAAAGGGCTGCCCGATCCGCCGGTAATGCGATGCTATGACCGCTTCGATCTGGGACAGAAGTTTTCGGCTCACGGGTTTGCCGACCAGGCGCTTCAGCCGACGGGTCAGCGCCGCCAGTTGAGGCGCCTTGATACGCGCCAAGTCAACAACGAGGGCGCGATCGGGCGCCGCCAGAGCATCCTGCTCGCCCAACAAAATGAGGTGATTCACCACGGCGAAACCCAACGGCGTGGGATCGTCATTCAGCTCCAGCTGCGGACCGATCAACAGGGGCGCGCCCTCGGAGCGCAAACCGGGCGCCTGGTGCAACTCAATCGCCTGCCCCCGAACGTCGCCACACGTTAGAAGTGCAGCTCCAAAAAACACCAGGGACGCCGAAGCGGTACCGTAGAATCTATTCTTCAACTGCGAGGACCTTCTCGGCTTATCGTGTCGTTATGAAGCGGATCAAAGGGCCGTATTGACGGTTCTGTTTCGGAGGCGGTGCGCAAGCGTCCGCACAGAGCGCCTGTGGCGCGTCATCGGTCGCCGTCGACGGCGTCGACAAGCGATCAATCGCCGCCGTAGCGTTCACCAAAGTGGTCGATGTGACGCCGGTGGAGCCCCGAGACCGCGCAACGCCGCTGGCGCCAGGACCCGAGATGGCGGCGCCCAAGGGGAATAGGCCGAAGCTCGCGCCACCCGACCCTGATGGGGAGGATGCATCGCCGAACGAGGTCGATGGCGCCAGCGACGCGGCTGCACCGGTCACAGCGGAAGTCGCATTCGACGCCGCCGAATTTCCGGACGTCGTGCCTGTTGGCGCCACGCTGCCGGTCGTGATCGTGGACACGTCGAACGCCGCATCACTTGCCGCCGATGCGCTCGTCACGGCCGAGATCGCGTCGAAACTCGCCGCCGTGACGGGACTCTGGAAGATGGAAACAGCCTTGGTGAAGGTGGCGACGGTTGCCGGAACATAGATGTTGAGCGGCAGATTCGACGGAACCGGCGCAGGCACTGAACTGCCGACGATCTGAAAGGCGCCGTTGACGAAGGTCAGACTGTAATTGGCGCTCACCGACAGGCTGCCCTGGCCGATCAGATAGGTTCCCGCCGCCTCGCCCGGCGCTCGCGCGATCTCCCCGCTGATCAGGTCCGCGCCAAACAACCGGCCAGACGAGACGGAATAGGTCAGGGCCGGGTCGGCCGCGCCGTAGACCTTCGAGGCGTTCTGCGCGGTGACGGTCAGGGGCGCCGGATCAATGACGCCAACGGCCGCGGTCGCTGCGGGGTTCAGGGCGAAATTGCCCGCTGCGTCTCCGGTCAGGGTCAAGCCGGACACGGTGACCGGCTTGCCTGTGCCGACATTTCCGGTGTCATAGGTCGCGCTCGCCGTGCTGGCGCTGACCCCCAGCACGACCCCGTCGCCGGTGGGGTTGGCGACGGTGAAGCTCAGCCCGGACAGGGGTGCGAGGGTCAGGCCGTCATAGGCCCTGGTCGCCGTTCCGCCCAGCACCACGCTCACGCTCCGCTGCGTAATGGACGCCGCGGCGCTGGAGCCCGGTCCATCGGAGTTGATCATGGTGGAGGAGAGCACATAGTCGCCCGCCGCCGCACCG
>CAIOJR010000101.1 GCA_903858685.1 uncultured Caulobacterales bacterium | reverse complement strand
GGCGGCGCCCTGGCGGGTCTGGTGGTCGGAGCGAACCTCGGCGCCGCCGTCGGTCACCGCACGGGCGCCCTGATCGGGGCGGGCGCCGGCGCGATTGCAGGCGCCGAGCTTGGCGCCAATGCCGGGCAGCGCGGCGCCACTGAAGGTAGCGAGGCGCGTTATCAAGGCGTCTATCGCCAGTGCCTGCGCAACTTCGGCAATCTGGGTCCCGGCGATGAAGCGCCGCCGCCGCCGCCGCCGCCGCCGCCAGGCTGGTCTCAACCCAGATGATGCTGTGGGTGAAGCGGCGTTGGGGGCGCTATTCCACCCACTCCCCGCCCCGCCCCTGATAGTCATTGATGGCGGACAGCATGGTGGAGACCAGACGGCGCTCCTGCTCCGTCAGTTCCGGCTTCCACACATCAAAGATGAGAACGCTCCGCAGTTCGGAACTATAGTTCCAGGCCTCATGCTCGATACTGTCATCGAAACTGACCACCCGCCCTTCTGTCCAGGTGCGGGTCTCATTGCCTACCCGTAACGCGCAGTCCGGCGGCACGATCAGCGGCAGATGGCAGATCAGACGCGCATTCATGAAGCCGTTGTGCGGCGGGATCTTCGTTCCGGGCTTGAGCAGTGAAAACAGGACCGACGGCGTTCGACCATCAATCCGGCAGAGCGGAACATGACGCAGCGCCGCCATGGTGCGCGGGCAGCGCCTTGTGTTCTCCTCCACCTCGACGCCATTCTTGATCAGAAAAAAGGCGCTCCAGTCCGGATTGTTCTCCAGACCGTTGGTGTTGAAGCGAGGTCGGTCGGGCGTGGTCTCCATATAGGGCGCAACACCCGCGGGATTGGCGACGACGGCTCTCAATTCCTCGACAATATCCGGTGTCGCGCTTTCCAGCGCGGGCGCCCAGTCAAAGCGTTCACGCTCATAGAACTGCACCTGAGGCAGTTCGGGAAAATAGAAATGTCGCGGCTGCTGGACGAAGACTTCGCGGCGCCCGAGCAACAGGTCCAGAGCATGGGCGAAGCGCTCCGCGCCAGGGGCGCCGAGCCCTTCCCGAGTGAGGGCCGAGGTCAGATGGGCCTCATAGTCCTGCCTGTATTGCTGCCGGGCCGCCTCGATCCGTTCCAGTTGCCGGCGAAGCTCCGGCGGCGGCGCGTTGATCAGAGCCCCCAACTTCAGTGCGGCGGCATAGTAGGAATCAGCGGCGCGGACATCTCCCGCCCGAGCATACCAGTCGCCCTTGGCGATCAGGGAGGGCATGTGGCGGGTGTCGCGATTCAGCGCCTGATCCAGCGCCGCCAGCTCTTCATCTCTCGCGCCCAGACTCCGCTGCGCGCCTGCAAGGCCAAACCAGACATCTGCGTCGCCCAGCCCCGCTGAAATCGCACGGCGAAACGCCCCGATCGCTTCTTGCGGCGCACCGCGTCTGAGGGCCGCAAAGCCTCCAGCCACAAAGGTCTTGGGGTCTGATGTAAACCGACTCATTTGACCCCATGGGATGAAGCGCGATCGTTTCGGCCTTCATAATCTTGGCTTTACGCGCCCCGTCCAGTTCTTTCCACCTGGCCAGACACTCTACTATCGCGACGAATTGCCATTAGGCAACGCCAGGGTTGAGTGTGGCGACCGATGGCGCCAAGCTGGTCGCAACATGCTTCAGCATGGGATGGCAAAGGCGCATGTGTGACCCGTTTTCGTGTAATTGACCTGGAAACCACCGGTGTTGAGCCGCCTGCGGAGATCATCGAGTTCGGGCGCGCCGACGTCGTGCCGTCCGGCGGCGACTATGAGGTGGAACGCCCGATGGCGCGCCTCTATCGCCCGCTGAACGGCATCCCGCCTGAAACCATGGCCGTTCATCACATCACAGAAGACGACTTCACCTCAGACTCGCCGGTCTGCACGCCGGAGCGCCTGCATCAGGCCGTCTGGGGAGGACCGGCGCCGGACGTGCTGGTGGCCCATAACAGCGCCTTTGAGCAACAATTCGTGACCGAGGCTGCGACCGAACAGCTGCCCTGGATCTGCACCTACAAGAGCGCCTTGAGAGTCTGGCCGGAGGCGCCGCGCCACACCAATCAGGTTCTGCGCTACTGGCTGGGCCTGAAGCTGGACAATGCGCTGGCCATGCCGCCGCACCGGGCCGGGCCGGACGCATGGGTGACGGCCTATGTTCTGGTGGAGCTTCTGAAACGCGCCTCGGTTGAGGACATGATCCTCTGGACCAAGGAGCCCAAACTCATGCCGACCGTGCCTTTCGGCAAACATCGCGGCAGCGCCTGGAGCGAGGCGCCGCTGGACTATCTGCAATGGATGTCGCGCCAGACGGATATGGACGCTGACGCTGTCTGGAACGCCCAGCGCGAACTGAAACGGCGCGCCACGCCGTCAAGCTGAGGCGTCGCCGTCCGCTTGCCAGGGGCGCCCGTGCGAGGGACACTGGCCTCACAAGGACAAGAGGCGGGGGAAATACAGATGATCGATCTCAGCGGCAAGACGGCCTTCATCACCGGCGGCGCCAGCGGCATAGGTCTGGCCATGGCCCACGCCTTTGGCGCGGCGGGCATGAATGTCATGCTGGCCGACATCGAAGAAGCGCCGCTGGCGGCTGCGGTCAGCGCCCTTGAGGAGCGTCAGGTCCAAGCCGCCGGACTGATCTGCGACGTCACCGACCGCGCGGCCCTGAAAGCGGCTGCCGAAAAGACGGTGGCGACCTTCGGCAAGGTCCATCTGGTGTGCAACAACGCCGGTGTGGGCGCAGGCGGTCCGATCGATCAGGTGCGACCTGCGGACTGGGACTGGGTCATCCAGGTCAATCTGATGGGCGTCATCTATGGGCTGGAGGCGTTTCTGCCCCATCTTCGCGCGCATGGCGACGGCGGCCATGTGGTCAATACGGCCTCCATGGCAGGCATGATCTCGCCCCCGGGGATGGAGCCCTATTGCGCCACCAAGTTCGCCGTTGTGGCCATGTCCGAAGGCTGGGCGGGACAGCTGGCGGCGGACAATATCGGGGTCAGCGTGCTTTGCCCTGGCTTTGTGCGCACCAATATCGACAAGTCGACCCGCAATCGCCCGGATCGTTTCGGGGGGCCTGAAGCATCGGAGGGAATCACGACTTCGGGTCTGGTTCAGGCTGGAATCGACCCCGAACGCGTAGCCTTGCGCGTATTGGAGGCGGTGCGCGCCAACCAACTCTATATCTTCACCCATCCCAATATGCGCGTCACCGTGCAGGATCGTTTCGCCCGGATCATGCAAGGCTTTGATCAGGCCGACGCCAGCCCCGCGCTTGAGGGCTTGGAGTCCCCCGCCCTGCCCAACCTGACCGGAGGCGCTGGACGGGCGGCGGACTAGCCTTCCTGTCATGATGTAAAAACATTACAACACAACAGCTGTTGTTATATGACATTTCCGCTTCAATTCGTTCGCTGAACGGGTCTGGCGTGGCTAGGGTCTTCTCACACGCTCATCAATGAGCTCCCCAAAGAGAGATCAGACCATGGGAACGACAGAACGCTATTGGGTAATCGGCGGCGAATATGAGTGCCTGTCGTTCAGCAATGTGAAGGACGGCGCTCAACAGGTGTTCGGTCCATTCGCAACCCGCGATCAGGCCCGCGCTGAATGGAAACGCCGCTCGGCCGAGCATTCCAGCAAGGCCACCGTGCGCTTCGGCATCGCCGCTGAACAGATCAGCGTCGCACTCCGAGCCTGATCGCAAAAGCACCCCACTCATTCAGAAAAGCAGATGGCGCCCCAAGATCGGCGCCTGAGGATAGCCATGTCTTATCACGAGCATATCAGCCATTTCGACAACCTGATCAAAAGCAAGAACGGGTCGTGGAACAGCATCAACGCCGAGTCCGTGACCCGGATGCGCCTTCAGAACCGCTTCAAGACCGGCCTGGATATTGCGCGCTACACCGCCGCGATCATGCGCAAGGACATGGCGGCCTATGACGCCGATCCGTCCAATTACACCCAGTCGCTCGGCTGCTGGCACGGCTTCATCGGCCAGCAGAAGATGATCTCCATCAAGAAACATTTCGGCGCGACCGACCGGCGTTATCTTTATCTGTCCGGCTGGATGGTGGCGGCTCTGCGCTCGGATTTCGGTCCCCTGCCCGACCAGTCCATGCATGAAAAGACCTCGGTCCCGGCCCTGATCGAAGAGCTCTACACCTTCCTGCGTCAGGCCGATGCGCGTGAACTGAGCCTGATGTTCCGCGACGTCGACGCCGCCCGCGCCGCGGGCGACGCTGCCCGTGAAACCGCCCTGCTCACAGCGGTTGAGAACTACCAGACCCACGTCGTGCCCATCATCGCCGACATTGACGCGGGCTTTGGCAATGCCGAGGCGACCTATCTTCTGGCCAAGAAGATGATCGAGGCGGGCGCCTGCGCCCTGCAGATTGAGAATCAGGTCTCGGACGAAAAGCAGTGCGGCCACCAGGACGGCAAGGTCACGGTCCCGCATGAAGACTTTCTGGCCAAGGTGCGCGCCTGCCGCTACGCCTTCCTGGAACTGGGCGTGGAGGACGGGATCATTGTCGCCCGCACGGACAGCCTGGGCGCGGGCCTGACCAAGCAGATCGCCTATAGCCGTCAGCCCGGCGATATTGGCGACCTCTATAACAGCTTCCTCGACTGCGAAGAAATCACCCCGGAAAATAGCGCCAATGGCGATGTGGTGATCAACCGGAACGGCAAGCTGCTGCGTCCCAAGCGCCTGCCCTCCAACCTGTTCCAGTTCCTGCCCGGGACGGGCGAAGACCGCTGCGTGCTGGACTGCATCACCGCCCTGCAGAATGGCGCGGACCTGCTGTGGATCGAGACGGAAAAGCCGCACATCGCCCAGATCGCCGACATGGTGGACCGCATCCGCGAAGTCGTTCCCTCCGCCAAGCTGGTCTACAACAATTCGCCGTCCTTCAACTGGACCCTGAACTTCCGCCAACAGGTCTATGACGCCTGGGTCGCGGCGGGCAAGGACGTGGCGGCCTATGACCGCAAGGGCCTGATGAGCGCCGACTATGACGCCACAGACCTCGCCAGGGAAGCCGATGAGTGCATCCGTACCTTCCAGTCGGACGCGGCCCGGCGCGCGGGCGTCTTCCATCACCTGATCACCCTGCCGACCTACCACACGGCGGCCCTGTCGACTGACAATCTGGCCAGGGAGTATTTCGGCTCCCAGGGGATGTTGGGTTACGTGCTGAACGTCCAACGTCAGGAAATCCGCCAGGGTATCGCCTGCGTGAAGCATCAGAACATGTCGGGTTCCGACATTGGCGACGACCACAAGGAATACTTTGCGGGAGAAGCAGCCCTCAAGGCTGGCGGCGCTCACAATACGATGAACCAGTTCGCCTAAGCGACGGGATCGATTGTAAGCGCACACCTTGCGCGGCCTGAGATCGCCAGCTCAGGCCGCGTTTTCCTTTTTACCCAAGACAGGTTTAATGCCTCTATGAGCTCATCAGATCGCCTTCATGTGGAAGCCGTGCTGCGCGCCTTCGTGGAAAACGAAGTGCTGCCGGGAACAGGCCTCAGCGCTAACCGCTTCTGGACCGGGCTGGAACGGATCCTGACCGATTTCGGCCCGAAAAACGCGGAACTGATGGAGACGCGCAATAGGCTCCAGAAGGAAATTGACGCCTGGAATCGCGACCGTCGCGGCGCGTCGGCGGATGTCGACGCCCAGATCCGTTTTCTGATGGAAATCGGCTATCTCACGACAGAACCGGCGGACTTCGAGATCAGCACAGAAGGCGTTGATCCCGAAATTTCCACCCTGGCCGGGCCGCAACTGGTCGTGCCGCTGTCGAACCCACGCTATGCGCTCAACGCGGCTAATGCGCGCTGGGGCAGCCTTTATGACGCGCTCTATGGCACGGATGCGCTGGCGCCGCCCCTGCCTCCCGGCCCATACAACGCCGTGCGCGGCGCGGGCGTCATCGCCTTTGCGCGCGATATGCTGGACAAGATGGCGCCCCTGGCCAAAGGCGGTCACGCACAGGCCGTCCGCTACCAGATAGTGGGCGGCGCCTTGCAGGTCCGCCTCGTCAACGGCGAAACCGCCGACCTGGCCGATCCGCAACAGTTGGCCGGCTGGCGCGGTGAAGCCGACGCGCCCACAGGCGTGCTTCTCAAGCACAATGGCCTGCACGCTGAAATCATCATCGACCCCAGCCATCCGATTGGCCGGGACGACCCCGCCGGCGTGTGCGACGTGCAGCTGGAATCGGCCCTGACCGCCATTCAGGACTGCGAGGATTCGGTCGCGGCTGTCGACGCCGAGGAAAAGGTCGAGGTCTATCGCACCTGGCTCGGCCTGATGAAGGGCGATCTCAGCGCGACATTCGCCAAGGGCGGCCGCACCGAGACGCGCCGTCTGGACCCGGATCGCAACTTCACGACGCCGGAGGGTGCGACGTTGCGTCTGCGTGGTCGCGCGGTCCTGCTGGTGCGCAATGTCGGCCATCACATGATCAGCGATGCGGTGACGCTGGATGGCCGCGCGGTCTATGAAACCGTGATCGACGCCATGGTGACCGTCGCGAGCGCTCTGCACGACCTGAACGGCGGGCGCGCCAATAGTGCGGCGGGCGCCATCTATGTGGTCAAACCCAAGCTGCACGGCCCTGCCGAGGTCGCGCTCGCCGTCAGCCTTTTCGACCAGGTGGAAGACGCACTGGGTCTGGCCCGCAACACCGTCAAGCTGGGCATCATGGACGAAGAGCGCCGCACCAGCGTCAACCTGAAAGCCTGCATCCACGCCGCACGCGAACGGGTGGTCTTCATCAATACCGGCTTCCTCGACCGGACGGGCGACGAGATCCACACCGACATGGAGCTTGGCCCCATGGTGCGCAAGGCGGCCATGAAGGGGCAGATCTGGCTGGACGCCTATGAGAAGCGCAATGTCGACATCGGCCTTGCGACCGGCTTCAACGACCGC
The DNA here is from genome assembly GCA_903858685.1 of uncultured Caulobacterales bacterium. Classification (GTDB taxonomy): domain Bacteria; phylum Pseudomonadota; class Alphaproteobacteria; order Caulobacterales; family Caulobacteraceae; genus CAIMFV01. Next base: position 87,806 of record CAIOJR010000101.1, on the reverse strand, counting down.
GCCCAGATCGGCAAGGGCATGTGGGCGGCGCCCGATCAGATGGCGGCCATGCTGCGAGACAAGATCGGCCATCCCCGGACGGGCGCCAGCACGGCATGGGTTCCCTCCCCCACCGCCGCCACCCTGCACGCTCTGCACTATCATCAGGTGGATGTCGCCGCCGTGCGCGCCGCCATGCCGCGACACCCGGATGCGCGTCTGGCGGACCTGCTGAGCGCCCCGGTAAGCGCCTCGAACTGGAACCCCGCCGAGGTGCAGGAAGAACTGGACAACAATATCCAGGGCCTGCTCGGCTACGTCGTCCGCTGGGTGGATCAGGGCGTCGGCTGCTCCAAAGTGCCCGACATCTTTGACGTGGGCCTGATGGAAGACCGTGCGACCTTGCGCATCTCCAGCCAGCACATCGCCAACTGGCTGCACCACGGCGTGTGCACCGAGGCCCAGGTGCGGGAGACTTTCAGGCGAATGGCTTTGGTGGTGGATCGCCAAAATTCAGCCGACACCGCCTATCGTCCCATGGCCCCGGACTATGAGGGCAGCATCGCCTATCAGGCCGCTCTTGACCTGGTGTTTCAGGGACGGGAGCAGCCCAACGGCTATACCGAGTTCATCCTGCATCGCCGCAGACGGGAATTGAAGTCGGCTCTGTCGTAGAACGTCGCTGCGGTTCCAGCCTGACCCGAAAACACCAACTGTCAGCCACAAAAAAGGGGCGGTGCATGCACCGCCCCTTTTCGTCTGCTCACTGTGACGTGGATCAGAACTTGGTCTTCAGGGTCAGGTAAACCGTCGTCGGCGCACCCGTATAGTAGTAGGACGTGCTGCCGTTGATCTTGTCCCCGTTAGCGAAGGTGATCGCATTGACGTTGGAGACGGTCGACGGACGAACATAATAGTTCTCGCCCAGCAAGTTATAGACCTGCAGGTTCAGGCTCGAAGGATGTCCCAAAGGGGAGAACTTGTATTCAGCGTCGAAGTCCCAAACAAAGTAGCCCGGCAGGCTGACATCATTCATGTCCGAGACGTAGCGCTTGCCCGTATACTTGCCTTGCAGGCCCAGGGTCAGGTCGCCAAGCTTGTATTCGCTGCGCGCCGAGAAGGTTTGCTCAGGAGTCAGCACCAACTCCTTGCCCTTCACGGGCAGGGCGATGGACTTGCCGGCGTCAGGTCCGCTGGCCACCGTCACCTGATAGTTGGCGTCCAGCTTGCTCTTGGTCAGGTTGCCGGACAGGTAGAACTTCAGCTCGTGCGTAGCCGACCAGCCCAGTTCGGCGTCCAGACCGTAGATATCCACGCCGCCGACATTGCGGTCGACGCTGAGGGTCGGGTCGAGCGGGTCATAGGAGGTGACGATGTGGTTGTTCCACTTCGAATCCCACAGGTTCGCCGTGAAGGTCAGGGTTGGCGCATGGTAGCGATAACCCACGCCATACTGGTCGCTGGACTCCGGCGCCACGAACTCTTGGCTGCTGGTGTACAGGTTGTCTGTCTTCGGAGCGGAGAAGCCCTTGGACAGAGTGGCGTAGACGCTGCTGTGGTCGTCGAACTGGTAGCTGGCGTTCAGGCTCGGGAGAGGCTTGTTGAAATTATAGGTCTGCGAGAACGGCAGACGGAAATTGGCCTGGCCGTTGGGGCCATAGCTGACGGTCGTGCCGAGCAGGGTCGACAGGTTGGTCGCCTTGGACCCGGCCACAGCGCCGACCTTGGCGTTGTCGAGAGCCAGGGCGGCTGCGACCGCCGACTGGGGCGCGCTGTCACAGATCGCGCTGCTGCCGTTATAGGTATAGCAGAACTGGTTCAGCTGACGCTCAAAGAACGGGTCGCGCACGCCGATGCTGACATGCAGCTTGTCGTCGAAGAACTTGCCCACATAGTTAGCGGAAATCTGGTTGAGCTCGGCGATGGAGAAGCGGTCGCGCTTGCGCAGTGGCGTTCCGTCGAGCGCCAGAATAGGCGTGCCATTACCGTTGCCGCCGCCGAACACGTTGTTCGGCGTGCCCGTGGCCTGATCGATCGTGGTGTATTCGCCGGTCTGGCGGTGACGGCCGTAGTCGAAGCTATAGGACAGCTGGACACGATTATTTTCGTTGAAATCATAGATCAACGAGGAGTTTACGCCATAGCGATGGGTCTGGGTGTTGCTGGGAGAATAGACCAGAACCGTGTCCAGGCAGTCGCCATCGCCGTTCAGGTCCACGCCCTTTCCGCCGCCCGCGCAGGTCGAGAAGGTCTTGGAACCCGCCAGACGCGGGTCAGACTCGCTCAGGTTCGTCGTGCCGCCGCCATTGGCCAGCGTATAGAAGAAATAAGGGTCGACCGTCAGGGTCAGTCCCTTGCCAACCGAAAAGCGCGATTGACCGCGGATGTCGCCGAAATCGACCGGATTGGGATGCAGTTTCCAGAAGTTGGAGTCGTTGCCCTGCTCGAAGCCGGGCGCAGCGGTGGCGCCGGCGATGCCGTCCGCCTTGCCCGCGATTGCTGTCGGCGCCGCCCATTGGGTGTTGTAGTCGATGCTGCGGCCAAATTGCGCGTACTGGGCCGGTGAGCTCGACTGATAGAAGTAGGGACGGTCCGAAGCATAGGTGAAGCCGACGCTGAGGAAGTCGTCGCCCTTCAGCGGTTGATAAACGCGACCATCAAGACCCCAGCGCGTGATTGTGCCTTCGCCCTTGGTCTTGTCAGCATCCACATAGTTCACCGCCAGGAAGGAGCGGGTCTTGAAAGGCCCGATCTCGCCTGTGTCGAACTCGCCATAGGCGCGGCCGTAGCCGTAGCTGCCGGCGGTCAGGTTAACCAGGGTTTGCGGCGTTTCGGAGGGAAGCTTGGTCAGGATGTTGACCGTGCCGCCGATGGCCGACGCCGTGGGGCTGTCGACTTCGGTCTGGCCCATATTGACCGTGATCGAGCCCGTGGTTTCGCCCGGCGAATATTCGCCCGGATAGATGGCGTAGTTGCCGGTGTCGTTCAGCGGCGTGCCGTCCAGGGTGAAGGAAACGTGGGCGCCGTCAAAGCCGTGCATCCGGAAGTCGCTGGACAGGACGCCCGTCGGGTCTTCTGTCGAATAGTTCACGCCGGGGAGAAGATTGATCAACTGGGCGAAGTTCGAGCTGCCGACCTGATGCTCGATATAGGCCTGTGTCACAATGGCCTGATCCTTGGCCGCCTTGGACAAGGTCGCCAGACCATCGGTCGCAACCGAGGTCTTGGCCGTCACGACAACCTGCTCGACCGTCTGCGATGCTGTCGACTGAGCCTGGGCCGCCGAATAGGCGAACAGGCTGCCCGCCAGAGCCAGCACGGCGGCGCCGCGATGCATCCGCGACGACATGATAGCCGCAGACGCAGTGTCCGCGCTCCTGATGAAAGTCATGATATTACCCCCGGTGAAACGAGGCCTCCAGCAGCGCTGGGCCGGCCATCCTTCGTTCAAATCGTTGCTTCAACTGCTGACGTGTAGGACGCGTTTTTCATGACAACTTCGCAACATGAAAGGCGCGGACCGTCACAAAGATGGATATGCGCCGCTTTTCGCCACAATTTACCGCGCCTTGTGGCAAAAATGCCCGAGTCCTGATCACGAGGACCGGGGCGCCCCGGCTTGGAGCATATGTCTTCATCCGACGACGGATGAAATCCCACGAATCGGGCGGCGTCCGCCATGCCTTGCCCCCCCGCCGAACGCGTTTAGTGTCGTCTGCGCTCTTCATGCGCAAAGGCCCGATATGACAGAACCCCGCCACACGCCGAACAGACCGGGTCCGCTCGCTTGAACACCCCCGGAAAGTTGCGGCTGTCTTCCTTGCGCTCGCCGATCGCCGGATCGCTGGCGGTTTTGCTGGTGGCCATGGTGTCGATCCAGATCGGGGCGTCTCTGGCCAAGGGTCTGTTCCCGTTTGTGGGCGCACAGGGCGCGACCGCCCTGAGACTGGCCTTTTCCGCCCTGGTCATGACCGTGGTCGGAAAGCCATGGCGGGTGCGGCTTTCTCGCAGCAATACGGTTCCGCTGCTGCTCTACGGCCTGTCGCTCGGCGTCATGAACCTCTGTTTTTACATGGCGTTACGTACCGTTCCCCTGGGTGTCGCCGTGGCGCTGGAGTTCCTGGGGCCTTTGGGCGTGGCGGTCGCCACATCGCGAAAGGCGCGGGATTTCGTCTGGGTCGGACTGGCGGCGGCCGGCGTGGTGGTGTTGTCGCCTGTATCGCCGCTCAGCGCGTCACTGGATGTGGCCGGCGCAGGCTTTGCGCTGGCGGCAGGGGGTTGCTGGGCGCTTTATATCCTGTTCGGCGCGAAGGCCGGCGACCAGCACGGCGGGCAGACCGTGGCGGTCGGCAGCCTCATAGCCGCCGCGGTCGCCGTGCCCTTCGGCGTGGCTCACGCCGGGGTCAGACTGTTGGATCCAAGCCTTCTGCCCTTGGGAATCGGCGTTGCGGTCATGTCCAGCGCCCTGCCCTATTCGCTGGAAATGATTGCGCTTCGGCGGCTGCCCGCACGCACTTTCGGCATCTGCATGAGCGCTGAACCGGCGCTGGCGGCCCTGTCCGGCTTTGTGTTTCTTGGCGAACATCTGGGCCCGGCGCAGCTTTTGGGCATCAGCGCCATCATCGCGGCCTCTTTCGGAGCGGTCCTGACGGCAAGCGCCGTGATCAATCACCCGGACCAGACGCCATAAGGCGGCTCATGCGGCCTTGGAGTCGGTCTCCGCCATCCGCTGAATCGCCACATAGTCCGTCTTGCCGCTGCCCAGCACGGGGAGTTCCGGTACACGGACAATCTTGCGCGGCACCGACAATTCAGGCGCGCCGATGGACTGGGCGTGCGAGACCAGGCTGGCGACCGACGCATCCAGCCGATCCGTGACCAGCACCAACCGCTCGCCCTTGCGCGCGTCAGGCAGGGAGATCACGGCGTGACGGGCGTCAGGCCAGACGCCGGAGGCTATATCCTCAGCCACCGCCAGAGACACCATTTCGCCGCCGATCTTGGCGAAACGTTTCACGCGTCCCTTGATCACCACATGGCCGTCTGCGTCCAGCTCCACCACGTCGCCGGTGTCGTGCCAGCCCCCGGCGGGAGGCTCCAGCACGCCGTGCTCGTTCAGATAGCCCGACATGATATTGGGGCCGCGGACCCACATGCGCTCGCCTGCGTCGATGCCGGCCACCTTTTCGAGCCGCACCTCCAGACCAGGAACCAGCGGCCCCACCGTGCCGCGCTTGTAATCTCCGGGGCGATTGACCGCGATGACGGGCGAGCCCTCGGTCGCGCCATAGCCTTCCAGCAGCTCCACCCCGCTGAAACGCTCCGCGAACAGATTATGGGTCTCCTCGCGCACCCGTTCTGCGCCGCAGACCACAAATAGCAGGCTGGACAGGTCGCCCGCGTCGCTCGCCCGCGCATACTGGTTCACGAAGGTGTCGGTCGACAGAAGGATGGACGCGCCGCAATCGCGGATCAGCGGGGGGATCTGCTTCACATGAAGGGGAGAGGGATATTGAAACGCCTTCATGCCGGTGAGGATCGGCAGCAGCACCCCGCCCGTCAGGCCAAGACAATGGAAGATCGGCAAGGGATTGAACATCACCCAGTGCGGCTGAAGATCAATATGGGCGGCCACCTGTTCCACATTTGCACACAGATTGCCCTGGCTGAGCACGACGCCGCGCGGCGTTCCAAAACTGCCCGAGGTAAACAGGATCACACCTGGATCACCCGGCGCGGCCGGTGCGCGAAAGCGCCGGGGCGCCAGGGCTGCGATGGCGGCGAACGCCTTGTCCGCGAGCCCGATTTCCTTGCGCACCGCCTCCAGATAGGTGATGGCGCAGGTCTCCTGAAGGGCGTCGATCAGATCCTCCAGCTTGCCCTGATCGATGAAACGCTGGGACGTCAGAACCCGCTTCACGCCCGCCACGCGGCACGCGCCCTTGAGATTGCGGATGCCCGCGGTGAAATTGAGCATGGTCGGAACCCGGCCAAAGGCCAGAAGCGCAAAGAAGGTGACCGCACCGCCCGCGCTGGACGGCAGGAGCACCCCCACCCGCTCGCCCTTCTCGGTGACCGCCGCGATCCGGCGCCCCAGGGCGAAGGCGGCGCGGATCAGGTCGGTATAGCTGATCGGATTGCGCTCCTGATCTTCCAGAATCGGCTTGTCGGCGCCATAGGTCCGCCGCGCGTCGATCAGGGCGTCAAAGACGGCGCGCTGTCCGGCGCGTGCATTATAGGCCCTGGGCATGGCCTCTCCCTCCCGCGAATTATTGACCCGTTTCGATCCTTGCGGAACGCTATCGCTGCTTGGCAGGGTTGAAAAGGGGACGAAACGTCCAACCCGCTTGGAGGCGGGGTGGCTTTAGGATAGCCCGGTGCGCGCGGGGACTGCGCTCAGCCCTGATCCGCACCCGGAGGAACCGAAACCTTGCCCACCGCCCACACGCCCTTGCAGCGCGATATTATGCTTGGCGTCCTCGCGCGGCTCGCGGCGGTGTTTTGCGTGGCCTGTGTCTCGGCGGGGGCCAAGTGGATGGCTGCGGGCGGGGCGCCCCTGTTGCAGATCATCTTCTGCCGCAGCTTTTTCGCCTTCATTCCCATACTTCTGCACATCCGCAGCACCGTGGGCTTTGGCGCCCTGAAAACGCAGCGGCCCTGGCGTCACCTGACACGCTCCGCCGTCGGGCTGATGGGCATGTCGGGCAGCTTCCTGTCGGTGGCCTATCTGCCTCTGGTTCAGGCGGTGACGCTCGCCTTTTCCGCCCCTCTGTTCATGACCATATTGTCGGTCGTGCTGCTAAAGGAGCGGGTGGGCTGGCATCGCTGGCTGGCGGTGTTCGTGGGCTTTGCGGGCGTGGTGATCGCCATGCGGCCAGGCGACATGCACGGCTCTCCGCTCGGCGTCTTCTTTGGCCTTATGGGCGCCATGGGGGCCGCCTCCGCCATGACCTCGATCCGGAGCATGCCGCGCAGCGAGTCCGGCCCGACCATCGTCTTCTATTTCACCCTGTCCTGCTCCGTGGTCGGTCTGGCCAGTGCGCCGTTCGGCTGGATCACGCCTGGACCGCAAATGCTGGTGGTCATGGTCGGCACAGGCCTGATCGGCGGAATCGCCCAGCTGCTTTTGACCGCCGCGGCCCGGCTGGCGCCCCTGCCGATCCTGGCGCCGTTCGACTATACCCAGCTGATCTGGGCGACCGGCCTTGGCTATTTCGTCTGGGGCGAACGGCTGGACGGCTGGATCATCGCCGGCGCCGCCGTGATCGCGGCCAGCGGCGTCTATATCGTCTGGCGAGAGAAACTGGTGCGGGGCCTTTAAGGCCGCCGCACCGCGCCCTTCTGTCAAATGCGCTCGATGATGATGGCAGGGGCCATGCCGCCGCCCGCACACATGGTGACCAGTCCACGCTTCAGGTCTCGACGCTCCAGTTCATCCAGCACCGTGCCGATCAGCATGGAGCCGGTCGCGCCGATCGGATGGCCGAGCGCCATGGCGCCTCCATTCACATTGACCTTGTCACGGTCGAGTTTCAGGTCGCGGATGAACTTTTCCGCCACCACGGCAAAGGCCTCGTTGATCTCGAAAAGGTCGATATCCGCCAGGCCTAAGCCTGCCTTGGCCAGAACGCGCCTGGCGGCGGGAACGGGCGCATTGAGCATCAGGGTCGGATCATCGCCCATATTGGCCATGGCCACCACCCGCGCGCGCGGCTTCAATCCGTGCTTGCGCGCATAGTCGGGCGAGGCAAGCAGAACCGCCGCCGCACCGTCCACGACGCCAGACGAATTGCCGGGATGGTGGATGAACCTGATATCCAGCCCCGGAAACTTTTGCAGGATCAGGCTGCGATAGGTCGTTCCCTGATCGTCGATCTCGACATCGGCCAGCGCCTCGAAAGACGGCTTCAGCGCTGCGAGGCCATCCAGAGTCGTCTGCGGACGTGGAAACTCCTCCTGTTCCAGAGCCAGCGTGCCGTCCTCGCGATAGACGGGAATCAGGCTTTTCGAGAAATGGCCGTTGGCGATGGCGTGGGCCGCGCGCTTCTGGCTTTCCACCGCCAGTTCATCGGTCGCTCGGCGGCTGATGCCCTCCAGCGTTGCGATAGCGTCGGCGCAGATGCCCTGATTGGTCTGGGGATGCAGGGCGCGCAGGCGAAGATTGCCCCGGTCCATGGTCGGCGGGCCGTCATCGGCGCTGCGGCGATTGGGCATGGACATCATCTCAGCCCCGCCTGCGACCACCAGATCGGACATGCCGGACATGATGGTCGAGGCGGCGAAATTCACCGCAGTAATGCCGGACCCGCAGTACCGGTCGAGCGTCACGCCGCTGGAACGCACATCATAGCCCGCATCCAGCGCCGACATGCGGCCCAGATCTCCGCCCTGCTTGCCGATCTGGGCGCTGGTTCCCCAGATCACGTCGTCCACATCGGCCGTGTCTATCCCGTTGCGCGCCGCCAGCGCCTTCAGAACCGTCGCGCCCAGTTGTTGCGGATGAATTTCGGACAGGGCGCCCTTGGGGTATTTGCCAATGCCGCGCGGCGTGCGGCAGGCGTCAATGATCCAGGCTTCAGACATGGGTATCCTCCCGGTTGGTGGACGCGCTGATCAGCGCGGAGCCATGCGGATGGCGCCGTCGAGACGGACGTCTTCGCCATTGAAATAGCCGTTCGTGATCATGGTGTGCGCCAGATGCGCATATTCCTCCGGCTGGCCCAGGCGCTTGGGGAATGGGACCTGAGCCGCCAGCCCCGCCTTCACCGCTTCCGACGCCCGTTGCAAAAGCGGCGTGTCGAAAATGCCCGGCAGGATGGTGTTGACCCGGATCGCCTCGCTGGACAGATCCCGCGCGACGGTCAGGGTCAGACCGACAATGCCGGCCTTGGAGGCCGTATAGGCCGCCTGGCCGATCTGACCGTCCTCGGCCGCGACCGAGGCGGTATTGACGATCGCGCCGCGCTCTCCGTCCTCCAGCACAGGCAGGGTCAGCATGCCCGCTGCGCTCTTGGTGATGCAGCGGAACGTGCCGATCAGATTGACCTGAATGATCCGCTCGAAATTATCGAGCGGATATTCCTTGATCTCGCCCGTCTGCTTGTCGCGCGAGACGGTTTTGACCGAGCCGCCGACGCCGGCGCAATTGACCAGAATACGCTCCTGACCGATGGCGGCGCGCGACTTGGCGAAGGCTGCGTCCACCTCGGCGCTGGAGGTCACATTGACCTGGCAATAGACGCCGCCGATTTCCCTGGCCAGCGCTTCGCCCAGGTCCGCATTCAGATCAAAAACGCCGACCTTGACCCCTTGGGACGCCAGAAGGCGCGCGGTCGCGGCGCCTAGGCCGGAGGCGCCGCCCGTGATGACGGCGGAAATCGAGGAATCAAGTTTCATGGCGGCGCTCCGTCCCGATCCGTGGCGACCTGTTCCGGTCGTTGTTGGGCAAAAGCTGGCCGCCCCTCCTCTAGGGAAGTCAAGCCTCGGCTGCTTTCCACCGGCTCAGGCCCCGACTATGGTTTCCCAAACTGATCCGGGGAGCCTGAGGGCATGACATTGTTTGTGAGCAATCGACGGTGCTGCGCCGTCGCTGTGCTGGCCGCCAGCCTGTTCGCTGGCGCGGCCAGCGCATCCCCGGCCCCGGCCGACTTTGTTCTGACCGATGCGAAAATCTATACCGAGGATGCAGCCCATTCAACGGCTCAGGCCCTGGCGGTGCGTGACAGCAAGCTGGTCTTTGTGGGCGCCGCCAGGGACGCCCGCGCTCTGATCGGGCCGAAAACGGTTGTCGAGCGGGGACATGGCCGACTGGTTCTGCCTGGACTGGTGGACGCCCATATCCATCCCTCCGCCATAGCGGATCTGGATGTCTGTACGCTGGATAGCGCGCCGGTCTCGCTCGATGCGCTGGTTCCTTTCGTTCAGGCCTGCATCCGGAAATACAATGTCGCGCCCGGCCAGTGGCTCGCGGTCGAGCAGTGGAGCTTTACCGAAGGCAACCAGCCCAGCGCCGCCAATCCCACACTGCGCGCGGCTCTGGACCGTGCGGCCGGGGACCGCCCCGTGGCGCTTCTGGGCAATGACGGCCACCATGGCGCCTTCAACAGCGCCGCCTTAGCCAAGGCCGCCCTGCCCCGTCAGGCGCCTGTCGGCCTTTCACGACAGACGCTGAAAGAGGTGTTCCACGCCTATCGCAAGCTGATCGGCGTGGATCAGACGGGCGAGCCCAATGGCGCAGTGAACGAGGATGCGCGCGATCTGGTCGGGGCGCCGGACATGCTGATCTCGGATTTCGTCAAGCTGATGAAGACGCCCGAGCTGGCGCCGCAACGCCTCAATAGCGTGGGGATCACGGCCGTGCAGGACGCCTATGCGCCGCCCGCGGCAGCCATCCTGTACGACACGCTTGCGGCGCGCAACCAGCTGACCTTTCGCGTCAACATGATGCAGTTCCATGAGCCGGAGGCCTATGCCGGAGCCGACGGCGTGATCGACTATGACCGCCTGCTGAAGGGCGCCGCCGAGCTTCGCGCCAGATATGCGGGCAATGACCTGATCCGCGCCGACGCCGTCAAGATTTTCGCCGACGGCGTGTTGGAGGGCAATCCCTACGCCATCCCGCCGACCTTGCCGGATTCACCTTCGCTGAAGCCCTATCTGCAACCGATCTTTAGCCTTGACGCGGCTGGCAAGCCTTCGGTGGCGGGCTATGTCGACCTGCAATCGGCCTATTGCGCTGCCGAGCGCGCCGACCCGCAAGCCTATGAGACGCCGCAGGCCGTGGCGGACTTCATGAAAGCGCACGGGCACCATCCGGATCAATGCGCCATCTCGTCAGGCAAGCTCCAGCATAACCGGCAAGTGATCCTCGACTATGCCCGCCGCGCCCATCTGGCGGGCTTTACGCTGCACATCCACGCCATAGGCGACGCTGCGGTGGCCACTGCCGTCGACGCCATAGAGGGCGCGCGCGCCGCCGATGGCGTCGCGACCACGCCTGATACGATCGCTCATCTGCAAGTGGTTGCGCCGCAGGACGTGGCGCGCATCGGCAGGGACCATCTGTACCTGGCCTACACCTATTCGTGGATGACGGCCGTTCCAGCCTACGACATCAATGTCGTGCCCTTCTTCGAAACAGTGTCAGGCAATGATTTCAAGGCGATGCACAAACCGGACAGCTATTATGAGCGCCAGTTCTATCCGGCTCGGTCCACCAAGCTGGCGGGCGCCATCCTGGTCGCGGGCTCTGACGCCCCGGTCAATACCCGCGATCCGCAGCCCTTTGTGAACATCGCGACTGGCCTCACCCGAGCGGAGCGGGGCTTCCCGCCCGCCAATCCGCAGGAAAGCCTGACCATCGCCGACATGCTGGACGCCTATACGATCAATGGCGCGCGCGCCATGGGCAGGGCCTCTGACTTCGGATCACTGGAAGTGGGCAAGTCAGCGGACTTCATTCTGGTGGATCAGGACGTGCTGAGCCTGGCCGAACAGGGCAAGGCCGCAGACATCGCCATGACCCGTGTGGTGGAGACGTGGTTCCGAGGCGCAAAGGTCTATGCGGCGCCGGAACCGGCCTCTGCGCATTGAGGTGAACGTCGCGCCTCAGTGGGGCGCTTCGCCTCTGAGCCGGAAGCTCAGCGTCAGGGCGGCTGCCGCACCGATCACCAGTATGGGCACGACATTGAGCAGCACCTGACTGGCGCTGTGTCCGGAACCGACAAGCTGACCCGCAACGAGTGGTCCGATCAGGGAGCCCAGGCGCCCCACGGCCACGGCGGCGCCTATCCCCGCTCCACGCACCGACATGGGATAGCACCACGGCGCTATGGCGTAGAGGATCGCCTGATTGGACATGATGCCCACCCCCAGGGCCCCGCCAATGGCGATGGCGATCAGGGGTTGGGCGGGCATGACGGCAAGCGCCGTCAGAAAGGCGATGGTCAGGGCGAAGCTGACGATTGTCACCACGCCACGCTGCTTGCCGTCGATCAGCCAGCCCACGCCGATACTGCCCGCCACGCCGCCGAGATTGAAGGCGATCTGCACCATGGCCGCCACCGGCTTTGAAAAGCCGCGCCCGATCAGGAGTGACGGCAACCAGTTCAGCAGCAGATACAGGATCAACAAGGTAAAGCCGAACCCTGTCCACAGGAGCAGGGTCCGAACCGCGCGATCCGCGCCAAACAAGGCCCCCAGAAACGCCTTGAGGCCCGGATGGGGCGCGCCTGCGACCCGCAGCCGGCGCATGGATTCTGACAGGGTCAGTGCGATCACGGGCGCCAGCAGCAAGGGCGCGCCGCCGCCAATATAAAAGATGGACTTCCAGTCCGCTCCGCCGGTCAGGCTGATCAGACTGGCCAGAGCCCCGCCCAGCGGCATGCCGCAATACATCAGGCCGACCGCCAGCCCGCGCCGCTCCGCCCTGGTGTTTTCCGAGGCCAGAGCGATCATGTTGGGCAAGGCGCCGCCAAGGCCCACGCCGGTCGCCAGTCGCACCGCCACCAGACTTTGAAAGTCGCCCGCCAGAGAGGTCGCCAGGGCGAAGACGCCGAAAATGACGATGGAGGTGATCAGCATGATCTTGCGCCCGAACCTGTCGGCCAGCCATCCGCCAACGGGGGCGCCGATCAGAAGCCCAAGCGTGCTGGCGCTGAAGAACTGGCCCGCCTGAGCCGGATTGAGCTTCATCAGGGGGATCAGATGCGGCGCGGCGACACCCGCCGCCTGGAGGTCGACACCCTCGAACAGCGCCGTCAGGAAGCACAACAGGATCGTGATTCCTGACCGGTTCTTGGCGATCAAGCTGTTCATCCAGACGTTCCTTCCCGATGATTGCGCCTATTGCGCATCTTATGTGGTTTGCGACGCGGCCGCGAGGATCAGGTCCCTCAGACGGCTCTTGATCACCTTGCCAGAGCCCGTGCGCGGAAGCTGGTCCAGCGCCAGATAGGATCTGGGCAGCTTGTATCGCGCGATGCGCCCGGCCAGCCGGGCATGCAGCATCTCGGCGGTGAGGTCGTGGTCGGGATGGGTCACGAAACAGCAGACGCCCACCTCGCCCCACATGTCGTCCGCCACGCCCACCACCGCGCATTCCAGCAGGCCTGGCGCGCCGGTCAGGACGCTTTCGATCTCCGCTGGATAGACGTTTTCGCCGCCGGAAATGAACATGTCCTTCTTGCGGTCGACCAGCTTGTAATAGCCGTCTTGGTCGCAGACCGCGATGTCGCCGGTGCGGAACCAGCCGTCATCTGTAAAGGCGGCGCGCGTCTCGTCGGGTCTGCGCCAATAGCCGGAAAAGATATTCTCGCCCCTGAGCAGAAGCTCGCCCGCCACGCCGATGGCGCAGTCCTCATCGTTCACATCCACGATCCGCGCCGCAATGGCGGGCGTCGCCACACCTACGCAGCCCGCCTTGGCCGCGATCAGGTTGGGCGCCAGCGGCATGCCGAACACCGTGCCCGCCTCGCTCATGCCAAAGCCGTCGACAATGGACACGCCCAGATCGAGATAGGCCTTGATGTCCTCCGCCGGGTGAGGCGCGCCGCCGGTGAAGATGGCCTTCATGCCGCTCAGGGCGTCGGGGTTGAAGCTCGGCTCCCGGCGTAGCGCGATCGCCATTTGCGGGACGCAGAAATAGTGGGTGACGCCCAGAGCAGGGTCTCCCATCCGGGCCAGGGTGCGGGCGGGCTGAAATCCATCCGACACCAGTATGGCGCCGCCAAACATCAAGGGCGGACGAACCGAGGTGACCAGTCCGATGATGTGGAACATGGGGGAGTCGACCAGGAAGACCGAGTCCGGTGAAACCTCGCCCAGAAGCCCAAAATTGATGGCCGTCTGGGCCAGATTGCGCTCGCTCAGCATCGCGCCCTTGGGCCGGCCGGATGTGCCGGACGTATAGAGGATCAGGCTGGGTCGATCAGGATCGGACGTGGCGAGGAAGGTGAGTTGATCGTCATTGATCTGAGCATTCAGAACATCGAAGGTCACGCCCGCAAGCCCATGCTGGGCCAAGTCCGCATCGCCCACCAGAAGGCGCGGCGACGCATCCTCAAGCTGGTCGCGGATCTCGGCGGAGCTCAATCGCCAGTTCAGCGGGACGAAGATCAGTCCCGCCCGCGCGCAGGCCAGGTGGAGGATGATGAACTCCACCCGGTTGCGCGACAAGCACGCCACTCGGTCGCCTGTATGGCAAGCGTGACGTTGCATCAGAACATTTGCGCACCGGTCTATGGCGCGGTGGAGCTCTGCATAGCTCCACCGCCGGTCAGTAACGAGGTCCACCGCCGCCAGCCGGTCCGGCCGCAATTTCGCATGGAAGGCGACATGATCCGCCAGACCGGTCATCGGGCGCGGCTCCTTCAGGCCTTGATCTGCTTGGAGCGGTCATAGACGCCCAGACCCGGCTTGTAGGTCTTGTCGTCGATGAACTGCTTGATGCCTTCCTTGCGACCGTCATTGTCGTAGGAATTGGCCGCTTCCTGCGCCCGGACCAGATAGTCTTCGGCGTTGTCGTAGGACATTTCCTTGACGCGACGGATGGCGTCCTTGGTCGCCTTCAGCGCCACGGGGTTCTTTTGCAAGAGCACATTGGCCAGCGCCGTGACGCGGGCTTCCAGATCAGCCAGAGGCACGCTCTCATTGACCAGACGCCAGTCGGCGGCCTTCTTGCCATCGATCAGTTCCCCGGTCATGGCGTGGTACATGGCGTCGCGAAGGGGCATCAGGTCGACCACGACCTTGGTCGCCCCGCCGCCGGGCAAAATGCCCCAGTTGATCTCCGACAGGGCGAATTGCGCCTCATCCGCCGCAATCGCCAGATCGCATGAATAGAGCGGGCCATAGCCGCCGCCAAAGCACCAGCCATTGACCATGGCGATGGTCGGCTTCTGAAACCAGCGCAACCGCCGCCACCAGCCATAGGCCTCGCGTTGCGCCTGACGGGTGGCGCCCAGGCCCTTGGCTTCCGTCTCACGGAAATATTCCTTCAGGTCCATGCCCGCAGACCAGGCTGCGCCTTCGCCCTTCAGGACCAGCACGCCCACATCGTCACGAAACTCGATCTCGTCCAGAAGCTCGCCCATGCGGCGGTTCAGATTGGGGCTCATGCAGTTGCGCTTGTCCGGGCGGTTGAAGCTCAGCCAGGCGATGCCGTTTTCGACATGGTATTTTGCGACGGTCGGATCGTCAGCCATGGGTCAATGTCCTTGTGAGAATGGGTACAGGCGTGGGCGGCGCAGATCAGATTGGATAATGGCCAGCTTCGGTCTCGACCGTGATCCAGCGCAGTTCGGTAAAGGCATCAATCCCCGCCTTGCCGCCAAAGCGGCCATAGCCGGAGCCCTTGACGCCGCCGAACGGCATCTGGGCCTCATCATGAACGGTGGGGCCGTTGACATGGCAGATGCCGGACTGAATGCGCCGCGCCACCTTCAACCCGCGCGCGATGTCACGGGTGAAGACCGACGCAGACAGGCCGTATTCGGTGTCATTGGCCAGAAGAATGGCCTCTTCCTCGTCCCGGGCGCGGATCACCGCCACCACGGGACCGAAGCTTTCCTCCCGGAAGAGGCGCATGGCGGGCGTCACGCCGTCCACTACGGTGGCGGGCATCAGAACGCCGTCCGCCGCGCCGCCATTGACCTGAACCGCGCCAGCCGCCACGGCGTCCGCCACCAGGCCTTCAACATGTCTGACCGTCTTCAGGTCGACGACCGCGCCGAGCGGGGTCTTGCCCTCGCGCGGGTCGCCAACGGGCATGGAGGCGACCTTGGCCTTGAACCTGGCGACGAAGGCGTCCGCCACGGCGTCCACCACAATGATCCGCTCGGTCGACATGCAGATCTGGCCCTGGTTCATGAAGGCGCCGAAGGCCGCCGCCTTGACGGCCTCGTCTAGGTCGGCGTCATGCAGCACCAGCAGAGGCGCCTTTCCGCCCAGCTCCAACAGGACCGGCTTCAAATGCTCCGCCGCCCGTTTGGCGATGATCCGCCCCACAGCAGTGGAGCCCGTGAAATTGATGCGGCGCACCGCCCTGTGGTCAATCAGCGCGCCAACGACCTCGGCGGCGTCTGCGGGCGCATTGGTGATCAGATTGACCGCACCGGCCGGAAAGCCCGCTTCAAGGAAGGCTTCGACAATCAGGGCGTGGGTGCGCGGGCACTGCTCGGAGGCCTTGAACACGACCGTATTGCCACAGGCCAGGGGGACGGCGATGGCCCGCACGCCCAAAATGATTGGCGCATTCCACGGCGCGATGCCGACCACGACGCCCGCAGGCTCGCGCAGCGCCAAGGCCATGCAGCCGGGCTTGTCAGATGGAATGACGTCTCCGCTGATCTGAGTGGTGATGGCGCCCGCCTCGCGGATCATGCCGGCCGCCAGCATCAGATTGAACCGCGCCCAGCCTTCTGTCGCGCCCACCTCGTTCATCATGGCGTCGACAAAGTGCGGCGCTTTCGCCTCCAGGGCGGCGGCGGCCTTGTTCAGCACCGCGCGGCGAGCATTCGGCCCCATCGCGGACCAGATCGGCAAGGCCGCAGCGGCGGCGTCAACCGCGGCGCTGGCGTCTGCGATTGAGGCCGCAGCGGCGCGCGTGGCGATGTCGCCGGTAATGGGGTTCAGCCGGTCGAAGGTCGCAGCGGCCTTGGTCTGGGCGCCGTTGATCACCAGATCGACAACAGGATGCGTCATATTTGAATCCTCCCACTTAATTGCTATGAAGCATAGTTGTAATTGTTGCGGTCGGCAATAGGGATTGTCATAAGGGACGCATGAACGCTTCAGCCCCGACCCACCCGCTTGAAGGCTATCTCGGCTATCAACTTCGGCGCGCCACAGCGGCCATGCAAGCTGACCTCAATAATCGCATCGCGGCGCTGAATGTGACGATTGTAGAGATGTCGACCCTGCTGGTCATCGCGCAAAATCCGCTGATCACTCAGAGCGAAATTGGCCGGATGCTGGCGATCAAGAGCGCAAACATGGCGCCCCTGACCGGCGGTCTGGTCAATCGCGGCTTGATTGAAAGGGCGCCCATCGACGGCCGATCACAGGGCTTGCGCCTGTCATCCCAGGGTGAAGCGCTGATCGAGAAGCTCAATCAGGCCGTGCATGAAAATGAAGAGTTGATCATGGCCCGGATGACAGAGTCAGAGCGCGTGGCGGCGCGAAAACTACTCCGATCCATCTGGACGGGACGGGACTGACATGGTGTCCGCTCACACGGGCGAAATGGACAGGATCAAACCCCGCTCGGCTCGGAAAGCGCTGGGGGCGGCGCCCGTCTCCTCGCTGAACACGCGCGAAAAATAGGCCGGATCGTCAAAGCCTAGGGAATAGGCGACCTCGGCCACGGTCATGGTCGAATAGGTCAGGAGGCGCTTGGCCTCCAGCACCCGACGCCGACGAAGCTGCTGCAAGGGCGATTGCCCCACCGCCTTCAGACAGGCGCTGCGAAGCTGTTTCTCCGTAATGCCCAATTCAGCTGAATAGGCGGCGATGGTGCGCGGCGTGCGAAACCGGCGCTCCACCAAGGCCCGAAAGCGCGCGGCGATGTCCGCCTGACGGCTCAGCGACAGGGCTGACTGACGCGAGATCAGCCGCAACCGATGCAGCGCCACCAGAAAGGCCAGCAGATGCGCCTCGATAGCCGCCTCGCGACAGGGTCCGTCCCAGATGGCCTCCCGCGCCAGCTGGGAGAGCGCGCCGGACATGGCGGCTTCCAGCTCCGCGTCGGCGTCCATGTGCAGCCACAGCGCTTGCCCAAACAATGCCGATAGCTCCGGAAATCTTGCCGTAGCTTCACGCACATAGCTGTCAGCCAGGGTCAGCACATGCCCCTCCGCCCCGGTCGGCCAGACAAAGGCGTGCACCAACCCGGCGGGCGCGACCAGCACGAACGGCGCTTCCAGCCTGAAGCGTTCGGTCTCCACCGATATGTCGCCCAGACCTGAGGAGATGACAAAGACCTGATGCAGGTCGCGATGCAGATGCGGTCGGATTTTCCAATCGCTGGGACGACTGCGCGCTTCCAGCGTTTCAAGGTGGAGGAAACGGGCGTCGGTCTGCTCCGGCGCTTCGCCATACAGGGCATAGTGTGGAACGGGTAAGCGGACGTCCTGATCGACCATGGGGGCCCTTCTCCGGCAGGATTGTCAGCCTAGCCCGGCCGGTCAAAAAATCCAAGTAATTGGCCGCCTTCTCCATCGCCCGCAAGCCCGGATGTCGTCAGTCTGGGCTCAACATGTGGCGCGGGAGGACATCCGTTTTGCGGACAAAGGTCGTGATTGTGGGCGCGGGCCCGGCCGGATTGTTGCTGGCGCATCTGCTGCATCAGGAGGGGATCGCCTGCACGGTTCTGGAACAGCGCAGTCAGGACTATGTGGCCGGTCGCGTCCGGGCGGGCGTACTGGAACAGGTGACCGTCGATCTGTTGGCGCGGCTTGGCCTTGATCAGCGCCTGCGCGCCGAGGGCCTGGTCCACACGGGCGCCAACATTTCGTGCGACGACGAGGTCTTCCGCGTGGATTTTGCGGACCTGACCGGCGGCGCGAGCGTGGTTGTCTATGGCCAGTCCGAAGTCATGGCGGACCTGAACGCCGCCGCCGTCTCGCGCGGTCTCGATGTGCGCTATCAGGCTGAGCATGTCGCCCTGCACGATCTGGACACCAACCATCCCTATGTGACCTTCACCGAAAACGGCGAGGCCGCCCGCATCGACTGCGATTTCGTGGCGGGCTGCGACGGCTATCACGGGATCAGTCGCGCCAGCATCCCCCCTAATGTCCTGCAGACCTTTGAAAAGGTTTACCCCTTTGGCTGGCTGGGCATCCTGGCCGAGGTGCCGCCCTGCAATCACGAACTGATCTATGCCAGCCACGAGCGCGGCTTTGCCCTGGCCAGCATGCGCTCCCAGACCCGCAGCCGCTACTATGTGCAGTGCTCGCTCGACGACCGGATCGAGGACTGGTCCGACGACCGTTTCTGGGACGAGCTCTGCCTCAGGCTTGGCGCAAACTCAGGCGCCGAGGTCGTGCGAGGCCCGTCATTTGAGAAGAGCATCGCGCCCCTACGCAGCTTTGTCGCCGAACCGATGCGCTGGGGGCGTCTGTTCCTGGCGGGCGACGCGGCCCACATCGTGCCGCCCACGGGCGCCAAGGGCCTCAACCTCGCCGCCACCGACGTGATCATGCTGAGCGAAGCTTTGAGCGACGTCTACAGCGGCGCTGGCAAGGCCGGGATCGACCACTATTCACAGCGCGCCCTGGCGCGGGTGTGGAAGGCGGAGAGGTTCTCCTGGTGGTTCACCTCCCTCACGCACCGTTTTCCCGACACCAGCAGCATCGACCGCAAGTTGCAGGCCGCTGAGCTGGCCTATATCCGCTCGTCCCGCGCCGCACAGTCCATGCTGGCGGAAAACTATGTGGGCCTGCCGCTGACGCTGTAATCCAGCGCCGCGATCAAGAGGAGACTAAGTCATGACGCGTTCAGCCCCTGCGCCCATACCTGGCACAACCGTCTTTGACGGCGCTGAAGCGCAGAAGGGCTATGCGCTCAACCGCATGTGCTTTTCATTCAACGACGCCGCCAATCGCGCGGCCTTTGTGGTTGACGAGGCCGCCTATTGCGACCGCTACGGCCTGACTCCGGAGCAGCGCGCTGCGGTTGCAAGCCGCAATGTGCTTCAGCTCATCGCGGCGGGCGGCAACATCTACTATCTGGCCAAGCTCGCCGGAATCCTCGGCCTGAATGTGCAGGATCTTGGCGCCCAGCAGACCGGCATGAGCGTCGAGGCCTTCAAGGCCAAACTTCAAGCATCAGCGCAAGGTTGAGATCATGGCCAAGCTCGTTGGCGGCCTCGCCGTCTCTCACGTTCCCGCCATTGGTCGCGCCATCGCCGACCACAAACAGCAGGACGCCTATTGGAAACCCTTCTTCGACGGATTTGGACCGGCGCATGACTGGCTGGCCAAGGTCCGGCCAGAAGTGGTGGTGGTGCTCTACAACGACCACGGGCTGAACTTTTTCCTCGACAAGATGCCGACATTCTCGGTCGGCGCGGCGGCGCAATACAGCAATGCCGACGAAGGCTGGGGCCTGCCTGTCCGGCATCCGTTCAAGGGCGACCCTGACCTGAGCTGGCACGTGATCGAGCATCTGGTGGAGGAGGAGTTCGACCTCGTCACATGTCAGGAATTGCTGGTGGATCACGCCTTCTGCATTCCGATGGAGCTGTTCTGGCCGAATGGAGACATGCCGCCCGCCGTGCCGATCTGTTTCAATACGGTTCAGCACCCCCTCCCCTCCGCGCTTCGCAGCTACAAGCTGGGACAGGCGCTCGGACGGGCTATCGAATCCTGGCCGGAAGACAAGCGCGTGGCGGTCATCGCCACCGGCGGTCTGTCGCACCAGCTCGACGGCGAGCGCGCGGGCTTCATCAACAAGGAATTCGACCTGTTATGTCTGGACAGGCTGGTCAACGACCCCAAGGCCCTGACCGGCTACACCACGCGCGAACTGGTGGCCTTGTCCGGGTCGCAAGGGGTGGAGGTCCTGATGTGGATCGCCATGTCCGCCGCCCTGACGGGCAGGCGGCGTCACATCCACAGCCACTATCACATCCCGATCTCCAACACCGCAGCAGCCCTTCTGGTGATCGAGAATGAGGCCGTCCCCAGTCCCGCCTGACGGGATAAGGGCTTCAGCCTTCACTCTCCAGGATCAGATGGCCAACCGCAGTATTGGACGCGGGCACGTGATAGAAGCGATGCTTGACGCAGACCTTGTCGCTCAGGGCGCCACGCATGATCAGCCACATGACCAGCTCGATGCCCTCCGAGCCCGCCTCGCGCACATAGTCCAGATGCGAGACGCCCGACTGGGCCTTTGGATCTGAAATCAGCTGATCCATGAAGGCGTTGTCAAATTGCTTGTTGATCAGGCCGGCCCGGGGTCCCTGAAGCTGATGGCTCATCCCGCCGGTGCCAAAAACCACCACCTTCAGATCTTCGGGATAGCTCGCCACCGCACGCGCGATCGCCTTGCCCAGATTGAAGCAGCGATGGCCCGTCGGCGGCGGGTACTGCACCACATTGACCGCGAGAGGGATGATCTTGCACGGCCAGGCGTCAGGCTGGCCAAACATCAAAGACAGGGGAACGGTCAGGCCGTGATCGACGTCCATTCGGTTCACGATGGTCATGTCGAACTCATCCAGGATCAGGCTTTCTGCCAGATGCCAGGCAAGTCCGGGATGGCCCTCCACCACCGGCACCGGGCGCGGCCCCCAGCCCTCGTCCGCCGGATTGAAGCTTTCAGCGCAGCCAATCGCGAAGGTCGGGATCAGTTCCAGAGAAAAGGCCGAGGCGTGGTCATTATAGACCAGAATGATCACGTCGGGCTTTTCGCGCGCAATCCAGTCCTTGGAATACTCATAGCCTGCAAAAAGGGGCTTCCAGTAATCTTCGCCCGACTTGCCATTGTCGAGCGCAGCGCCAATGGCGGGCACGTGGCTGGTTGCAACGCCTGCGGTAATCCTGGCCATGGAAGGCGATCCTTTTGGTAACGTCCCCCCTCAGGGGGAAGTGGCTATTTATATCGGTTGCCTTCGATGGAGCGACCGCCCGCCAGCATCATGGCGGCATATTCCGGCTGGGTGACGCCGCTCATGATCGCGGCGATCTGCTGGAAAGACAGGCCGTCTGTCGCCGCGATCTTGGACGTGAAATAGATGTTTCCGCCCAGAGCCAGCATGCCGTTCCAGTCCCGCCTCAGCACCGACTGCTTCTGCGCCTCTGTCATCGGCCACTGGTCAAGATAGCCTCGCTCGTCCGCCTTGAATGCTGCGCGATTGTCAGCCTTCATCAGGGACATGCAGAACTGGTTCAGATGAAACCCGGCGCGCGACTGCTCTGCATCGAACAGGATGGTTCCGGGAATGTCGTGATAGGGTTTTTGGCTCATGTCAGACCTCTTCGGGCCAATAGAGACGCATGGGATTGTCCACCAGCAGCTTTTGCTGAAGCGCCGCGGTCGGCGCGATCTGAGGGATGAAGTCCACCAGCTGGCCCTCATCGGGCGTATGGGTCTTCAGGTTCGGATGCGGCCAGTCGGTGCCCCAAAGGACACGGTCGGGATAGGTCTCTACAATGCGACGGCCAAACGGGATCACGTCCCCATAGAAGGGCGGGGTCTGTTTCGACAGCCGCTCCGGACACGTGACCTTGCACCAGATATCGTCACGCGCGGCCATGAAGTCCACAAACCGGTTGAAGTCCGCACCGTCGACCGGCCTGGACACATCAGGCGTTCCCATATGATCCACAACCAGAGGCGCAGGCAGGCTGAGGAAGAAGTCAGACAGCTCCTCAAGCTCATCGGCCACAAAATAGATCACGATGTGCCACCCCAGAGGCGCGATCCGGGCGGCGATCTCCTTCAGCTCGTCATGGGGCAGCGAATCCACCAGCCGCTTGACGAAGTTGAAGCGCACGCCGCGGACACCGGCGGCATGAAGCGCATGCAGTTGCTCATCCGTGATGTCGCGCGTGACGGTCGCCACGCCGCGCGCCGTGCCCCCGGAATGGGCGATGGCGTCGATCAGGGCGCGATTGTCGGCGCCGTGGCAGGTGGCCTGAACAATGACGGAGCGGCTGAAGCCCAGATGCTTGCGCAGCGCCCAGAGCTGGTCCTTGGTCCCGTCGCAGGGCGTATATTTGCGGCTGGGCGCATAGGGAAAGACATCGCCCGGCCCAAAGACGTGGCAGTGGGCGTCCACCGCGCCCGCCGGCGCCGCAAAGGCTGGACTGGACGGCGACGGGTGCCAGACCCGCCAGCCAAAATCCATCACGAAATCCGCCATCACAGGCCTCGCGCTGTCAGGCTGGCGTCCAGACGTGGATAGACCCGGCGCGCATTGCCCGAAAATATCTTGGCCTTGTCGGCGGCGCTGATCGGCAGGGCGTCGATATAGCGCTTGGTGTCGTCGAAATAGTGCCCGGTTTCCGGATCGATGCCGCGCACCGCGCCCACCATTTCAGAGCCGAACAGGATGTTCTCGACGTCGATCACCTTGAACAGCAGGTCTATGCCCGGCTGGTGATAGACGCAGGTGTCGAAATAGACGTTGCGCATCACATGCTCGCGCAGGGGCGGCTTTTTCAACATGTCGGCCAGACCGCGATACCGGCCCCAGTGATAGGGAACCGCCCCGCCGCCGTGGGGAATGATGAAGCGAAGCGTCGGGAAATCCTTGAACAGATCGCCTTCCAGAAATTGCATGAAGGCTGTGGTGTCGGCATTGATGTAGTGGGCGCCCGTGGCGTGGAAATTGGCGTTGCACGAGCCAGACACGTGGACCATGGCCGGAACGTCCAGCTCCACCATCCTTTCAAAGAAGGGATACCAGGCGCGGTCGGTCAGGGGCGGCGCGGTCCAGTGGCCGCCTGACGGGTCAGGGTTCAGGTTGCAGCCGACAAAGCCCAGTTCATTGACGCACCGCTCCAGCTCCGCAATCGAGTGCGCGACCGACACGCCCGGCGACTGGGGCAGCTGGCAGACGCTGATGAAGGTCTGGGGATAGAGATCGACCACCCGCCGGATCAGATCATTGCAGCGCCGGGTCCAGGCCTGCGACACCGCCTCGTCGCCCACATGGTGGGCCATGGTGGAAGCGCGCGGCGAAAAGATCGTCATGTCCGCGCCGCGTTCCTTCAACAGGCGCAGCTGGTTCTTTTCGATGCTTTCGCGGATCTCGTCGTCGGAAATGGCCGGATAGGCCGGATCGACATCGCCCCCCGATTTGAAGTCGGCCTTCTGGGCGTCGCGCCAGTCATCATGGGCCTTGGGCGCAGTGGTGTAGTGGCCGTGACAGTCGATGATCATGACGGTTTCGTCTCCCTGATGATGGCGTCCAGCATCGCTGCGAGATCGTCTTCGGCGAGTGCGGAACGGTAATGGGCCGAGGCGTCCTGACGTTCGGAAATCATGCGGGTCAGCAAGGGCGCGACGCCCGCCTCTTCCACCGTGCGGGCCGCTTCGCGCATTTCCTCCGCCCGCCGCACCCCGTGTTCGACCGAGCGCGAGATCATGTAGCGCGACAATTGCGGCCAGTTGGGCAGAGGAAACAGATCGCTGAGCGAGCCGACCACCGTATCCAGCACATCATAGTGGCGCGCCGCCAACAGGGACTCCGTCAACAGGGCCTCGATCCCCTTGACCATCACGCTGCGACACATCTTGGCCGCCGACGCCTTGCCGAGCACTTCAGAAAACGGCCTTGCGCCGCTAAAGCCGAGCGGCGCGGCCAGTTCAAGAAAGGCCGCCATGTGCGGGCCGCCAAGCAACATGGGCGAGGCGATGCGCTTCGGTCCGATCGGGCTCATCACAGCGGCTTCGACATAAAGGCCGCCAGCCGCCTCGATCAGCGCCGCCGAAGCCAGTTTCATGCCGGGTGAGGCGGAGTTGAGGTCCAGGAAGAATCCGCCCTTGCCCAAACCGCCCGCCGCCACTGCCCGCGCGGCCGCCACATCCTGCGCCGCTGTGACGGCGCAGATCACCAGATCGGCGTCCGCCGAGGCCTGCCCCGCCGTTGCCGCAACGCGCACATCAAGGTGTTGCGCCAGAGCGCGGGACGGCGGGCTCTCGGGATCTGAAAACTTCACGTCAAACGCGACGAGGTCAGTCACACCAGCGCCTGCGAGGTCCTCCGCCAGGGTCTGGCCAACCTCGCCAAAGCCGATCAGGGCGATGCGTGTCGTGGCGCTCATTTACCTGCCCACAGGCTTTGGGCCACATAGACCTCGCCCGACATCAGCTTGCGCGCAGTGCGAAGCAGGGCGGAGCGACGCACGCGGATCGCCCCGTTCTCCAAGGTCACATCCATGGCCACGGTGAAGAAGCCGGTGGGATGCTCCACCTCCAGCGTCTTGACCGCTTCCACATCGGCGACGCCCGCTACCTCCGCGGCGACAGACCCCGGCGTGACGCAGGCAGTGGCGACGCTGACGGCCCCCAGCACGCCGATCGCCTCGTGCACCCGATGGGGGATGAAATTGCGGGTGCAGATCACGCCCGTCCCTTGCGGCGGCGCGACCAGACACATCTTCGGCACCGTCTTCTTCGTCACATCGCCAAGGTTCATGAGGGGGCCTATGGCCAGCCGGATCGCCTCTATCCTGGCCTTCAGCTCCAGATCGGATTCAAGCGCTTCGGGCGTCTCATAGCCGGTCTTGCCAAAATCGCTGGCGCGCATGATCACCACGGGCATGCCGTTGTCGATGGCGGTCACCTCGACCCCGTTGACGACATCGCGCGCATGTCCCGTGGGCAGGAGCGCGCCGCAGCTGGAGCCCGCCACGTCCAGAAAATCCGTCGGAATGGGCGCCGCTGTTCCCGGCACGCCGTCGATCCGGGCGTCGCCATGATAGGCGACCACGCCGCCGGGCGTCTGCACCGCTGCGACGGCAATGGCGCCGGTATTGACCATGTGGATGCGCACATCGGTCACATCCCCCGTCGTCGCCACCAGACCCTTTTCGATGGCGAAGGGACCGACGCCCGCAAGAATATTGCCGCAGTTCTGACCGGCGTCCACGCGTGGCGCGTTCACCACCACCTGGAGGAACAGATAGTCCACATCGGCATCGGGTCGGCTTGAAGCGGACACGACCGCGACCTTGCTGGTCAGGGGATGAGCGCCGCCCATGCCGTCAATCTGGCGCAGGTCGGGCGAGCCCATGGCGGCCACCAGGACCGCATCACGCGTCGGCGCATCCGAGGGCAGATCGCCGCTCAGAAAATACAGCCCCTTGGAGGTGCCGCCGCGCATGACCGTGCAGGGGATGGCCGTTTGCATGAGCCTTAAGCCTCGTCGACCCAGCGCAGGCCCTTTTCGGCCAGGCGCTCTCGCATCGTGTAGATGTCCAGACCCAGTTCACCCGCAGCCAGCCTGGCGCGTTTGTCGGCCTCGTTGGCTTCACGCGCGCGAGCCTTTTCGGCGACTGCCGCCGCGTCGGCCCTGCGCACGACGCAGACGCCGTCATCGTCCGCCACAATCACATCGCCCGGATGGATGAGGGCGCCTGCACAGACCAGGGGCAGATTCACATTGCCCAAGGTCTCCTTGACCGTGCCTTGCGCAAAGACCGCCTTGGACCAGACGGGGAACTTCATATCGGTCAGTTCCGCCACGTCGCGCACGCCCGCATCCATGATCAGGCCGCGCACGCCGCGCGCCTGTAGCGACGTCGCCAGAAGATCCCCGAAATAGCCGTCATCGCAGGGGCTGGTCGGCGCCACGACCAGGATGTCGCCCGGCTTGCACTGCTCTGCGGCCACATGGATCATCCAGTTGTCGCCCGGTGCGACCTCGCAGGTCACAGCTGAGCCCGCAATCCTGGCAGGCCGATAGATGGGCCGCATATAGGGCGCCAGAAGTCCCTTGCGGCCTTGCGCCTCGTGCACCGTGGCCACGCCGAATTGGGCCAGCGCATCGATCACCTCGGCGTCAGCGCGGGGAATGTTTCGAACGACGAGGTTCATGGAGGTCTCCAGTCATCTCAGGTCCCGCGCTCGCTTTTGCCGCGGCGGCGCAGGCTGAAGGGGCTATGGCCTAGACAAGGCTCTTTTCGATGGCGTCGAGGGTCTGCATGGCGGGCAGGCACTGGGCGACCGAGGCGTTCGGCTCCCGCCCCTCGCGGATCGCGGCGAAGAATTCACGGTCCTGAAGCTCGATGCCGTTCATCGAAACGTCCACCTTGGACACGTCGATCTGGTTTTCCTTGCCGTCAAACAGGTCGTCATACCGGGCGAGATAGGTGCCATTGTCGCAGATATAGCGGAAGAAGGTGCCCAGCGGCCCGTCATTGTTGAACGACAGGGACAGGGTGCAGACCGCGCCCCCGGGGGTCTTCATCTGGATCGACATGTCCATGGCGATGCCCAACTGTGGGTGGGCGGGCCCCTGGACACCGCGCGCGATGCTGGCGGTCTCGCCCGTCTGATACTGGAACAGGTCGACCGTGTGGCAGGCATGGTGCCAGAGCAGGTGATCGGTCCAGCTGCGCGGCTGGCCCAGAGCGTTCATATTGGTCCGGCGGAAGAAATAGGTCTGGACGTCCATCTGCTGGACATTCAGCTCGCCCGCCTGGATCCGGTTGTGAATCCACTGATGGCTGGGGTTGAAGCGGCGGGTATGCCCGGCCATGGCGATCTTTCCGGACCGCTTCTGGGCGGCGTCCAGACGGACCGCATCGCTCAGGTTGTCCGCCATGGGAATCTCGACCTGCACATGCTTGCCGGCTTCAAGACACTGGATGGACTGGGCCGCATGCATCTGGGTCGGTGTGGCCAGAATGGCGGCCTCTACGCCCGGCTGAGCCAGACCTTCGGCCAGGTCGAGCGTCCAGTGGGGAATATTGAAGCGCTCCGCCACGGCCCTGGTCGTGTCGGGACTGCCGCCCACCAGCGAGGCCACTTCCACGCCGTCAATCTTCTGGATCGCCTCAAGATGCTTGATCCCGAAGGCGCCCTGTCCGGCCATGACAATCTTCATCTGCGCCTCAACCCTATGGAACCTTAGCGACACGGCTCGCCCGCCCAATTCGTAGCGCAAGAGCGCCTGGCGGGCTCATTGCAATTGCGGCGAGGGCCATTCTATCTGGTTATGTCTACATCTCCGGACATAGCCAGTTGGGCTATGGTTTGGCGGATCAGTCCGATCAGCAAGCGGGCGCCGGGCGACACGCCGCGCCGGGGGTTGGTGATGACCCCGGCCGGGCGCGCCATCAGGGGCGCCGACAGGGGCACCAGCCGGACCTGACCGCGCAGCAGATCGCCGCCCATCACCATGCGCGGCATGACGGTCACCATGTCCGAGCCCAGAACCATCTCCCGAATAAAGCCGCGCGAGGTGGAGCGGATCGAGCCAGGCGACGCCGCCAGCTCGATACTGGCCATAAAGTGCTCGATATCGTGGGCGATTCGCTGGCTGAACTCCGGCAGGACCAGATCATAGGCCGCCACATCGCGCGCCGTGGGGCGGCGCAGGCGGTGAAGCGGATGGCCGGAGCGGGCCATGATGCTGATCGGCTCGGCATAGAGCGCTTCGCGCTCCAACCCGTCCGGCGTTGGCGGGGCATAGAGGCGCCCGACCACCAAATCCACCTCGCCCGCCTCCAACTGGCCAAGCAGGGCTTCAGTCCGCGCCTCCACAAGGCGAATGCGCAGTCCGGCCTGATCAGTGCGCACGCGTCGCATCACCGCAGGCAAGAGGCCGACTGCGGCCACAGGCAGGGCGCCCGCCACGACGCTGGCCTGCTGCGCCTCGCCGCGCAGGTCCAGAGACTCTTCCAGCCTGCGAAGGTCGGCAAGGCTCGCGCGGGCGAATTGAGCCAGACCCTGGCCTGCGGCGGTGGGACGCACGCCACGGGCGTGGCGCTCGAACAGGGGCTCGCCGATCACCTCTTCAAGCTCGCGCACCGCCTTGGTCAGGGCGGGCTGCGTCAGGCCAAGTTCAGAGGCGGCGCGTGTCAGGGTCTGGTGACGGACAAGCGCCTCCACCATGCGCAGCTGGCGAAATTTCAACAGCCGGTCGAGGGATCGACGCATCAAAAAGGCCTATCCGGTGGCGACGCCATTGAACGCCCGCTCAAGTCATCATCCGTAACCGCCTGATCCACGCTGCGCAACCGGACAGCGAAAAGCGCGTGGATACGGCGAATTCTCGTCAGCAAGACCGCCCTTTTTGAGCTGAGATCAATCTTCTTAATGTTTGGCGCCTAAACAGGATTCATATTGCGCGTGTGAAGTGAGCCTACCCCTCAAATGGCAATTGACAGAACAATCAGACGTCTCACTGCGCTACAGGAGTCGGCCTCCACCTCGCGGGTGCTGAACCTGCTGCAGACGCACCGCAAGTTCCCCGACGACCCCGAAATCCGCAAAGCTCCGTTTTTCAAGAACAAAACGCTCGATCGCTGTCTGATTCTGAAGCATCGGCTGCGGGCTCATGAGCATTTCAATTTCAAAGCGCCGCCGGCCATCGTCACCAAGGTTCTCATCCCGATAGATGGGTCGGATCTGCGCTTCGGCGCCCAGTCCTTCTTCGTCGGGCAGAATGACTACGAAAAACTGCTGAAAGACAACTTTGGCGATGACCTTAAGGCAGGCACCCGGGACCGCATGGTCATCGACCTGATCACCAGTCTGCCAACCCTGGACCCCTTCCTGCTGCGCGAATATCTGAAGCGCAGCGACATCGAGCCCGCACGCCCCTATTTTGCGATCTCGGAAGGCGATCTGCAACGCATGTTCGATTTCGTACGGCAGGAAGTCATGGCGCTGGTCACCCTGTCCGCCGGATCCGGCGCGGGGTCTGTGGCCTATGCCTCGCGCATGGTGGAAAAACTGCTGTCCAACTCGCCGGACGCCGGCTTTGAACCGCTCAAAGACACGCTGAAGCTGACCGAGCAGGAATATAGCGACGGCATGTTCTCCTGGCGCGGCTTTCTGTACTACAAATGGGTGCTGGGCGACCTGCTCAAGCCCATGGCCGAAGTCATGGGCGAGATCGACGACACCCATCCCCGCGGTCCGCGCAATGCTGAAGCCTCCGCCTACATTCCTGAAGCCCGGAAAAAGATCCAGCGCGCCCTGATGAGCACATCAGAAAATGTGCGCCGGATGATCGCCATCTATGACAGCGCCTATATCGGCCTGACGCAAAAGAACCAGCCGATGGAGTTCCGCAACTTCCTGCTCAATGCGCCCGCCATGTTCTATGATCTGGGCGAGCAGTTGGGGTCCATGCAGCACATTATCAGCTTCTGGCGCTATCGCTTCCCGCACGGCGAGAAGCGGATCGTCACGCCGGACGAATTGATGGACATGTTCCTCGACTTTGAAGACGGCCTGTCCTTTGTCAAATAGGGCTTGACGTCAGGTCGAGAGATTTTCCAGACCAAGTTTCGAGGTCTTGGGCCCGAGCAGCCCGACCGACGCCACCACCACCCCCATGGCGAGCGCGATGAAGGTGAACACGCCGGGCGCGCCAAAACCTTTCAAAAGCCCGGCGATGATGAAGCTGGACGCCACGGTGGACAGCCGGCTCCACGCATAGACAAAGCCCACAGCCGAGGCTCGAAATCGCGTGGGATAAAGTTCCGCCTGATAGGCGTGATAGGCGTAGGACATAAGGTTGTTGGAAAAGGTCACGCCAATCCCAAGCGCGATCAGCGCAAGAGGCGCACTCTGGCTGGCAAAGGTCAGGCCCAGAACGGCGGTGGTCAAGGCGGCGGCGATGATCTGGGTCTTGCGCTCAAATCGATCCGCAAAAAACGAACAGATGAGCGGCCCGACCGGATAGGCGACGGCTATGGCGAAAGAATAGCCCAGGCTGTGCGTCACAGAATGACCGCGCGCCGCAATCAGGGACGGCGCCCAGTTGCCAAAACCATAGAAGCCGATGGCCTGAAAGATGTTGAACAGGACGAGCATGACCGTGCGACGGCGATAGGCTGGGCTGAACGCCTCAGCCAGCCGACCGACCGGATGCGGCGCAGGCGTCGGCGTCGGTTCGGCCATCGGCGGCGACGCGCTTCGCCCTTCCAGTCGGCGCAGAATGAGGTCCGCCTCGGCAAGGCGGCCGTTACGCTCCAGCCAGCGCGGCGATTCTGGCAGACCCGCCCGAATGAACCAGACGAGCACCGCCCCGCTTGCGCCCAGCAGCATCACCCACCGCCAGCCCGCGACGCCCAAAGGGCTTAAGGGCAACAACCGCCAGCAGGCGAACGCCACCACCGGCACAGCGACGAACTGGATCGACTGGTTGAGGGCGAACGCGCGGCCCCGAAGCCTTGCGGGCGCGATTTCGGACACATAGGCGTCTATGGTCACAAGCTCAACACCGATCCCGACGCCGGAAATCAGCCGCCAGAGAATGATCTGCGCGTCGCTCTGGGAAGCGGACATAGCCAGCGTCGCCACAGCGTACCAGATCAGCGAAGCGGTGAAGATCGCACGCCGCCCGAACCGGTCTGCGACACGCGAAAAGGCCACTGTTCCGATGAACAGGCCCATAAAGGTTGCGGCGGCGAACATGGCCTGATCGCTCTGGCCAAACAGCCCTGCGGCGCCTTCGCGGAACAGCCCCGCATGGACAAGTCCCGGCGAGATATAGGCCGTCATCATCAGGTCATAGAACTCGAAGCATCCGCCGAGCGAGACCAGAACAATCAGCCGCCAGACGCGCCAATCCGCCGGCAAGGCGTCCAGCCGCGCACCTATGCCGCCATATGGCGTCGCATCCTCCGAATGGACAGCGCTCACAGACCCAGAACGGCCTTGGCCATGATGTTGCGCTGGATCTCGTTGGAGCCGCCAAAAATGGAGGTTTTGCGCATGTTGAAATAGACGGGCGCCGACTTGAAGGCGAAGTCCGGGGCGATCGGCTCGGCATTGCCCCCGTCCTGCGGGAATCCGCGGAAATAGGGCTGCGCCTGATTGCCCGCCGCTTCCAGAGTCAGTTCGGTCAGGCGCTGCCCGATTTCGGTGCCCTTGACCTTGAGCATGGAGGCTTCCGGCCCTGGTCCGCGACCGCTGCTTTCGGCGGCCAGGGTGCGCAGTTCGGTATATTCGAGCGCGCTGAGGTCGATCTCCAGTTCCGCGATCTTGCGACGGAAATCGGGGTCCCGGATCAGGGGCGCGCCATTATCGGCAGGCGCCTTGGCGGCGACTTCGCGCAGACGCTCAATTCCGCGCTTTGAGCGCGCGACCCCGGCTATCCCCGTGCGCTCATGGCCCAGCAGATATTTGGCGACCGTCCAGCCCTTGTTCTCCTCGCCGATCCGGTTCTCGACCGGCACGATCACATTATCCAGGAAGGTGTCATTGACCTCGTGACCGCCATCGATGGTGATGATCGGGCGGACCGTGATGCCCGGCGACTTCATGTCGATCAGCAGGAAGCTGATGCCTTCCTGCTTCTTGGCGTCGGGATTGGTGCGAACAAGGAAAAAGCCCCAGTCGGCGAAGTGACCCTGGGTGGTCCAGGTCTTCTGGCCGTTGACCCGGTAATAGTCCTTGCCATCATCGCCGGTGAAGCGTTCCGCGCGAGTCGAAAGTCCCGCCAGATCAGACCCGGCGCCCGGCTCCGAATAGCCCTGGCACCACCAGATATCGCCCGCGAGGGTCGGCTTCAGCAGGTTTTCCTTCTGCTCCGGCGTGCCAAACGTGTAGAGCACCGGCCCGATCATGCCGAGACCGAACGAGGGTTGGCTGGTATTGGCGCGCGCCAGTTCTTCAGACCAGATATAGCGCTGCACGGCATCCCAGTCATTGCCGCCCCATTCCTTGGGCCAGGACGGGGTCAGGCGACCATGCTGGTGAAGAATCTTGTGCCAGGACAGGATCTCTTCCTTGTTCAGGTGCTCGCCCGTGGCCTGCTTGTCGCGGATCGCCTGAGGGAAATGGGCTTCAATCCAGGCCCGCACTTCGAGGCGGAAGGCGGCGTGTTCAGGCTTGAAACTCAGATCCATAATGTTCCCCTATGGCGATTTCGGGCCTGTGCCCGCGCATCATGGCGCCTCAACAGCCCTGTTCTTGACGCCAGCTTAGCTCACCCTCGCCCCTTGGCAAGTTGGGCCGCTGCATTCCTTTACATTGATCCGTTGGTCACCAGCCCGGCGGCGGCTGGCGGTTTCGCGCCTCGGGGATCAGACTGCGCAGGCGGCGGCCAAAGCTGCGCAGGCTGACCTCCTGCTCGCTCAGCGGACCGGGCTCGAACCGACGCGAGGCCATGCCCTCCTGGACCCGCTGCACAAGGATCGTGTCTTCGGCGTTGACC
This sequence comes from uncultured Caulobacterales bacterium, assembly GCA_903858685.1. Taxonomy (GTDB): domain Bacteria; phylum Pseudomonadota; class Alphaproteobacteria; order Caulobacterales; family Caulobacteraceae; genus CAIMFV01. Next base: position 54,976 of record CAIOJR010000101.1, on the reverse strand, counting down.
TGACGATTGATGCGCCAGTTGAGATAGCGCGCCGCCTTCATCTCGCGCCGCTGGTCCGGCACGGCATAAGCGATCTCGCGGATTAAGGTTTCAGTCGGAGAGACCGGGATCCACTGCATGAAGTCGATCTGATCGGGATAGATATCGAAGGCGACATTTGGCCAGAGCTTGAAATAGGTCCACAGCCGTTTGCGCTCCGACGGCAGATAATCGACATCGGGCAGGATCGCCTGATAGGCCCGCTCCGAAATGTTGTCCGAAGGCTCGTCGAGAAGCTGACCCCACATCTTGTCCGCCCAGGACGAGGCCTCCACCCCATAGCCCTTGCCGAACAGACGGGTCAGGCCGGGATGGGCCACATTGATGTGCAAACCATCAGAATAGTTGTCGCCAATATTCTTCCAGTTCACATTACGGGGGCGAAGCGTCACGCGGCCAAAGGGCTGCAAGTCCTCGAAACGGTAAGGCGCCATTTCGGCTGCATAGGGCGACATCATCTCAGCCACGCTCGGCCCGCCGCCCTCCAGCCGCACAAAGATGAAGCCCATGAAGACTTCCAGATCAACCGGCGGAAGTTTGCGCTCAGTGATGCGCAGATCGGGATAGGTGTCGCGAAAGGGCACGCCGATCAACTGGCCTTGCAGGTCATAGGTCCAGGCGTGGTAGGGGCAGACCACGCGCCCGCAATGCCCGCTGGGCCCGTCCAGAAGACGCGCGGCGCGGTGCAGGCAAACATTATTGAAAGCGCGCGGATGGCCATCTTGCCCCCGCACGACGATGATGCTTTCGCCAATGAAATCAAAGGTGTGATAGTCGCCCGCCTTGGGGATGTCGTTCAGGTGGCAGACCACCTGCCAGGACGGCGCCAGCACCTTTCGCTGTTCCTGCTCATAGAAGGCCGCATTGGAATAGACCCAGCCGGGCAGGCCCAGATATTCGTCCGGGTCCTTAGCGGTCGGCGGCGCGGCGGCGTTCATCGGCGGAAAACTCCAGAGTCAGTTCAGGCGGCGCTCTCACTGGCGCCGGGGGCGAAGATCGCATTGATCTCGTCCGGGGTCATCAGGCGGTAGCGCCCCGGTTCCAGATCGGTTGGCAATTCCAGCGCGCCTATCCGGTCGCGATGAAGCGCCTCCACGTGATTGCCGACGGCGGCGAACATGCGCCGAACCTGATGATACCGCCCCTCCGTCACCGTCAGATAGGCCTGATTGGGCGAAATGGGTTCCAGCAGCGCAGGCGCGACCGGCTTGTCGTCGCCCTCCAGTATCAGCCCGCCCGCGGCAAACAGGGCCGCCTCGCCGCCGTCAAGCGGACGGGCGAGCCTGGCCAGGTAACGTTTGGCCACCTGTTTGCGGGGCGAGATGATCCGGTGCAGAAGGTCCCCGTCATCGGTCAGCAGCAAAAGGCCCGAGGTCTCCTTGTCGAGCCGCCCGACGGTGGAAATCGCCGGCTCCCGCGCGCGCCAGCGGTTGGGCAGCAGGGAATAGACCAGCACGCCTGCATCCTTGTGCGAACAGGTCACGCCCACAGGCTTGTGCATCATCAGCACCAGACCCGGCGGCGGATCGAGGCGTGCGCCGCGGATCTTTAACCGGTCGGACAGGTCCAGTCCGACATCGACCTTCATGTCGGCGACCTTGACGGGCGCCCCGTCCAGCGTCACGCCGCCCTGCTTGACCAGCTGCTGCATCTCACGCCGAGATCCATAGCCCATATTGGCCAGAAGCCGGTCAAGACGCGTGGCCACGCTCATCGGCGCGCCTCATAGACCTTGAAACCCGCCTTGTCGGCGCGCGGCGTCACGGCCGAGAACTGTTCATTCAGGACAGCCTCATAGGGCAAGTGCCGATTGGCGACCAGCCACATCGCCCCGCCCTTGCGCAGCATGTCGCGGCCGCGTCGGATAAAGGCCTGCCCCAAGGCCTTGTCCTCCGCGCCGCCATCATGGAACGGGGGGTTCATCACGACAAAATCGAGGCCGGACAAGTCCGGCGCCGCCCTGACGTCGCTCCAGTGAAAGCGGGCGCGGGCGTCGAGCACATTATGTTCCGCAGCAGCTATGGCGCGCCGATCCACATCCACCAGATCAAGTCCTGTCACGGCCAGATTGACCAGGAGGGCGCGTGCGATCAGGCCGACGCCACAGCCCAGATCGGCGCCCTTGCCGGACAGGGCGGGCAGCACGGACAGAAGAAGCTCTGTACCGGGATCGGGTCGATCCCAACTGAACAGGCCCGGTTGGCTCCAGAGGCCGAGCCGCTCGACAATCCTTGGGCGTCCCGCCTCGATCGCGGCCTCGACCCCGACCGGCGTCGCAGGGCGCGTCGTCGCGCATATCCGCTGATGGCGGCGCCCGTTTTCGTCCACTTCGCAGCCGAAATCGGCCAGTTCCCTGCCAAGCCTTGAGCCGCCCTTGTCCTTGGGCGCCATCACCGTCATCGACGCGCCGGGCTTCAGAGCCCTGAGCGTCAGGGCCAGCACATAACGACGCTCCACCGTACCCGGCGGGGCGCAGATCACGGCATCTTCCAGACTGTCCGCCGCCAGATCCTCAAGCGCCACCGAACCGGGCGTGAGCGGAGAGACCTGCACCGCCCCGATCCGGGCCACGGGCAGTCCGTGCGGCGGGGCGCCAAAAACGCAGGCGGCGGGGCTCTGGGTCAAATCCATCTATCCTTCCGCGCCGTCACCTGACGCAAGACAGACGCATTGCGGCAGGCGCAGCCCCATGTCCAGAGCCGCCGACCGCGCAGACTGCAAACACAGACTTTTCTTGTGCGCCGAAAACGGGTCTGATTGGGCGCATGAACGGGCCGACAAACAGGCCGAGCCGAGCCTTTGGGAGTAGACACGCATGACGAACCCGACCGATCCATCGAACAAGGCCCTGCCCAAGGGTGCGCTGAACGGCGTGCGCGTCGTCGACCTGACCCAGTACGTGCTCGGTCCCTATGCGACCCAGACCCTGGGCGATCTGGGCGCCGATGTGATCAAGATCGAGGAGCCCTCTGGCGACCGCCAGAGGCGCAACGGAAAGCCCCCCAATTCCAAAGAATTGGGCCCCACCTTCATCGCCTTTAATCGCAACAAGCGCTCGGTTGCCCTGGACCTGAAGTCGGAGCCGGGCAAGCGCGCGCTTCGCAAGCTGATCGCGACCGCCGACATCTTCATTCACAATATGCGGCCCCAGGCTCTGGCCCGGATGGGCTTCGCCTATGCCGACGTGGCCGCCATCAAGCCGGACATCATCTATGTCGAGGCCATGGGCTATGACGCCGCCGGTCCCTATGCAGGGCTTCAGGCGTTTGACGACCTGATCCAGTCGGCCAGCGGCTCCGGCGGGCTCGATCAACTGGGCGACCCGACCGCCGCCTTCCGTCCCCTGCCCTCAGTCATCGCAGACAAGACCTGCGGCCTGTTCGCAACCATCGCGACCCTGGCGGCCCTTCGTCACAAGGAACATACCGGAGAGGGGCAATATGTCGCTGTGCCCATGCTGGAAACCTTCACCGGCTTCATCATGGCCGAGCATCTGTACAACCAGACCTATACACCCCCCACGGGCAATTTCGGCTTCACCACCTCGCTCACCCCCTATCGCCGCCCCTACAAGTCCAAGGACGGCTATATCTGCATCTATCCGGCGACGCCCGTCCAATCGGCCAAATTCATGGAGTTGGGCGGCCTGCCAGACGCCTATGAGAGCGAGCGCTTCACCTCAAAAGCATCGGGCAAGGAACGCGTCGCCGAATATTACGCCATGATGGAGGAGGCGGCGGGCGCCTATACCAATGAGGAATGGATGGCGCTGTGCCGCGAGCACTCCGTGCCAGCCATGCGCGCCAACCGGCCGATGGACATCTTCAACGATCCGCAACTCAGCCAGACCCTCTTTGAAGAACGCCATCTGGACAGCGAAGGCGCCTACAAGGCGATGAAGCCCGGACTGCGGTTCGAGCGCACGCCCGCCACTATCCGCCGCGACCCGCCCCGCATTGGCGAACACACCGCAGAAGTGCTGGCGGAACTCGGCCTTGACGCGGCGGGCGAGGCCCTGACCTGAGGCGGTTTCGAGCTGAGCGGATGACGCTCAGCCCTTGCGCCGCAGATCCAGCGTGGTTGGAAACTCCCAGGACAGCTCCGGCGGCGCGGGCGCCAGATCGCCGGGGCTGTGGCCGTGGCTCTGGAACCGCGCCTTGCGGCGGGCCTCGGCCTCATAGGCGTTGATCGGGAAGGTGTCATAGCTGCGTCCGCCCGGATGGGCGACATTGTATACGCAGCCGCCGAGAGAGCGCCCATTCGCCCTGTCCACAATATCGAAGGTCAGGGGCGCATCGACCGGCAGGGTCGGATGCAGACCGCTTGGCAGCTTCCAGGCCTTGTAGCGCACGCCCGCCACCGCCTGCAGCGAGGCGCCCGTGGGGGTCATGGGCAGGGCGCGGCCATTGCAGGTGATGATGTGGCGCGCCGGGTTGAAGCCGGTCGCCAGCACCTGAAGCCGCTCCACCGAGGAGTCGACAAAGCGCACCGTGCCGCCGCCCGTATTCTCCTCGCCCATGACATGCCAAGGCTCCAGCGCGTGTCGAAGCTCCAGCGACACGCCGCCATACTGCACCTCTCCATGGACAGGGAAGCGAAACGCGCGCTGGGCCTCAAACCATTTGGGATCAAAGGCGTAGCCCGCACTCTTAAGGTCCCGTAACACGTCCAGAAAGTCGCTCCAGACAAAGTGGGGCAGCATGAACCGGTCATGAAGCGCAGTTCCCCACCGCACCAGAGGCCCCTGTTGCGGCTCGCGCCAGAACCAGGCGATCAGGGCGCGGATCAGGAGTTGCTGCGCCAGATTCATCCGCGCATCCGGCGGCATCTCAAAGCCGCGCATCTCCAGCAGGCCCAACCGGCCGGCGGAGCCGTCGGGCGAATAGAGCTTGTCGATGCAGATCTCGCTGCGGTGAGTATTTCCCGCCACATCGGTCAGCAGATTGCGCAGGAGACGGTCGACCAGCCAGGGCGCGGGCGGCTCGCCCTCCCCCGGCAGCGGCACAAAATCCAGGGCGATATCCAGCTCATAAAGGGCATCGTGGCGCGCCTCGTCCACCCGCGGCGCCTGACTGGTGGGACCGACGAACAGGCCGGAGAACAGGTAGGACAGGGCCGGATGACGCTGCCAGTAGACCAGCATGCTCTTCAACAGGTCGGGCCGCCGAAGAAAGGGCGAGTCCGCCGGGCTCGCCGCCCCCATCACCACATGCGCGCCGCCGCCCGTGCCGGTGTGGCGCCCGTCGATCATGAACTTGTCCGCGCCCAGCCGTCCGGCGCGCGCATCGTCATAGACGCCGGTCGTGATCTCCACCGCCTCACGCCAGCTGGCCGCCGGGTGGACATTGACCTCGATCACGCCGGGATCTGGCGTCACTTTCAACACGCCGACGCGCGCATCGTCCGGCGGGGCATATCCCTCGATCCGCAGGGGCAGGTCCTGCGCCGCCACCTCGATATGGGCCAGAAGTTCGAAATAATCCTCAACCGTGGCGACCGGCGGCATGAAGACATAGAGGTGGTCGTCTCGCACCTCAGCCGACAGGGCCGTGCGAACGATGGAGGGCTTGGCCTTCGCGCTCTTCTTTGCGGGCATGGCCGTCTTGGACGTCGTCAGGGCGTAAATGGCCGACAGGTCCGGCAGAGGGCCACGGTCCTCGAACGGGTCGGGCGAGACAATATAGGGATAGTCGTCCGGCGCCACCGTCGGCAGGCCCGCCAAGGGCAGACGCAGCCCGACCGGCGAATCCCCGGGAATCAGAAACAGATGCTCGCGGGCGAAGGTCCACGCCTCGCTGACCCAACCATCGCCCTCGTGCGCATAGAGGGCGCGGCGCAAGGGCAAGACATAGCCCACCGCCTTGGACAGCCCGCCTTCCATCGCCCGGCGCAGGGTGTCGCGGGTCAGGGCGCCGTCCAGCTCGGCCTCGTCCAGCGCGACGCCAGGCGGCAGATCGGCCTCGGTGCGGATCCAGTGCAGCGGGTCTTCACGCGCCGCCGACACATGGGCCGGATCCAGCATCAGGCGCGCCGCCAGCCGGGTCAGGAAGGCGCCCGCATCCGGCGTGCGCGGCGTATGGCGCGCGGCGTGATCGGCCAGACCGCGCCAGACGGGCTGTCCATCCTTGCGCCAGAACAGGCCCAGCGCCCAGCGCGGCAGGGGCTCGCCAGGATACCATTTGCCCTGGCCGTGGTGCAGCATCCCGCCCTTGCCGAACCGCTCGCGCAGTCGCTCGATCAACTGGCTGGCCATGACGAGCTTGGTGTCGCCCAGAGCTGCGGTGTTCCATTCCGCCGACTGGAAATCATCAATGGAGACGAAGGTCGGCTCGCCCCCCATGGTCAGGCGCACGTCGCCCTTGACGAGGTCGGCGTCCACCCGGTCGCCCAGCGCGTCCAGAGCCTGCCATTCCGCATCCTCAAACGGCCTGGTGATGCGGATCGGTTCAACCAGCCGCGTCACAGCCATCTCGAAGCTGAACTCGGTCTCGGCGTAGCTGGCCACCCCCGAGATTGGCGCTGCCGAACGATAATGCGCCGCCGCCGCCAGAGGCAGATGCCCCTCCCCGCACAACAGGCCAGAGGTCACGTCAAAGCCGATCCAGCCCGCGCCGGGAATATAGGCCTCCGCCCAGGCGTGCAGGTCGGTAAAGTCGGTGCGCGTGCCTTGGGGCCCCTCGATCGGGTCGATATCGGCCTTGAGCTGGATCAGATAGCCCGAGACGAACCGCGCCGCAAAACCCAGCTTGCGCAGGATCTGCACCAGGAGCCACGCGCTGTCGCGACAGGAGCCTGATTTCAGCGTCAGGGTCTGATCCGGCGTCTGCACGCCCGGCTCCATCCGCACCAGATAGCGGATTTCGCTCTGCAGGCGCGCATTGAGATCGACGAGGAAATTGACCGTCGGCGCGCCGTCCGTCTTCAGCCCCGCCACCAGTTCATCCAGCGCCGGACCGCCCTCATCGACCTGTAGGAAGGCCACCAGATCGGACTTCAGGTCATCGCCATAGGCAAAGGGCATGACCTCTGCATAGGGTTCCACAAAGAAGTCGAATGGATTGACGACCTTCATCTCGGCCGTCAGGTCCACCGTGATGCTGAACTCACGCGTCTGTTCTGGAAAGACCAGCCGCGCCAGCCAGTTGCCGTGCGGGTCCTGCTGCCAGTTGATGAAGTGGTTGGCGGGCTCGATCTTCAGCGAATAGCTGGGAATCAGGGTCGGGCAATGGGGGGCGGGACGCAGGCGCACCACCTGCGGGCCCAGCTGGACGAGGCGATCATATCTATAGCGGGTGACATGATGCAGGGCGGCGATGACCGACAGGTGCGTCTCCTTGCGACAAGCGTCCTTTAAGGGCTGAGCTACTCACCCGGCCTCACCCTGTCCATGCACCACGCCAGCCCCCGGAGTGCAATCGCCCGTGAGGCTGCAAGTCGTGTCAGTCTGCCTAATTTGCAGGCGATGAGCCCGGATGAGGACCGGCTCAGGGCAGTTGCGACACATCCTGCCACGCCTTGTCAGCGTCCAGACTGGCCTGGCCGCCCGCGAAAAGGCTCCGGATATGCTTGGCGCGAAAATCGAGCGGATCGTCCTTCTGCTCAACCGGCATGGCCGAAACATGCAAGGCGCAGCCAGACCGGCGGCAGAATTCCGCGGTCGAAATCAGCATCTGGCGCACTGAGGCCCGGGCTGCGACATCGAAGCTGCGGCCCAGGATCGGCAAGGACGAGCGCGGCGTGACGGCGAACAGGCTGTCCATACGCCCGTTGACGACAATATAGAATTGTACGCGCCCCGGCTGCGCCGAAGCGGCGTTGGTCAGAAGAAGGCGCGGCGGCACGGCGAAAAAGGCGCTTTCGGTCTGGCCGTCGACATGCATTTCTTCAAAACGGCGCCCGTTGCTCTCCACCTGTATCAGGCTGGGCGGAAAGACGCCGGGCACGCTGGCCGAGGCCACCAGAACCTGGGCAAACAGCTCACGCGCCGGTGCGCCGCCGCGCGTCGCTATAGCCCCCATGTCCCACACGATGAGCTGTTCCGTATCCAGATTGGTGGTCGCCACCAGCAGGCGCCGTCCCCTGGCGTGCTCTGCCGCCACGGCGCGCAACAGATCGTCCGTCACATAGCCGCGCACCAGATCATCCAGCGGCGCGCGACTAAAGAGGCCGGGTGTGATCAGGCTGAGCAGGCCGCGCCCCTTGAGCAACACATAGACCTTGCCCTCCAGATAGGATTTTCGCAGTTGCTCGCTCCAGTCCCGGCCCAGAAAGGCGAAGGGCGCGGTCAGGGCGCCGGTGCTGACCCCCGTCACAAGCTGGAACTTCGGCATGGCGCCGCTTTTGCCCCAGCCATACACAAGACCAGCCCCATAGGCTCCGTTGGCGCCGCCCCCCGACAGGGCCAGTGCGTTCACATCGCCATGGGCGTCAGGCGTCAGCGCCTTTTCCATCGCCGCCGTGAGGGCGGGCGAGTTTTCCGTAAACCGGACATTGGCGAAGCCCGCGGGCGATGCGATCGCGTCCTCGGACAGCGAAAACGAATCGCGCGGCAAGGTCGCACAGCCGGTCAGCAGAACGCCCGCCGCCATCGAAACCGCCACAATGCGCAGAAACTGAACGATTTTCATCATTGGCTTGGCTCGGCGCATGGGGTGGGTTTCGTCTTGATCATCATCGGCGCGCACAATACAGCCCCGCAACAAAAAGGCTGCATAGCCGCAAGTTCAGCCGATTTGGCGGCGGAGGCCTGAAATATTTGGTCGCTTCATCCGGTTGCTCAAGAGCTGACAGCGGGCCTAGGATCTGATGGCCCGGCCCACGCCTGCGCCCCTCCATTTTTGAAAGCCTGCCTCCTGCCCACCGGCCTTCACATATCAGGTCTGAAAAGCGCCCTGGCGGGTCCATTCGATCTGGATGCGCCGGGCGGCGAGATTATCTGCATCAGTGGCGCATCAGGTTCGGGCAAGAGCCTGTTTCTGCGGATGATCGCCGATCTGGACCCCAATGAGGGCTCTGTCGTTCTGAACGGACGGGATCGCGCCGCCATGCCCGCGCATCATTGGCGCGCCAGCATCCCCTATGTGGCGGCAGAGTCCGGCTGGTGGGCGGCCACGGCGGCGGATCATGTCCCGCCCTCCGGCCTCGCGGCCGCCAAGGCCCTGGCGCAAAGGCTCGGCGTCGCTGCGACCCTGTTCGACAGTCCGGTCGAGCGGCTGTCCACGGGCGAGCGACAACGACTGGCCCTTGTGCGTGCTCTGGTCCTTGACAGTCCGGCCGTGCTGCTCGACGAGCCGACAGGTCCGCTCGATCCCGCATCGGCGCAGCAGGTGGAAACGGTATTGGCGCAGCGCGCCGCGGCGGGCGCGGTGATCCTGATGGCCTCCCACGATCCGGCCCAGGGCGAGCGGATGAAAGCGCGAAGACTGATCATGAGCAACCGGCGACTGGTCGATCATGCATGACATGATCTCGCTCACCCCGTTTGATCTGGCGATGGCGGCGAGCCTGATGGCGGTGGACGCCGCAGCCTCGATCCTGCTTCGGCTTCAGCTTCACCGCCAGTTGGTCTGGGCGGCGGTGCGCATGATCGTGCAACTGAGCGCCATTGGCTTTGTGCTGCGTTTCGTCTTCGCGCTGAATAATCCGCTGGCCACCCTGATGATTATTCTGGTCATGGCGGCGGTGGCGGCGCGCGAAATGGCGGCGCGCCCGGGGCGAAGGTTCAAGGGACTGGCCGGGCTGACGGTCGCCAGCGGGGCGGTGCTGCTGGCCACTACCGTTACGGCGGGTCTTGCGCTCACCTCGGCTATCCGTCCGGTTCCCTGGTACGATCCCAAATATGCGGTCTCGCTGGTCGGCATCATCCTGGGCTCGGTCCTCAATGCGGGAAGCATCACCCTGGACGGCGTGGTCAGCGGGGTATGGCGCGAAAAGTCGAGCATCGAAGCCCAGCTTGGTCTGGGAGCGGCGTTTCACAGCGCTACCCTGCCGGTCCTGCGCGAGGCCGTGCGACGCGGCCTTCTGCCGATCATCAACCAGATGTCTGCTGCGGGGCTGATCACCCTGCCCGGCATCATGACGGGTCAGATCCTGGCTGGCGTCGACCCTTTGGAGGCCATCAAGTATCAAATATTACTGATGTTCCTTCTCGCCGGCGCCAGCGGCGTGGTGGCGCTGTCCGTGGCCTATCTGGCTCTGGCGCGTCTGAGCGATCCCCGACAGCGCTTAAGACTGGATCGACTGGTCTGACTCCATCTCCATCGGGACAAACCGGACCCCGCCAATCGTCGCCGGTTCGACATCTCCGCTAAGCAAGATTTTGGAAATGGAGGTGGATGCGCCTGAAACTGACAGGGCAAACCGGATTTCTCCGCGATCCAGCTTCAACCGGCGCCCATCGGGTCCAGACAGGGGGCGGGCCAGAAGCTGTGACCATCGCGCAGCCAGGGCGTCCGGATCCGGCCCCTCTATCACCACGCCCGCCAGATCCAGGGCCACCTCGCCCTTCGCGGCCCGCCAGTCCGGCCCGGCGGGAGTCCAGTCTGCGTCCGGCGCCAGATGGTCGGGTGCGCTCAGTTGCTGATCAACCGAAACCAGCACGCCGCCAAAATCGGCTGGATGGAAGTGAGCCGCGCGATAGTCGGCCATGGAGATGTTCTCAACCACCCTCACGCCAAGGGCTGCGATGCGGTCGCGCTCAGCCGTCGCGTCCGCCACCTGCAGTATGACCATATAGCCCGCATCCCCGCCGCGCCGGTTCAGGAACCTGGCCGCAGACGCGTCCTCCCGCACCGGCTCGACAATCTCGATAAAGCCGCCTCCAGCCGGCAGGACGGCGTTGCGCAGACCGTAAACGTGAATGTGAGGATCGCGATAGGCGACCTCGAGGTCGAAGGCCTCGGAGAATGCTTCCACCCGTTCGTCCAGCCGATACGAGGCCAGGGCCACCTGTCTCAGTCGCATTAATCGCCTCCCGAGCCTTGGCGCCGGGCCAGAATCAGCCCGCCAGCGCGTTCTTGTACCGGTCCCGGATCTGCTTCTTGTCGATCTTGCCGGTCGCCGTCAGGGGCACAGTATCGAACAGGACGAGGTCTGGCGTCCACCATTTGACGATATGCGGCTCAAGGAAGACGCGCACGTCGGCTTCGGTAAGGTCGGCGCCGTCATGCCGCTCGATGATCAGGATCGGTCGCTCCTCCCATTTGGGGTGGAAAACGCCGACCACGGCGGCCACTCTCACACCGGGACAGGCAACGGCGGCGTTTTCAATATCAATCGAGGATATCCACTCGCCGCCGGACTTGATGACGTCCTTCTTGCGGTCGGTGATGCGCATGAAGCCCTGAGGGTCGAGCGTAGCGATGTCGCCCGTGTCGAACCAGCCGTTCTCGTCCAGCGCCGACATCTGGGCGCGGTAATATTTCTCCAGCACCCAGGGTCCGCGGACCAATAGCGCCCCGGAGCTCTCGCCGTCATGCGGCAGATCATCGCCATTATCGTCGACGATCTTCAGCTCGACCCCGAACTGGAAGCGGCCCTGGCGCGTCCAGATGACGTCGTTCATCTCGTCCTCGCCCTTGGCGGCCAGGGACGGCGTCGGAGTGGCGACCACGCCGAGCGGGCTAGTCTCGGTCATGCCCCAGATCTGCAGGACGCTGACGCCATAGACCGTCTGGAAGGTCTGGGCCATGGCGCGCGGCACGGCCGACCCGCCGATCACCACGCGCTTCAGCGCGCCCGCCGACTTCCCCGTCCGCGCCAGATAGTCGAGATACATGGTCCAGATGGTCGGCACGCCGCCGGTGAAGGTCACGCCTTCCGTCTCGATCAGTTCATGCAGGCTGCCCGCGTCCATCTTCTCGCAAGGCAGGACGAATTTGCAGCCATTGATCGCGCCGGCAAACGGCAGGCCCCAGGCGTTGGCGTGGTAGAGCGAAGAGCACGGCATCACGACATCGAACGCGCTCAGGCCAAAGGCGCCCGACAGGCCGCCCGCCAGACCGTGCAGCACCACCGAGCGGTGCGAATAGAGCACCCCCTTCGGATCGCCGGTCGTGCCAGAGGTGTAGCACAGGAATGCGCCCGCATTTTCATCGAAGGTCGGCCAGTCGAACCGGTCCGGCTCAGCCGCAATGGCCGCCTCGTAGCAGATGGCGTCGACCTTGCCAGGGTCGAACCGTTCCTCGTCGCTCAGCAGCACATAGTGTTTCACGGTCGGCATTTGCGGCTTCAGTCGATCCACGAGCGCAGCAAAGGTGCGGTCATAGAACAGGACCAGGCTTTCAGCGTGATTGATCGTGAAGATGATCTGGTCATCTGACAATCGTGGATTGGCCGTGTGCAGCACCGCGCCGGTTCCGGTCACGCCATAGAACAGCTCCATATGGCGATGGGTGTTCCAGGCCAGGGAACTGACACGGTCGCCCGGTCGCACGCCGAGATGGCGGATCAGATGGGCCAGTTGCGCCGAACGCTTGCCAAGCCCGCCATAGGTGTAGCGCCAGATCGGCTCGTCGACGAGACGGGACACGATTTCGCGGTCATGATGGGCGACCTCCACATGCTTGAGAATGGTGGAGATCTGAAGCGGGAAAGACTGCATCAAGCCGGGAAGCATGGCGTATCCTCATCACTGTCGAGTCTGGGCGCCGAAACTGGCGCGCGTCGGGCGCTCGACCTTGACGCCATTCTTACGCTCACTGCCGCCGCAGACGTCAATCTCTCCGTTGGTCTAGGACGCCTCCGTTCGTGTCAGGGCGCGCAATGCGTCTTCGATGACCCATAGCCGGTCCTGCCCCCAGACCACGACATCTCCCACGCGAAAACAGGGCACGCCCCAGTGGCCAAGCTCCAGAAGCTCCAGCCGATTGCGCTCGGCCTCGGCGCGCCAGTCGTCATTGCCCACCAGCGGCCTGGCCTGCGACCAGTCCAGTCCTGCCGCCGTCACGATCCGCTTCAGGCCCGCATCGTCACCCGCATCCACACCCAATGACCAGACGTGACGCATGAAGGACAGGCAGAACTCATAGCCCCGCCCCTGCGCCATGGCCCACGGCAGGAGGCTGTAGCCCCGCTCCACCGGGCGACCTACCGGGTCGCAGATGCGCCCGAAGGGCACGGCCAGACGCCTGGCTTCGCGTGCCGTATCGAGGGTGAAATAGCGGCTCTTCATCGGCGGCACGGGCAGACCGCGCATGACCATGGGCAGAACGAACCTCAACCGCAGCTCCGCCCCGTATTTGTCCGCCAGCGCCTTGGCCCTTTGGGCGGCGATGTAGGTGTAAGGGCTGCGAAACGACAGGTAATAATGCAACACGGCGGTCGAGGCGCCCGCGACGGATGCGTCGCCCGAGGGCGTCTGCGGCGGTGCGAATATAAACCCTTCGGGAGCGTCCGCCTTACGCAGGCCCAGCGCGCTCAATCGCTGCTCCAGATAGTGCAGACGGTCCAGTCCCCAGTACCATTCCCCGCCATAATGGATCATGGCGCTCATGAAATGGCCCAGCGCCTCGCGCCGCTGCTCGCCTTGAGCGACGGCCGCCTCGCCCGCCGTCACATCTTCTGGTCCAACCCGTCCCACCGGTTCGCCAGACCACAGCGCCTCGCCCAGCGCCACGGCCGTATCGAGGAATCGCTCGTCCTTGCACACGCCCAGAACAGCCTGCGCCGCCGTCAGATCAGCATCCGCCGGTTGCAGCCCGTGGTGATGGAATGACAGCCCCGCGCGGCCCGCCAGCCTCTCGCAGTCGATTCGGGCATAGGCCTTCAATCTCTCCCGCTCCGGCGCGGCCCAGTCGTGAGGCGGTGGAACGATATAGGGCGACAGCTCGATCTGATATCGCGCGCACAGCAGATTCAGCGCCTGAGCCGCCAAGTGCGAATAGGGATCATCAAGTTGATGAAAATAGGACGCCAGATGAGCGCCACCCGCCGCTTTGCGTGCTTTCTCCGCCTTCCGGCGCGCCGCCGTCAGACGTCGTTCGCTTGTCATGAGTGCGACAAGATTGGGAACCAGCAGCGACTTGAGAGACATGGGTCCTCTCCCTCCTGACAATGCGCGATCTGTCGGACCGGGCCCGCATCGCACCTGTCGGCAAATAGTGGCAGTTAAAGCGTCAATACACAACGCATCACGCGCCTTCCTCGCCTCGCCCCTTCTCCATCAGCGGCCAATGAGGCTAAGCTGGGCTCAATCAACATGCGGGAGCGCGCCAGATGAGTTTCGACACCCCCCTGATCCTTGAAGGGCCATTGCGCCAGCCCCGGCAGATGCTGGCGGATCAGGAATATGGCGGCCACGCATCCATCCACGACGACGCCATGGCGGAAAAGCTTGGCTTCCGCGCCGGTCCGATCGAAGGCCCGACCCATTTCAGCCTCTTCCCGCCGCTTCTGCACCAGATCTGGGGCGAGGCCTGGTTCGAGCGGGGCTGCATCAGCGCGCACTATCAGAACATGGTGGTCGAGGGTGAAGAGGTGCGCGCCTTTGCTGAAGTCCCCAAACCGGGCGTCACCCAAACCCGCGTCTGGGCGCAGAAGGCCGACGGCACGCCGGTTCTGGAGGCCAGCGCCAGCCTTGGCCCCGACTTCGGCGCGACCTTGCTGGAAGAACGCATGGCGGCCCTACGTCCACCCGGGCGCCTTTTGATCCTTGCCGACCTGCATCTGGGCATGACCGGCGCGAAGGATGAGCCTGTGCGGATGGACCCGGACCAGAATATGGGCCTGCTCTATCCCTTTTCGCTGAACCAGAAGCTTTCGGCCATCACCGAGACCTCGCCCTGGTATTCAGACGCCGGCAGCACGCCCTGGGGCCGGGCGATCATTCCGCTGGAGATGGTCAGCGTGCTGGCTGAATATTCCAGCCGGGAGGCCGCCTTTCCGGTCAAGGGCCCGGCTGTCGGTCTGTTCGCCGATCAGGAAATCCGCATGCTCGACGGCCCGCTCTTCGTGGGCGAGGACTATCTTATCCGCCGAGAGGTCGTGGCCCTGGCGGAGAGCCGCCGCACCGAAAGCTTCTGGGTCAGGACCCGGATTTTCGATGCGGCGGGCAAGGTCCAGAAGGCTGAAATGCTGCTGAACCACGCGTCCTTGAAGCACTCCTACGCCGGATACGCCGATCAGGCCTGAGGCGCCGCAGCCATGGCGGCGACCTTTTCCCAGGTCGTCGCCAACAGGCTGGGCCGGGCGTTCATGCGCTCCAGCCACTTCGCCAGATTTGGGTTGGCGCCGGTCAGGTCCCGCCATTCCGGCGTCGCGGCCAGGAAGTCCATCTGGCTGATCAGGGAAATATCGGCCAGGCTCACAGCCTCGCCCGTGAAAAAGCGCTGGTCGCCCAATAGACGTCCCAGTTCATTGAACACCGTATGGGCCTGGGGCATGGCCGCCGCCACGGCCGCCTCATCCGTGGTCAGCCCCAGCAGGATCGGGCCCACAATGCGCTGGAATCCGATCACATTTCCCACCCCCTGGAACAGATAGCAGTCGGAAATGTTCAAGGCCTGATCCATTCGGGCGGCGGCCTTGGGGTCGGCCGGAGTCAGAGCGCCAGCGCCCGCAACCCGGTCGATATAGCGAATGATGGCCTGGGTCTCATAAAGGTGGAAGTCGCCGTGGGTCAGGGCGGGAATCTTCCCGAAGGGATGCAGCTGGCGATACTGCGGCGACTGCGAAGCGCCGGGCGCGATCGGCGCAAACCGATAGGTCGCGCCCACCTCCTCCAGGGTGATCAGAACCTGGCGGCCATAGGGGCTGCCGGGCACGCTATGCAGAACGAAATCGGACATTCAGACCTCCACGGGCGCTTCAGATCAGGGGTTATTCACTGACCGATTCAGCCGCTGACGGTGGAGCGGCGGTCGGATTCGGGCGTTTCAGAAGCAGGACAAGGGGCAGCAACAAAAGCACAAACAGCGCCATCCAGGCGAAAATGTAATCATAGGCCAGCATGGCGCCTTGGCGCGTCACCATACCACGCAGGGCCAGCATGCCAGCCGACGAGTCCGCCGACAGGCCGCGTGGAAGGGCGCCTGCAAGGGCTGGATTACCCGCCGTCACATGCTCCGCCAGTCGCGAGAAGCTGACGGCGCTCTGGCTGGTCAAGGTCGCCTGCACGACGGAGATGCCGACACTGGAGCCCAGACTGCGCAACATGCTCGACAAGATGGTGCCATCTGGCCGCCACACCGGCGACAGGGTGGCGAAGGTCAGCGTGCTGAGCGGTGCAAACATCAGCCCCACGCCGATCCCCTGAATAAAGCCTGAGAGCAGGATCAGGTCCGTGGACATGGACAGGTCGAACCATGACATCTGGAAAAGCGAGGCCCCGCTGAACAGGACGCCGAGGGTCAAGGTCGGTTTGGCGCCCAGTCTGGCGATCATTGACGGCACCAGTATGAACGCGAACAGAGAGCCGAACCCGCGCGTCACGCTCGCATAACCGCTTTGCAAGGCCGAATAGCCCAGCAGGTTCTGCATGAAGGATGGCAGGATGGCGCTGGTGGAGAAGAGCAGCACCCCGACGAAGAAGCTGACCACGATGCCGCCGACAAAATTGCCGTCCCGCGCCAGTTCGCGCGGAAAGAAGGGATGCTCCACCGACACGGTCTGGATGATGAACAGATAGAGGCCCAGCAAGGCCAGCGCCGCCTCGATCATGATTTCCGGCGAAGCGAACCAGTCCTGCGACGGCCCACGGTCAAGCATCAGCTGAAAGGCGCCGACGAACAGGCTGAGCGCGCCAAAACCCAGAAAATCAAAGGGTCTCTGCCGACCGCCGTCGTCGCGCGCCATGAACATGTTCAGGACCACCAGCGCGCCGACGCCAATGGGCAGGTTGATGAAGAACACCCAGCGCCATGAAAGATTTTCCGTCAGCCAGCCGCCAAGCGTGGGACCGGCAATCGGCCCCAGCATGATCGCTGCACTCCAGATGCTCATGACCCGCGGAAGGAGCTTGAGCGGGAACAGGTCCAACATGACGGTCTGCGACAGGGGCATGAGCGACGCGCCCGCCAGCCCCTGAATGATGCGGAAGATCACGATTTCAGGAAGGTTGGTGGCCAGCCCGCAAGCCATGGAGGCCAGGGTGAAGCCGCCGATGGACAGGATGAACATGCGCTTGCGTCCGAACTTCTGGGATAGCCAGCCGGACAAAGGCATCATGATGGCGGTGGCGATGATGTAGGAGGTGAGCACCCAGGTCACCTGATCCTGAGCCGCCGAAACGCTGCCCTGAATATGCGGCAGAGCGACATTGGCGATCGTGCCGTCCAGCGTGTTCATCAGGGTCGCCAGCATCAGCGCGCAGGTGATCGGAATCCGATTATCGATGTCCTGCTGCAACGCCATTGCGCCCTTCGCCCTCTGCCGGGGTGTTGTTCTGCCCAATGCTAGCACGGCAAGGCGTGGGCCGTGCTAGGGGCACAAGGCATAATCTTGATCCGGCGGCGCTGAATCCGGATGATTTTCGGTTTCCCGGCGGGCAGGTCTTGCCTGCGCTTTCCCTGGCCAGCACACTGGGTTCAGATGAAGATTGTCCTGCAATACAAGGCCAGCCCCGGCTTTCGCCGCCAAATCGCTGACGTGTTTGGCGCAGATGACGCCGTAATCGTGATCGACGAAGCGGACGAAGCCGCTTTTGCCAAAGAGATGGTTGACGCCGACGCGCTGTTGCATGTGCTCAAGCCCGTCACGCCAGAGGTCATCAGAGCTGCGCCGCGGCTGAAGTTGATCCAGAAGATCGGCGTGGGCGTGAACACGATCGCGCTGGATGCGGCGCAGGCCGCTGGCGTCGCGGTTTGCAACATGCCCGGCTCCAACAGTCAGGCCGTTGCGGAAAAGGCCCTGTCCCTGATGTTCGCCGTCCTGCGCCAGACCCTTTATCTGGACGCCCTCACACGCCGTGGCCAGGGCTGGCGGCCGGACGCAGCCCGGCTGGATCAGGTCGGCGAGATCGGCGGTCGAACGGTCGGGCTGGTCGGCTTTGGTCAGTCTGCTCAAAGGCTTGCGCCGGTTCTGTCCGCGCTGGGCGCCCGGGTGATCTATACGGCGCGACGTGCGCACGCCGATGCGCCCTATCCATTTGCCCCGCTACCTGAACTGTTGGAGCGGTCCGATATTGTGTCGCTGCACGCTCCCGCCACGAACGAAACGCGCGGCATGATCGATGCAGACGCCCTGGACCGCATGAAGCCCGGCGCTGTGCTGATCAATACTGCGCGGGGCGAATTGGTGGACGAGGCGGCGCTGTTCAGCGCCCTGTCCGCAGGCCGTCTGCGAGGCGCGGGTCTGGATGTGTTCGCCGCCGAGCCGACGCCTGCGGACAATCCGATCTTCGCCCTGCCCAATGTCGTTCTGGCGCCGCATGTGGCCTGGCTGACGCCGGAGACCCTGCAACGCAGCCTGACCATCGCCCTGGAAAACTGTCGGCGCATCATGCAGGGCGCGCCCTTGTTTCATCGCGTGGTCTGAAAAAGACGACGAAAATGACGCCCAGTTCAGCAAGGGGTTTGTCAGCGACGATTTCGCCCGCCATACTTCTCCTAACCAACAAAGGGAGAAGACCATATGCGCGAGGCTGTTATCGTTTCCTATGCCCGTACGGGCCTGGCCAAGGCGGGCCGGGGCGGATTCAATGTGACGCCGCCCATGTCCATGGCGGCTCACGCCATCAAACACGCCGTCGCCAAGTCGGGCGTGGAGGCTGATTTCGTCGAGGACTGCTATCTGGGCAACAACGCTCACGCCGCGCCCAATATCGCACGACTGGCGGCCTTGCTGGCGGGTATGCCCAAGACCACGGGCGGGGTCTCCATCAACCGTTTCTGCTCTTCCGGGCTTCAGGCCATCGCCATGGCGGCCAACCATATTCGCGGCGACAATGCCGACTGCGTGGTCGCAGGCGGCGTGGAGAGCATCTCCGTCCCCGGCGGCGGCGTGCCAAAGGAATCGGTTGACCCGGAGCTTCTGAACATCGCGCCGGCCATCTTCATGGCCATGATCGACACCGCCGATATTGTGGCTGAACGCTATGGGCTAAGCCGCGAATATCAGGACGAATATTCTCTCGAATCCCAACGCCGCATGGCCGCCGCCCAGAAGGCTGGCCTGTTCAAGGACGAGATCGTCCCGATGGCGACCAGGATGAAGGTCGTCAACAAGGAGACCAAGGAAGAATCGCTGGTCGACTATGTGGTTGATCGCGACGAGTGCAATCGCCCCGAAACCACGCTTGAAGGTCTGGCCAGCCTGCAACCGGTGAAGGGGCCCGGCAAGTTCATCACCGCAGGAAACGCCAGCCAGCTTTCGGACGGCGCGGCCGCGGTCGTGCTGATGGAGGCCAAGGAGGCGGAGCGCCGCGGGCTTCAACCCCTGGGGCGGTTCGTGTCATGGGCGGCGGCGGGCTGCGAGCCGGACGAGATGGGCATCGGCCCGGTCTTCGCCGTGCCCAAGCTGTTGAAGCGTCAGGGCCTGACCGTCGACGACATCGACATCTGGGAACTCAACGAAGCCTTCGCCAGCCAGTGCCTGTATAGCCGTGACAAGCTGGGCATCGATCCCGCCAAGTACAATGTCAATGGCGGCTCCATCGCCATCGGCCACCCCTTTGGCATGACCGGCGCGCGCTGCACCGGCCACCTGCTGCAGGAAGGCCGTCGTCGCGGCGCCAAATGGGGCGTGGTGACCATGTGCATCGGCGGCGGTCAGGGCGGCGCTGGTCTGTTCGAAATCTATAACTGATCTCCAGTCAGGCCTTGAAGAAAGGGCGGGCGCGGTCGGATCGACTGTGTCCGCCCTTTTTGTATTCAGACCCTGTCGGGGCGCAACGCGGTTAAAGGATCGACAGCCGCGCAACGGCGCCTTACCCATGAGTGATCACAGCCTCAGGATTTGCGCCCTTGTCCACCCAGTTCACCCGCGCCGTTCTTCGCCAGCCCAGCAGCAATTTTGCTGACGGCGTGACCACAAGCACAGAGGGCCGCCCGGACGTCGCCAGGGCGCTGGCCCAGCACGCCGCCTATGCCCAGGCGTTGCGAGACATCGGTCTGTCCATATCTATCCTGCCAGCGGACGAGGCCTATCCTGACTCCACCTTTGTGGAGGACGCCGCCGTCATCACCGCCAGAGGCGCAGTCATCACCCGCCCGGGCGCCGATAGTCGCCGCGGGGAGATCGCCGCCATTGGCGCGACCCTGAGCGCAATGTACGACAGCTTGCACCGGATCGAGGCGCCCGGCACGCTGGATGGCGGCGACATCTGCGAGACCGACAGCGTGGTGCTGATCGGCGTCACCGCCCGCACCAACGAAGAGGGCGCGCGCCAGTTGTCCGCCATCCTGGAAGGCATGGGCTATGCTTCGGAAATCGTCGACATCCGCAGCATAGACAGCCTGTTACATCTCAAGACTGGCATTTCGTATCTGGGCGACAACCGTATGGCCATCGCCCATGACGTGCCGCTTCTACCCGCATTTGAACGCTTTGAGCTGGTCAGACTGGCGCCGGAAGAAGGCTATGCGGCCAACTGCATCCGGGTGAATGACCGGGTGATCATCGCCTGCGGCTATCCCAAGTTCGCCGCTGAACTGGAGCGTCTGGGCTATCACACCCTGGCGCTGGAGATGAGCGAGTTTCGCAAGATGGACGGCGGCCTGAGCTGTCTGTCCTTGCGCTTCTGACCACGCTACGCCGGTGACCGCGTCAGGGACCGCCAGTCGCTCGCTGCGCCGGATATTCGGCGTCGGTTTCACCATTGCGCTGGCCTTTGGCAATACGGTGGGCGTGGGCATATTACGCCTGCCCGGAACCGTGGCCGCGGCTCTGGGCGGCCCTGCGCTCGTGGCGCCGATCTGGATCCTTGGCGGGCTCTACGCCACGCTGGGCGCTATTTCAGTATCTGAACTGGCCGCCATGTCGCCGACGGCGGGGGGATTCTATGTCTATGCCCGACGCGCTTTCGGTCGGGGTTTCGGCTTCGCCATCGGCTGGAACGACTGGATCCAGAACTGCATCACCATCGCCTATGTCGCCTTGACCGGGGCGGAGTTCCTGACCGACCTCACCCATGCCCCCGTCATTTGGCGCCCCGTTTCGGCGGTGGCGATCATAGCCCTGTTTGCAGGACTGCAATGGATCGGCATTCGCATTGGCGGGCTCTTGCAGAACAGCATCAGCGCCGCGGTGGGCGTGCTGTTGATCGCCCTGACCGTCGCCTGCTTCGTCATCCATCCTGCTATTCAGCCCAGGCCTGTCGCAGCCGGGGCCCTGTCGAGCGGACATGCCCTGGCGCTGTCGGTAGGACTGGTTGCGGGCGTGACCACGGCCCTGCGTTCGGTCATCGTGACCTATGACGGCTGGTACGGCGCCATCTATATGGCGGAGGAGACGCTGGACGCACCCCGCACCATTCCGCGCGCCATGATCGGTTGCGCTGTGCTGGTCACTGCGCTCTATACGCTGATCAATCTGGGGTTTCTGCACGCCCTGCCCTTCGCCGAACTCGCCCGCTCGACCCAACCCGCCGCAGACATCGCCGGGCTGATCATTCCGGGCGGCGGGGCGCAATTTGTAACCATCGTCTCCATCCTGACCCTGCTGGGGCTGGTGAATGCGATCCTGCTGGTCGCGCCGCGCATTCTGTATGCGGCCGGGCGCGACGGACTTTTCACCGATCGCGCGACAGAGATCGGCGCCGCCGGCACGCCGCGCCTTGCGCTGTCCCTGACCGCCCTGTGCGCCTGCGCGCTGGTCATGAGCGGCACCTTGCAGCAGCTGGTCGCCGTGGCGGCGGTGATCTTCGTGCTGAACTATGTCTCGACCTATGTCGCCCTGTTCGTGCTGCGCTTCAAAGAGCCAGAGGCGCGGCGTCCTTTTCGGGCCTGGGGGTATCCGGTCTCGACCGGCGTTGTGCTCGCAGGCTCAGTCATCTTTCTGGGACTGACCATCGCAGAGGACCACAGATCCGCCCTCTACGCCGCCCTGCTCATGGTCGCATCCGCGCCCGTCTATGCCTGGCTCAGCCGTCGCAAGGCTCAAGCCTAGAGTATCCGATCCGATTGGATAGGATTTTGCTCATAACCCTATATAATCAGAGCAATTTCTGCGACGAGCCGGTGTCCGCTTCGTCGGTGTTGGCTCTAGGCGCCGCCGGGCTCCAGATAGGTCGCCAGATAGGCCACATAGACCCTTTTCATCTCTTCAAGCACCGACCGGTCATGACGGGGGTCGCGCTGGATCCACAAATCCATCAGCGCAATTCCAAACTCTGTACAGACGGCGGAGACCAGTTGAGCGCGCTCCAGAGGGATCCCGCACATACGCACCAGAGACCGCGCCAGCGCCTCGGACGCGCTCTTGTTGGCCCTCTGAGCGAAACCAACCAGTTCTGGCGTCGCCAGCACCGCCAGCCGGATCCCCACTGATCCCGGCTGCTCCATGCGCATGTCCGCCATGGCGTCGATAGACCGATAAATCATCTCGCGCCACGGCAGATCGATACCAATATTGGTGAAGTTCTGCTCCAGAACCTTCACACGCACGGCGGTTTGCCTCTCGAAAAGCGCCAGCAAAATCGCCTGTTTGTTGGAGAAATACTGATAAAGCGTCGCGACATTTATGCCGGCCGTGGATGCGATCAGGTTCGTATTCACCGCCTCATGACCGACCTCGTCCACCAGTCGCGCCGTCACCTCCAGAATCGTCTCAACGGTGGCCTGTCCACGCGCCTGCAATGGCGTGCGCCGTCGCGCGGGATCGGTGCGGGTCGGGGCGACAATTTCTTCGCGGCTCCGGTCTGACTTGTTTTCAGTCATCACACCACCCAGACACAGGGAACTGAAAACAGTCATGCCCCGACATGGAGATTGAAAATTAGAGTGAATACAAAAACCGAAGATCGTCAATGAGCATTATTAAGTTTAAAATCTACAAATCCGCAAAATAAATCGCAAATAATTAGTATTGATTGCGAACCGTCAATCAAATTGGAATATAAAACCACACCCCTCGCAGGTGAGACGGGTTTTAATATTATGAAATTCAATCATTACAGGAAAAGAATATATCAGTACGATGCGAACGATTAAAGACGACTAATACGTCAGCCGAAAACCATCATTTCACTGATCATATTTCAATGCAACTCCATGCAACAAAATGTGATCGAAATCGACAGCCGACGAGCGAAGCGGCCGGAAGCTACCCTGCGGCCTCCCGCGTCAGTGAAATGACAGGCGCGAATTCACCGCTGAGCGGGTGGGTGAACCTCAATACCGTCTGCCCCCCCTCCAGCGCCGCCGTCACGGGCGAGGCGTTCGACAACAGATGCCCGGTCTGGCCCACCTCGTCCAAGGGCAGGCGATCATCCAGACGCAGCTCAACGCCCTCAGGCGCGCCCAGAACAATGATATGCAGCCGCCCGTCGCGACAGGTGAACCTGACCGGCGCGCCAGCCTCGGTCCGGACATCGGCTTCCCGCCAGGGGCTCGCCCCATAGATGGCCGCCCCATTGACCCGCAACCAGGCGCCGAAGGCCTGCAAGCGCTCCAGCTGAGGCTGCGGGATCGTTCCGTCCGCCATCGGACCGACATTGAGAAGCAGGTTTCCGCCCTTGGATACGCCGTCGATGAAATCCGCCAGCAGAGTCTGCGGGCTGGCATAGTCGCTTTCGCGATCATTGCGATTAAAGCCGAAAGAATGGCTCATGCCGCGCGTGGCTTCCCATTTCTTGCTCTGGATGGTCGGGAAGCGCGTATATTCCGGCGTTCGGAAGTCGCTATGCGGGACCACCGGCGGAATAACCCCCTCCACGGCGTCAGGATGGGCCTTCAGGTGACGCTTGATCCGGCCATCCACCAGGCGACGCATCAGGCGGAACCGCAGCAGGCGCGACGCGAAAGTGGCCGCCGTCCAGCGATCATTCACCACGCCTTGCGGCACGGCCTTGTAATAGTCGCTGAACAGCCGGGTGATGGCCGCCTGCCCCTGCGGCCAGGAAATATCATTCCATAACAGGTCCGGCTCATATCGCGCCACCAGCTCGCGCACCTGCGCCTCAGCATAGGCCGGATAGGCCCCGCCGGGAACGGAGCCCATGAAGTCGGCAAGGGTCGACAGCGGCTCCGGATTGAAGCTCCAGTCGATTCCGCCGGAATAATAGACCCCGAATCGCAGGCCTTCTGCGCGCACGGCGTTCGCCAGTTCGCCCACCAGATCACGCGGACTGAACCAGTCGACGCGGTTGGGATTTCGCACCCCAGACGGCCAGAGGCAGAAGCCGTCATGGTGCTTCGTCACGAGCACGACATAGCGCGCGCCCGCGTCACGAAAGCTTTGCGCCCAGGCCTGCGGCTCCCAGTCGCCCAGGCCGGACAGAAAAGGGGCCTTGAAGGCCTCATAGGGCTGATCGCCGTAATTGGCCTTGTGAAAGTCCGCTGACGGCGTGCCTGCGACCTTGATGGCGTTGGCGTACCACTCTGTGTAGGGCGTCATGGCCACGGCCCGATCATAGTCGGATTTGAATGCGTCCGAAATCGAGCCCAGCCGTGCGGCGAAGGCGGGGATAGCAAACATGCCCCAATGGATGAAGACGCCGAACTTGGCGGCGTCATACCACCCCGGGACGGGACGCGCCTTCAACGCAGCCAGTTCAGGCGAATCGCGACCGGTCATGACGGCGCCCCTGAAGACATTCTGCTCATCTCCGACCTGCCCCCCCCTCAACCCAGCCGTTTCTTCGCCGACCGGCATGAGCTGACAGTGCCGGGCGCGGGCGCGCCTGTCAAAAGGGCGCCAACCGCCAAAGGTGCGGCGAGAATGCAACACTTGGAATTTTGCACCGCACAATGCAGGCCCCTTTGACCGCGCTCAACATTGTGGGCGGCGCTTCGGAGCAGGGTCAGGGCGTCCGACGATAGCCGGGTCAACCATTCCGGATAGGAAACGACAATGCGTACTGCCCACATCACGAAGCGTGCGAAGAGCGCGCGGTCACGCTTGGCGACCACATTTGCAACAACGGCTGGCGCGGTCCTCTTCGGCTCCATCTGTCTGGGAACGCCCGCCAACGCCGTGCCGGCCTTCGCCGTGCAGACCGGACAGGCCTGTCAGGCCTGCCATGTCGGCGCATTCGGCCCGCAACTGACTGCCTTCGGCCGCGAGTTCAAGATCGGCGGCTACACCATGCGTCAAGGCGCCTACAACATACCCCTATCGGCCATGGCCGTCGCATCCTATGTGCAGACCCAGAAGGATCAGGCCGCACCGCCGGCGGACGGCTACGGCGTCAACAATAACAGCGCGTGGGACCAGTTCAGCATCTTCTTCGCCGGAGGTCTGGGCGAGCATCTGGGCGCCATGATCCAGACCACCTATGACGGCATCGGAAAGGCCTGGACCTGGGACAATGCCGATGTGCGCGCCGTCACCAAGCTGGACGTCAAGGGCGCCAATGTCGTTCTGGGCGCAAGCCTCAACAACAATCCAACTGTTCAGGATCCGTGGAACTCGACTCCGGCATGGGGCTATCCCTACACCTCCTCCGCCCTGGCGCCGTCTCCATCCGCCAGCCCCCTGTTCGCTGGTAGTTTTGCTCAGAATGTGCTGGGCCTGACGGGCTACGCCTGGATCAACTCCACCTTCTATGTGGAGGCGGGCGCCTATCAGTCCCTGGGCTCAAAAACCCTGACCCGGCTGGGCAGTGATCCCTACAGCCCCGGCGACATTGACGGCTTGGCCCCCTATGCCCGGATCGCCGTTCAGAAGACCTTGGCAGGCGGCCAGCTTGAGGTCGGCGCCTTTGGCATGCAATCCGACATCCACCCGGCCCGCGACCGCACGACGGGCAATACGGACAGCTATACAGATCTTGGGCTCGACACCTCCTATCAGTACACCACGCCCAAGGGCGACGTGTTCACCCTGAATGGTCGGTACACGCATGAGGACCAGTCGCTGAACGCGACCTGCCTTCTGGCTGTCGGCGCACCGGGGGCGGATGTGAACGCCTGTACCTCCAACACACTCAATGATCTGAGGCTCGATGCGTCCTACTACTGGCGTGACCGAATCGGCGGAACTCTGGGCCTGTTCGACACAACCGGCACGGCCAACCCCGTCATCAACGCCGCAAACCGCACCTTCAAGCCCGACAGTTCCGGGATTATGCTGCAATTGGACGGCACACCGTTTGGCGCCAGCGCCTCTCCTCTGGGGCCAAGGTTCAATATGAGGGTCGGGGTGCAGTATTTCATCTACACCCGCTTCAACGGAGCGGATAAGAACTATGACGGCGCGGGCGCTAACGCCAGCGACAACAATACGCTGAGGGTCTTCACATGGTTCGCTTACTAGTCCGCACACTGGCCTGCGCAACGTTGGGTCTAGGGGCGCTGATGGCCCTGGCCGCACCGGCGGCCGCCGGCGACGCCGCCGCCGGGAAGACCGTGTTCGCGTCACAATGCGCCATGTGCCACACGGCGACGAAGGGCGGCCCGACCATTCTGGGGCCCAACCTTTACGGGATTGTCGGACGCAAGTCCGCCAGCCTTACCGGTTTCGCCTATTCTTCGGCGATCAAGGCGTCGGGCATCACCTGGTCGACTGACCAGCTCAAGGCCTACCTGCCGGCCCCGGCCAAGCTGGTCCCAGGCACCAAAATGGCGTTTGCCGGGGTGAAGAACCCCACACAACTGGATGATCTGGTGACCTATCTGGCGACATTGAAATAGCCCCAAAGGCGTCGGACCGGGCCCGCAGAACCATCTGCGGGTCCTGCCTCGGCCCTTGCCAAACTCCACGCCACGGCCAGCCTGCTTTTGTTCAGGCCGAATCCAGTGTTAGCTTGGGTGACCTGAAGGCTCGCCAGCCTTCCATCTGATGAGTCGCTGATGCTTTCAGCACCACCATTCGCAAGGCGCAGCGCCCTGGCGGCGACAAGATGAGCGTCGGACCGATCAACCCGATTGTGGTCGGCGCCACGACCCCCGTGTCGCAAATCAACGGCGTGGCCACGCTTCAGGTTGGACTATCGACAGCGGCGCGCGACGCCCTGGCGGCTCAGGGCCTGCCGCTGCCGTCAACCGAGATCGAGACCGCGCTTCAGGCGCAAACGACTTCGCTCAGCCATTTGATCGCCGAAGACGCGGTTCGACAGGACGGGCTTGCGCCGCTCTTCGCCGACCTGTCAGCCGCCGCATCGGCGCCCGCCCTGCCCCAGCCCTTGCGCGCCGAGATACAGCAGCTGCTGTCGAGCCAGCCCGCTCTGGACGCCACTGCGACCGCGGCCGATGTCAAGTCTGCGCTGACCTCGTCCGGCCTGTTTCTGGAGGCGCAACTCGTCGCCGCGCTGCAGCAGCCAGATGCGCCAGCCAACCTGTCCGGCGACTTCAAGGCCCAGCTTCTGCAATTGGCCTCCAACCTCATGGCCCAGATTCAGGCCGAGGGCGGCGATCCAGCGGATATCGCGCCCCTGCGTACAGAGGCTGGCGCCCTTCGCCGTGGAACCGCCAAACCGCCGCCGCCCTTGCGCGGGGCTGCGACCACTGGTCAGGCGGCCTCTCGTCCTGCAATTGACGAAGACACCGACGAGGACAGCCTGCTTCACGTTCTGGAGCATGACGCAAAGGCCGCCCTGGCGCGGCTGGAGCTGTCACAGATCGCCTCCATGCAGCGCAAGGGTTACAATACCCAGTGGCGCCTCGAGCTGCCGGTCGCCACGCCGGACGGTCGCGCCTTTGCACAGTTCGAAATCAGCCGGGACGGCGCCAATGGCGGCCATCCGGACGCATCCCCGACCTGGCGGACCCGCTTTTCTCTGAACATCAGCCCCACCGGACCGGTTCACGCCGAAATCGCCCAGTCCGGCGGCGCCACGCGCGTCACCCTGTGGATCGACGACGCCCAGACCCGGGAAGCCTTGAGCGCAGAACAGGCGCAACTGACCGCAGCGCTTGCCCAGGAGGGTCTGGGCGATTGCGCCGTGCGCGTTCTGTCCGGCGCGCCGGTTCCGCCGCCCGTACCGACCGGCGCGCTGGTGGATCGCTCGACATGAGCGAAGAGCCCCCCCGCAAACCGGTTCTGGCGGTCGCCCTGACCTATGAGGCGCCACGCGCGCCAAAGGTCGTGGCCATGGGGCGTGGCGAGGTTGGACAAAGGATCATCGACACGGCTCGCGCGCATGGCGTGCCATTGAAGGAGGATCCCATCCTGGCCGAAGCCTTGTCGACGGTGGAACTGGACACCGAGATTCCCGAAGCGCTCTATCGGGCGGTCGCCGTGGTCATCGGCTTTGTGCTGCGGGCAAACAGTCGTCGCAGCCTGGGTTGATCACAATCGTCGCCCCGGCGTGAAACGAACCTTCATCGATTTTGGTCCGGAGATAAAGGTGGAGGCCAGCCATTCGGGCGGCCCAAGGATCTCCAGGTCCGGCATCCGGGTCAGGACCTCAACCAGAATGGCGTCGATCTCGATGCGCGCCAGATGCTGGCCCAGACAGACGTGAGGGCCGCCGCCAAAGGCCACATGCTCATTCGCCGGGCGGCTGAGGTCGAGCTGGTCGGGGTTTTCGAACCGGTCAGGGTCGCGATTGGCGGCGCCGAAATACATCACCACCTTGTCGCCCTTGCGGATCTCCGTCTCGCGCAGCACCACATGGCGGGTCGCGGTGCGGCGCATATAGATCACCGGGGTCACATAACGCAGCAGTTCTTCCCGCGCTGTCGGCAGGCGACCGGGGAGGTCCTGCATCAACCAGGTCAGTTGCTCCGGGTTTTGCTTCAACGCGAGTATTCCCGCCGACAGGAGGTTGCGCGTCGTGTCCCCGCCCGCGTCGATCAGCAGCAGAAAGAACAGAAGGAACTCCTGATCCGTCAGGCGTCGCCCCTCCACTTCGGCATGGAGGAGTCGGGTCGCCAGATCATCGGCGGGTCTGGCGCGCTTTTCCTCAATCACGCCCATGGCGTACTGGAACATCTTCATCACAGCCTCGGTCGCCGCGCCGGGCGGCAGGCTTTCGGGCGCCGAATGGATGGTCTCTGTCAGTTGATAGAGCTTGCGGCCGTCGTCCAGCGGGATGCCCATGAGTTCTGCGATGACATAGGACGGCATTTCTCCCGCCACCTCGGCCACGAAATCGCATTCGCCGCGTTCGATCACCTCATTGACGATCTGGCGGGCCAGTTGCTGCAGGCGCGTCTCCTTCTCGCCCGCCGCCGGGCGGGTGAACTCAGCGCGGATCAGCTTGCGAAAGGCGGTGTGATGCGGCGGATCCATCATCAGCATCATCTTGGCGTCGCCGGTGGCGCTCGCTGAGCCCTCCAGCGGGTCCTCGATCATGATGGTGGGTTCGGACGAATAGGTCTGGAAATCGTGGTCGACCGCGTAGACGTCCTCATAGCGCGTCACCGCCCAGAAGCCCGGCCCGCCGGGCTCTGGATTCCAGTGCAGCTTGGGTTTGGTCCTGAGATCTTGATAGAGATCCACAGGGTGCCCGGATGCAAAGCTCTGGACATCGAGCAGGTTAACCGCCATCGGGCGCGCCTCCGCAATTCTTGTTCTGTACGCCCGACCTGTTGTCGTGCTTGCGTCCATCACACGATGTTCGCCTGACAAGCGCAAGTGGGATGTGGCGCTCGCCCTGTCGTGCGGCTGACCGCATGGGATCAGGTCAGTCTTTCGGCGCCAGGTGCAGGACAACGGTCAACAGCGCCAGGACCGTCCCGACCAGGGCCAGGGTAAACATGGCCGCCACCAGATTGTTCGACGCACTGCCGTCAAAGATCATGCCGCGCACGCCCATGATCGGCGCCAGGATCGAGGCGAGCGTATTGCCCCAGCCGCCAATGGCCAGAGACACGACAAGCACCCGCTCCCGTCCCGGCGACATGCTGCGAAAGCGCGTGATCGCCGCCACCGCGATGACCATCAGTCCGTTCAGCAGCCCTTCCAGGTGGGCCATCATCCAGCCGCGATAATCCCCGCCCAGCTGCAAGGGCGGCGACTGATTATAGGCTTGCTGCGTCACGACAAAGACCAGAGGCATCCCCGCCAGGAACATGCCCAGCAGGATCATGAAGACACCACTCAGCGCTGTAAGTCTGAAGCCGCTATTCGACATGGTTTCGCCCCCAATGCGCGGCCGCTCCGTGTGCGACGCGTCATCTATTGGCGCAAAGCCTAAAGCGGGCGCAACGATCGCTCCAGCCCCAATCGCCCGCCCATTGTCGAATACAGCGTCAATGAGGCAGGAGAGAGCGGGTCAGGGTCACGTCAAGCGGCACGCGAATGGCGGCGTTGGCGAACACGCCGTCCGGCCCCACAGACACGCTTTTGAGGACAAGATCAGGTTTTCCAGCGTGAAAGCTCACGCCCTGCACCGGCGCGCTGTTCAGGCCGGTTACGATCTGGGCGGAGGCTGTATTGATCACATCTGTCAGATCAAAGGTGGAGTGCTGGTTCAGTTCCGCCAGTATCTGGCCATTGAACGTCGCGACCACCAGCTTCAGGATCGGATTTTTCAGGACCACAGCATATTTCAGGTCCTGAATGGACAGGGTCTTGCCGTCAGCCAAGGCGGTGGGACGACCGACCAGATAAACCCAGCCGCTGTCGTCCAGCACCTTGCCGGGCAACCGGGCCGCCAGCTTCAGGCCGACGCTTACGCTGTCCTTGCTGGCGTAGACGTCCACATCGTCTATCCGCACGCTGGCCTCCCCGGCGACCGTCTTGTTGACAAAGGTCTTGCCGACCATGGCGCTCGCCAGGGCTGATTTCAGGAGGCCATAGGGCGCCACGGCCTGAATGTTCAGATCCAGCCCGCCCGCTTCAGGCGTCGCGCGCCCCAGCGCCGGCAGAGGCAGTTGGGTGGCCGGGACAGGGTTGGGAGAGATCACGGTCTGCACCCCGACCTTGGCGACGAAGCTGATCTGGTCATTGTCCACCAGCAACTCCGACAGGGCCGCCGTCGTTGGCGTCAGATTCAGATAGGCCTTGGCCCCGCCGACATCCGCCAACGGGATCGCGGTTGCACGCCACACCGGTGTGAGTTGTGCGCGCACCTTGTCACAGGACAGGGCGGACTGGACCGACTTGATCAGGGCGTCCTGGGTCGCATGCATGTTCGCATTGGCCACCGCCGTCAGATCGAGCGCTGCAGGTCCGGCGCAGACCTGACGATTACCAAATGGGCCAAGGGGCACGCCGACGCAGGTCTTTGACATGACCTCGACCGAGGCGTTGCTGACCCAGCGCTGGGTCGGCGTGATCTGGATCACCGGACACCAGTTGGCGTCCAGATTGAACCTGAGGTCCGCCCCGGGAACCAGATGGGCCTGAAAGCTGCGCGGGATTGAAGACATGATTTTTGAAAGATCGCCGCCCACCCCGCCCTGTCCGTCGAGCCGGACGGGTTGCTCTATATGCAGAGCGTCGCCGGCCTTCTGAAGGGTGACAGGCCCCTCCGGCCGGATCGTCGCCTGCCAGCCGAAATTGGCGCACTGCTGTGTGGTCGCCACGGTGGGCGGGATCAGCGTCGGGACCTGCGCGCACTGCTGCTTCATGCCGCAGCCCTTCGCATCGCAATAGGGCGCGTTGGTGCACACCTGTTTGGAGCCCACGCCGCCGCCGCTGAGCGAGGGAACCGGCGCGCAGGCGATCTGCTGCAGGCCGCTGAGCGGCGTCGACGCCGGAACCTGGGAAGCTGCGATCTGACGGAGCTCAACATAGGGCATCTTCGCCGCGACGGTGATCTGGCTGTCTGGCGCAGGCCGCGCCGCCTGCACCGTCGATTCATGGGTCGGCGCCTCGAAGGCGGGACCGGATGCGCAGCCGGACAGGACCGCGGACATCCCCACCAGAGTTGAAATCACCAGCGAACGACAAGCTGTCACGAGGGTCACAACGACAATCCCTGAATCACCAACCGAAACGATGGCGTAAATGCCGTCAGGCGACGAAAATGTCGACTGTGGTTGATCGTCTCGCCGCCAAGACACAAGCGCAAGCCAGCCGGAGAGCGCCGCCTGGGATCCGCGCGCCCCACCCTACAGCCCGGCCCTAACGATTCTGCGTCTGGGCGCTATGGAGCGTGTTCATCTCCAGCAGCTTCTCAAGACCCATGCTCAGGGCGGCAGGGGTGACAGGCTTGCCGATGAAATGGTCGACCCCGGCCTGGAGCGCCCGCTCGACATGGCGGGGCAGGACGTTGGCGCTCAACATGGCGATCGGGGTGCGTGTCCAGCCCATTTCGCGCTCTGTGCGACGCATCGCCTGAGCTGCGCTGACCCCGTCCATCACGGGCATCTGCATATCCAGAAGGACAATATCCCAGCCGCCGTTCCGAAAGGCCTGCACCGCCTCGGCGCCGTTCTTCGACAGCTCGATTTCGCAGCCCAGCGGCGCCAGCATGAGTTCAATGATTCGGCGGTTCGCGGCGTCGTCTTCAGCAATCAGGAAGCGGCGCCGGACCTGATCCTCGCCCCCCGCACCGACGTTTTCGACCTCCGGGTCCCCTGCAAGCGAGACGGTCGCCGCAACGTCGGGGCGCAGCGGCAATTCGATGGTGAAGGTGGAGCCCTGTCCCACCGCCGAAGCAAGGCTGATCGTCCCGCCCATGCGCTCCAGCAGGGAGCGGCAAATAGCCAGGCCAAGTCCGGAGCCGCCGACATCGCGTGTCATGGAGCCGTCGGCCTGAAGAAAACGCTGGAAGATCTTGTCGTGATCTTCCGCCGAAACACCCCGCCCGGTGTCGATCACATCCACCCTCAGCCAGTCCGAGCCGCTGCGCACATCCAACACGGCGCGTAGCTCCACCGCGCCACGCTCGGTGAACTTGATGGCGTTGGACAGGACGTTGGACACCACCTGCTTCAACCGGTCAGGGTCGCCATGCCAGGTGCGAGACAGAGCGCCGGATATGGCGCCGCGAATGTCCAGACCCCGTTTGCGCGCCATCGGATCGAACAATTGCACCAGTTCCAGCAGTAGAGGTCCGGGCTCATAGGGTCTGTTGACAATGGTCAGGGCGCCCGCCTCAAGCCGGGCATAGTCGAGAATGTCATTGATGACCCGCGTCAGGGTTTCACCCGAATTGTGGATAAGGTCCACCATCTCCGTCTGCAAAGGCGACAACGGAGTCGCCGCAAGCGCGCCGGTCACCCCGATGACGCCATGCAGAGGCGTGCGAATCTCATGGCTGACATTGGCCAGAAACTCGCTCTTGGCGATATTGGCGGCCCGCGCCTCGTCGCGCGCCACGGTCAGGCTGCGGGCCAGTTCCTGCGTTTCGTACAACAGGGCCCGTTGCAGCTCCACCGCCATGAGCGCGTCGAGCGAGGCGTCGGCGGGCGAGAAGTCGGACATACGCAGTTTCAGCCGGCCGAGCCCGTCTTCCGCCCCCGGCGCATGGCCGACAAACAGCAAATAGCCGCCCGTGTCCGGGGCGATGATGCCACGCAGATTAAGCGCGCCGTCACGCGACTGGATCTGGATCGAGCGCTGATCACGCGCGAAGGTTTCGGTATCAAACGCCCCCGACGGACGCACGCAATCAAACACGTCCAGCAGACGCTGCCCGGGCCTGACCTCGGTCGAATGGCGCGCGATCGACGGCCCGACATCGGTGATGGTCAGCGACCGATCGGTGCGGATATAGGCAGGAAACAAAAGGTCCAGATGGGTCTTGTCGAGCAGGATCGGCATCTTTTCCGCCCTCAAACCGTGTAACGGATCTGGAAATCAACGCCATTCTGCGACGGACCCAACTCGTCAACCACGCCCTCGACCCCGAAGTGGTTCAGCAACCCCTCCAGCAATCCCCGCACGAAGGGCTCCAGCCCGGACCGCGGCGACCGGTAGGACACCGTGAGGCGCGAAGCGTCAGACGACATGAGATAGAAGGCCGGCAGGACAGCGCCGGGCATGCTGGCCTTCACGCTGGCATGCATCCGGTCGAGGTTGCCGAGGAATGTCACCAGATCATCGCCCGCCAGCATCATGATCTGGGAAAAGGGACTTTTGACGGCAAAAGACACCCAGTACCGCCCGAATTCGACGAGCAGATCCGGCAACGGCGTGTTCAACTCGTCCGCAATGGCGCCGATCAGGGCAAAGGTCGCCTCGTCTGAATAGACCTGCGCGCTGATGAAGGCGTCGTCCTCCAGGCGGGTCCGTGTCGACACCCGCAACCATGCCGCATCGCCTGCGTTTTCCAGCATCATCTGCCGCGCGGCGCGGTGGATCATTCCATACATGTCGCCACCCCTGCCAGGGAACAGACCTTCCCTTCGCCCCCGCCGTCATTTCGCGGCGGCGGGTGAAGAAATTCCACATTTATGGCGCCCATTTTGGGCGGAATCGCTCGCATTATGAGATCCGCATGTCTAAACTTGATCTAACACAAATTCGGCCCCGGTCCATCGAGGACA
Organism: uncultured Caulobacterales bacterium; assembly: GCA_903858685.1. GTDB lineage: Bacteria > Pseudomonadota > Alphaproteobacteria > Caulobacterales > Caulobacteraceae > CAIMFV01. Next base: position 20,519 of record CAIOJR010000101.1, on the reverse strand, counting down.
TGCTTTATCTGAGGTAAAACTCTTCAAAAACGGGTACATTCACTAATATTTACTACCCAGAGCCGAATCGTGAAGAAATAACATCCCCAATGACCACCGATGACCATCTTCGAAAAAGCTATCTATTCCTGAGGCAATTTTTCGTGGCCGTTGGAGAGATTCGTCAATCTGGTGATATTGAAATTGACGAAATTCATTTGCTGCTTTGTCTGGTATTCGCTGCGGGCGCTGACGCTTTAAGCAAGCCCGCAATCGGGAGAACCTCCGGGTTGAGCGCCCACACAATCTCCCAAATGTCCGAACTCCCGCGCGAGACCGTGCGTCGCAAGATGCAAAAGCTCTTGGCCGCCAATATCGTGATGCAGGAATCGGGACGCCAATATGAACTGGTCTATGACAGTCCGGTCGTTCAGACGGTTTTCTCAGCCCTGTCCCGGTTGGCGCCCCCGTAACGGTGATCAACCGACGGCCAAGTTGCGCCGGGCCAGACCTCTCTGACCACCGAGACCCGTCGCACGGGCGATCTGTGAGCGTCGCTCACTGTAATTCGCCGAGCATGAAGGATAGTCAGCCGGGAGACCCCACTTCTCCTTGTATTTCTCAAAGCTCAAACCACTATTCTTCAAATGCTGTTTGAGGGATTTGTAGCCGATGCCGTTTTCGAAGCTGATCAGATAGTCCCGAGAAATACTGGCCGCGATCTGCTCCGATGTCGCCCGGCGGACCGGCGCACTGTGGGCGGCCGAAGCGTTCCCGCCAGCGGGTGAAGAACCTAAATACAATCCCAATATAACGTCATGCACTGAATGGATAATGCTTGAAAGCTCGGCCGCTGAAACCTGATTGGAAGACATATAGGCGTTCGTGATTTCCGATGCGTAACCGATGATCGACAACCGCGCATCTGAAGATATTTGAGCATTTGACCCTTTGCCGGTATTCATTCGCCATACTTCCCATTCTGAACATCAGATACTGGAAAAGTTACAGTTGATTGTTGCCGAGAGCGCAACATTCAAGGTGCCCATATTGGGCATCGCCGTCGGCGTCCCAAAGGCCGCGCCCTATTTCTCCGTTGCGATAGGGCCGCAAACCCGCCCGTCAGTCTTCCAGGATGAAGGTCCGGATATATTTGGCGACGGCCTGCTTCCACCCTTCAGCCTGATGATCAAGCTGTCCCGCTTTCCATGAATAGGAGAAGCTTTTCGGCCGATCTGGAAAATGTCCGTGGATTTCTATGTCCTCGCCATTGATGATTTCGGACAATATCAATCCTGAGAAATCTGGCTGGCGTTCAAGAAACTGCTTCAAAGCGACGAATGACGTATCCATGAACCTCTCCAACGGGTGTTCACTGTCACCGGGAGAGTGATTCAAGGCAATAATAATGCGCTGCTGCTGATAAAAAACAGAGCTGGGCCGACCGATACTCAGACCGCCCGACAGCCGACGCCCGCCAAACAGGTGACGGGCGTCGGCGCTGGTCTATTCGTACTTGAACGCCGCATCATCCAGATTGATCACAGGAAGCTCGTCCTTTTCAGACCAGTAATCCTGATTGTGTTGCCAATCGGGCTTGTCGCCACGCTTGGGCAAAAGATGCATTCCGCGCATCAGATAGCCCGGATTGAAGTTCTCCGGGTCGATCCAGGGCAGTATCGGCATGTCCTTGTCTTCCGGTCGAAGCTGGACCGTGACCTTTTTCTTGCCCTTGGCCTTCATGTGACCGAGCAATCGGCAGACGAAATCGGCGATCAGGTCGGCGCGCAGGGTCCAGCTGGCGCGAAAATAGCCAAACACCCAGACCATGTTGGGAACGCCGGTGAACATCATGCCGCGATAGGTCACCGTATCGGCAAAGTTCAGCGGCTTGCCATCAATGGTGAAGTCAATATCGCCCAGCACATTCAGATTGAAGCCCGTAGCGGTGATGATGATGTCGGCCTCTAATTCCTTGCCCGACTTCAGCAGAATGCCCTTTTCGGTGAAACGGTCGATCTCATCGGTCACCACATCGGCCTTGCCAGCTTTTATGCCCTGGAAGATGTCGCCGTCCGGGACAAAGGCGATCCGCTGCCGCCAGGGGCGATAGGTCGGCGTGAAATGCTTTTCCACATATTCGGGGTCGAGGAAGGCGCGCACGCCGTCCAGAAGCTCCTGCTTCACCGCTTCCGGCTCTGTAAGGCATCGCCTGGTGACGGCTTCCTGATCAAACAGGATTTTCTTGCGGACAATTTCGTGGATCCACTCCTCGCTCACCTGGATCTCCCGCAGCAGATCAGCGATCTCGTTGGCGTTGCGGCCGGGGATGAAATAGGTGGGAGAGCGCTGAAGCAGGGTCACATGGTTGCAATCGCCTGCAATGGCCGGGACGAGGGTCGCCGCCGTCGCCCCTGACCCGATGACCAGAACGTTCTTGCCCTTGTAATCCAGATCTTCCGGCCAGGTCTGCGGGTGAACAATCTTGCCCTTGTAGCTCTCCATCCCTTCCCATTCGGGGGTGTAGCCCTGGGACTGGCGGTAATAGCCCTGACACATCCACAAGAAGTTTGCCGTGAAGCGTACGGCTTCACCCGTATCGGTGCGGGTGGCGTCGATGGTCCACAGGTTGTCTTTCGACGACCAGACGGCGGAATCGATCTTGTGATGATACCGGATATGGCGCGCCAGATCGTTCTCATCGATCACCTCGCCCATATAGTCCAATATGGCTCGAGCCGAAGCGATCGGCTGTCCCACCCAGGGTTTGAAGCGATAGCCGAATGTGTAAAGGTCGCTGTCTGAACGGATGCCCGGATATTTGTGGGTGAGCCAGGTTCCGCCAAAGCTCTCAAGCGTCTCCAGCACCACAAAGCTGGTTCCCGGGCATTGCTTGGTCAGGTGATAGGCGCCGCCGACGCCCGATATGCCTGCGCCGACGATCAAGACGTCAAAGTGCTCCACCTTGCTGGAGGCTGTATTCCTGGTGAGCGTTTCAGTATCCGCCATGATTTTTCTCTTTTTCTGGGCTGTTTGATTTAGACATTTCCGCTGTGGCGGGCCTTCCCCTCCTTGATCTGGATCAAGTTGGCCACGCCGCGACCGAAGGGGTCAATTCTGAAGTGGTCCGCCGGTCGTCCGGTCTCTCCTGAATCTCGCGGCCGAGGCCGGGTGCGATGGCCGAACCCGACTAGAAACCGGCTCTGCTCATCTCGCAACCAGGATAGGTGATCAACATTCACTTTCCTTGACTTCGAACAAGATCAGCCCGCCGGCCATCACCGCCGGGTTGCCTTGCGCGTCGCGGCCGCTAGTGTCGAAGTCCAACAGACGGGCGGCGAAGACCGATCCATGAGGCGGAGCAACCCTATGACGCACAGCCATCAAAAAGGCCTCGCGCGGGTGTCGGATCGTCTGGGCGTCAATTGCGCATTTGTCGCCCTACAGGTCCGGGCTGAAGACAGATCGTGGACGACCGCGGGCGAGCTTCGCGTTCCCCAGTCTGAGCCCGATGCGCGCGGCCGACCGGCGATCGTGATCATCCACGGCTCGTCCGGCATTGACAGTCGCGGCCTCACCTACGCCAAGGCCCTGAACAAACAAGGGTTTGTAACGCTTGAACTGGACCTGTGGGCGGTACGAGGCGTCAAATCGCCCGCTGACAGGCCAAGAGCGGTGTCCGACACCCTTCCCGACGCCTTCGCCGCTCTGACTCATCTGGCGGCGCGGGCAGACATTGATCAACAGCGGATCGGCATCATGGGCTTTTCCTGGGGCGGCGTGGTCTCCATGCTAAGCGCCACAAGGGCCTATGCCGATGCGCTGGCGCCGGACGATGTCCGGTTCGCCGCCCATGCGCCCCTCTATCCTGTCTGCTGGCTCTACAACACTGCGCCTGGCTACGGGTTTACAGACCTGACCGGCGCGCCAGTCTTCATCCAGGCGGGCGCAGATGACCGCTACGACCCGCAAGGCGCACCGAAGGCGCTCGCCCGGGGAGATCTGGTCAGGGTCTGCGTCTATGAGGGCGCGACCCACGCTTGGGACAGGGCCGAGCCGGACATGGTGGTCAACGACCCCTCCGCCCATCCGTCCAGCGGCGGAGTGATCCCCTTTACCTTCAATGCGCAGGTCGCCGCCCGGTCGGTTGCGGCCACAGTCGACTTCTTTCGTCAACATATGGCCTGATGCGCGATCCTTTTCAGATGGAGAGCTTGTAAACCCTGCGCGCCGTGCCGGCGAACAGCGCCGCCTTTTCCACGTCAGACGCCCCGGCGCTGATCCGCTTCAACGCGTTCCACAAGACATCATAGGTGCAGCTGCAAAGATCGACGGGGAAGTTGCTCTCATACATGCAGCGATCGACACCGAACGCCTCGATGCAGGGCTCGATATAGGGACGCCACTCATTGGCCAGAGCGTGCGAAGGCTGACCGCGCATGAAACTGTCAAAGCCCGGAAACACCATGGCCAGCCCGCCCAGCTTCACATGCACGTTTGGCAGCGCCGCCAGGGCCTTGATATTTTCCAGCCAGACCGGATAGCGCTCGGCCCGTTTGCCCTGATAGGCGCCGATTCCCAAGGGCGTGCCGACGTGGTCCAGTATGATGGTCGTCGCCGGAAAAGCGCGCGCCAGATCGATCAGGTCCGGCAATTGCGGCTCCAGAATCCAGGCGTCGAAGCTCAGGCCCAGGCCCTCCAGACGGGAAAAGCCCTTGCGAAAATCCGGATGGCGGTAGAGCCCCTCGGACATGCGCACGAGCGGGCCCAGAACCGCAGGATCAGCATCCCAGGACGCGCTCTGCCGAATACCGCGAAAACGACCGCCGCCCGCCGCGATCAGGGCCTCCAGCACAGGGACGGCCGAATCGCCAAGTCGCAGATCCGCGTGGCCGACAATTCCGGCACAGGCGCGCGCCGAGCCATAGAGTCCGCTGGCGCTCATGGCCGCCACGCCGCTGACGAACTCGACCTCGCCCACGGGTTTCATCTCGGCGGGACCTTCGGCGCGGTACATGGCGCCACACTCCATATAGACCGTGCCGATGACATTGTGGCCGCGCTTCAGGTCTGCACTCAGCTCTTCCACAAGATAGCGAGGCGACAGGCGCATGACATGCTCAAACCCGTGCTGCACCGGCCCGGTCGCCGCAGCCGCAAGCGCAGTTCGGTCCCAGAGATGATGGTGCGGGTCGATGATCGGCAGATCCGGTTCGATTACCGCTTCATGCGCCGTGGCCTCGCCCATCGCTGTCTCTCCCTGTCGTCTTGTCTTGGAGCAAGTGTCGGACCCGCGAAGCTGCAGGTCAATCTCAAGTGCACACCGCGAACACTCCGAAGTGACCACAACCACCCGCAGATTGAATGGACAACTGATCGATAATGGTTAACTCTTGTTAACATTCGTCCTGTGGGGACGTCATTGAATATTGGGTGGGCAATGACAACTGATATCCAACCGGCGCAAACGCCTTCGCTCGCAGAGCGCGTGAAGAACATCTTGCTCTCCCCTAAGGCGGAATGGGACAGGGTCAATGGAGAATCCGCCAGCGTTGGGGGACTGTACACAGGCTATGTGGTGATACTGGCCGCTATCGGACCGGTGTGCAGCGCAATTGGCGCCATCCTGTTTGGTTGGGGCGGTTTTGGAATCTCTATCCATCCGTCAATCATCAGTGTGATCGTCAGTTCCATAGTCTCCTATGCATTATCCTTGGCCTCGGTCTATGTCCTGGCCCTGATCATTGACGCCCTGGCCCCGACCTTCGATGGCGAAAAAAATCCGACCCAGGCGCTGAAGGTGGCGGTCTACAGCTCTACCGCGTCATGGGTCGCGGGCGTCTTCGGCATTCTGCCTGCTCTGGGGCCCTTGGCGATTGTGGGCCTATATTCACTCTATCTGCTTTATCTGGGACTGCCGCGCCTGATGAAGGCGCCTGAGGCCAAGGCCCTGCCCTATACGGCGGTGGTGATCCTGGCGGCCATTGTTCTGGCGATTGTGATCGGCGCGGTGATGACTCCGATCCGCATGATGGGCGGTCTGGGCGCAGGACAGTTCGGCGCATCACCCGCCGTCAGCGGCAATGTGCAGGTGGGCGGCGCCTCGGTCGATCTGGGCAAGCTCCAGGCCGCGAGCGAACAGATCAAGGCGCAGGCGGACGCCGCCAAGGCGGGCGGCGCAGCCCCCATGGGCGTTGCGCCGGAGATCCTGAAGGGTCTGCTGCCCGCCAGCCTGAACGGCTTCACGCGTGGCGACGTCAGTTCGGAAAGCACCTCCGCGGGCGGGGTCGGCGCATCTCACGCCGAGGCCCAATACACGAAAGGCGACTCCCACTTCTCCATAGAAATCACGGACATGGCGGCCATGGGCGGTGTGGGCGCCATGGCCAGCGCCCTCAATGTGAACAGCTCCAAGGAAACCGCGACCGGCTATGAAAAGGTGGCGACAATCAATGGCCGCATGACCACCGAGGAATATGACCGCGCCTCGAAGAGCGGCAAGTTCGGCGTCATGGCCGGCGGCCGCATCATGGTTGAAGCGAAGGGCGACGGCGTCTCCATCGACGATCTGAAGGCCGCGGTGGCCGCCGTCGGGCCTGACAAGATCGAAGCCCTGACCAAGCACTGATCGGAAGCCGTCATCCAGAAAGCAGCCGCCGCTCGATCCGGTCAGGCCGGTTGAGCGGCGCACGCCCTATCTGAGGGATGCGTTCAAAGCCTGCAACCGCGCGGCGCCGGGTGTGAGTTCAGCCGTGTTCAGGCTGTTCAAGGGGGCATCGACCGTACCCAGCGCGTCGTGCAGGTCCTCAGCCGCCGGGTCGACATAGAGAAGACCCGTGACAATCTCGCCCAGCGCCTGCTTCTGCGCCAGATAGGTCATGGCGCCCACCCGGTCGGACGGGTCATAATGGTCGCCCAGCTTATGCAGCGCCAGAACAGAGCCGTCGTGCTGAGTCACGACCTGGGTGGTGCCAGGTTCATGATCGATATGGATCGGATCGCGCGGGGTCACCACGTCCAGCCGGTTCACCGCCTCATTATGCTCGCGCACATAGTCGAAGCTCTTGGTCGAGCCGGCATGGTTGTTGAACTGGATGCAGGGGCTGAGGCAGTCAATAAAGGCCGCCCCGCGATGTCGCAAAGCCGCTTTCACCAGGGGCACAAGCTGAGCCTTGTCGCCCGAAAAGCTCCGCGCCACAAAGGTCGCGCCCAGTTGCAGCGCCACACTGACCAGATCAATAGGCGTATCATGATTGATCACGCCCTTCTTGCTTTTCGAACCCCGGTCGGACGTGGCTGAGAACTGGCCTTTGGTCAGACCATAGACCCCATTGTTTTCAACAATATAGGTCATGTTGACGCCGCGCCGGATGGAATGGGCGAACTGGCCAAAGCCAATCGAGGCGCTGTCGCCGTCCCCGGACACGCCCAGATACAACAGGTCGCGATTGGCCAGATTGGCGCCCGTCAGCACGGAGGGCATCCGCCCGTGCACGCTGTTGAAGCCGTGGCTGGCGCCGAGAAAATAGTCCGGCGTCTTGGACGAACAGCCGATACCGGACAGCTTGGCGATGCGGTGCGGCGCCAGATCCAGCTCGAAACAGGCCTGGATGACAGCGGCGCTGATGCTGTCATGGCCGCACCCCGCGCACAGGGTCGACACGGCCCCCTCATAGTCGCGCCGGGTGAAGCCCAGCGCGTTGGGCGTCAGATTGGGGTGATGCAGTCTGGGCTTGGCGATATAGGTCATTGGGTGGCCTCTTTGACCGATACACGGGCGCTCACGCCCAGTTGCCGGCCAATCTCCGAGACAATGAAACGGGCCGTGATCGGCGTGCCGTCAAAATGCAGCACGCTGGGCAATTTGGCGGGATCGACCCCGCCCTCATTGACGATCAGGGTGCGAAGCTGGGCGTCGCGGTTCTGCTCCACCACAAAGACACGCTCATGGGCGGCGATGAAGTCATAGACTTGGTCGGCAAAGGGGAAACCGCGCACGCGCAGGGCGTCAATGCCGGAGCCCTGCGCTTCGAGCACCTCCAGCGCCTCGTTCATCGCGGGCGTGGTGGAGCCGAAATAGATCACTCCGGTTTTCGAAGCACGACTTGCGGCTTTCAAGACCGGCGACGGGATCAGGCTTTTGGCCGTCTCGAACTTGCGCAACAGCCTCTGGACATTGTCGACATAGACCCCGCCCTCCTCGCTGTAGCGAGCATAGGGATTGCGCGACGTGCCGCGGGTGAAATAGGCGCCCCTGGACGGGTGAACGCCGGGATAGGTGCGGTAGGGCACGCCGTCGCCGTCCACATCCAGATAGCGGCCAAAGTCCTTGCCCGCCTCCAGTTCCTCATAGGTCATGACCTTGCCACGGTCGAGCTGGCGCTTGTCGTCCCATTCAAAAGGCGCGGTCAGCCAGTCATTCATGCCAATGTCGAGATCAAGCATGAGGAAAATCGTCGTCTGCAGCCGATCCGCGAGATCAAAGGCCAGCGCCGCCATCTCGAAGCTTTCGCCAGGATCCTGCGGGAAGAGCATGGGATGCTTGGTGTCCCCATGGGAGGCGTAGGCGGCGCTGATCAGGTCCGCCTGCTGGGTGCGGGTCGGCATGCCGGTGGACGGCCCGCCCCTTTGCACATCGATGATGACGGCGGGAATCTCGGCGAAATAGGACAGGCCGATGAACTCCTGCATCAGCGAGACGCCGGGACCGGACGTGCAGGTAAAGGCCCGCGCGCCATTCCAGCCCGCGCCGACCACAATGCCGATCGAGGCGATCTCGTCCTCCGCCTGGACGATGGCGTAACGCGCCTTGCCGGTTTCCGGATCTATCCGGTAGTCGTGGCAAAAGTCTGTGAAGGCCTCAGCTACCGAGGTCGAGGGCGTGATCGGGTACCAGGCGCAGACCGTGGCGCCGCCATAGACCGCGCCAAGCCCCGCCGCCGTATTGCCGTCGACATAGATCCGGTCGCCCACCTTGTCAGCGTGTCTCACCTTCAGACCGATAGGCTCCAGATTTTGCCGCACATAGTCGCGGCCCAGGTTCAGGGCCTCGATATTGGCGGCGATCAGGCGCGCCTTGGACTTGAACTGCTCGCCGAGCAGCGTCTCAAGCACAGCCGGGTCGATATCGAGCAGGGCTGACAGGGCGCCGACATAGATGATGTTCTTCATCAGCTGACGCTGGCGCGGGTCGGTATAGGCAGCGTTGCAGATCTGGGTCAGACGCACGCCTATGACCGTGATGTCCGGCCGGAACTTTGACGGCGGCATGGGTTTGGTCGAGTCGTAAAACAGATAGCCGCCGGGCTCGATCTCGGCGACGTCCCGGTCCCAGGTCTGGGGATTCATGGCCACCATCAGATCCACCCCGCCGCGACGGCCAAGATGGCCCGCTTCGGAGATGCGCACCTCGTACCAGGTCGGCAGGCCCTGAATATTGGACGGGAAGATGTTGCGCGCCGCCACGGGAACGCCCATGCGCAGGATCGACTTGGCGAACATGCCGTTGGCGCTGGCCGAGCCGGATCCGTTCACATTGGCGAACTTGACGACAAAATCATTGGTCCGGCTGAGCGGACGAGTGGTTAGCGAGTGCGGCATGATTGCCCCGCATGGGTCATTTCAAGGGTGAAGCGCTGCATGTCCCAGGCGCCGGTCGGACACCGCTCTGCGCACAGCCCGCAGTGCAGACAGACATCTTCATCCTTGATCAGGACGCGACCGGTCTTCAGGTCGGACGACACATAGAGCGCCTGTTCATGGTTCGGCGACGGCGCCTTGAGGCGGCTTCGCAGATCATCCTCGTCGCCATTGGCGGTGAAGGTGATGCAGTCAGTGGGGCAGATGTCGGCGCAGGCGTCGCACTCGATACAGAGCGGCTCGGCGAAGACGGTCTGGACATCGCAGTTCAGGCAGCGCTCCGCCTCGCGGAAGCCAAGCTCCCGGTCAAAGCCAAGCTCGACCTCCAGCCGGACATTCTTCAGCGATGCATCCTTGTCCAGTTGCGGCACGCGGTAGCGATGGTCATTGGAGATGTCGTTGTCATAGCTCCATTCATGGATGCCCATCTTCTGACTGACCATCTCCACGCCCGGGGCGGGACGCTGGGCCACGTCCTCGCCCTGACAGAACCGATCGATGGAGATGGCGGCCTCATGCCCCTGAGCCACGGCCCAGATGATGTTCTTCGGCCCAAAGGCTGCATCGCCGCCGAAGAAGACGCCAGGGTGCGTGGACTGGAAGGTTACGGCGTCCACCACCGGCATGTCCCACCTGTCGAATTCCAGGCCGATATCGCGCTCGATCCAGGGAAAGGCGTTTTCCTGCCCGACAGCAACCAGAACGTCGTCGCACTCAAAATGCTGATCCGGTTCGCCCGACGGGACAAGGCTGCGGCGACCCTTGGCGTCATATTCGGCGCGCACCTTTTCGAACACCACGCCGGTCAGTTTGCCGCCCTCGTGGGTGAAGGCCTTGGGCGTGAGAAAGTCGAAGATCGGAATGTCTTCATGCATGGCGTCTTCCTTCTCCCAGGGAGACGCCTTCATTTCTGCAAAGCCCGAACGGACCACCACCTTGACATCCGTCCCGCCGAGGCGACGCGAAGTGCGACAGCAGTCCATGGCGGTATTGCCCCCGCCCAGCACGATCACGCGCGCGCCAATCCGGTCTATATGGCCAAACGAGACATTGGACAGCCAGTCTATGCCTATATGGATATTGGCGGCCGCCTCCTTGCGGCCCGGCACATCCAGATCGCGACCGCGCGGCGCGCCGGTGCCCACGAAAATGGCGTCATAGCCCTGGCCCATCAGGTCCTTCAGGCTATCAATCCGCTGGCCCAGCCGCAGGTCGATGCCCAGGCTTGCAATATAGCCCACCTCCTCATCGATCACCTCTTCCGGCAGGCGAAAGCGCGGGATCTGGCTGCGGATCATGCCGCCGGACTTGGCCTCTGCGTCGAAGACGGTGATCTCATAGCCAAGCGGCGCCAGATCGCGGGCCACTGTCAGGGCGGCGGGACCCGCGCCGACCAGCGCCACCCGCTTGCCGTTCTTGATCTGCGGCACGCTTGGCAGGCGAGAGGCGATGTCGTCCTTGTTATCGGCCGCCACGCGCTTCAGACGGCAGATGGCGACCGGCTCGTCTTCCACACGGCCACGACGGCAAGCCGGTTCGCAGGGACGGTCACAGGTCCGTCCCAGGATTCCGGGAAAGACGTTGGACTTCCAGTTGATCATATAGGCGTCGGTATAGCGGCCCGCCGCGATCAAACGGATATATTCCGGCACGGGCGTATGGGCCGGACAGGCCCACTGGCAATCAACCACCTTGTGGAAATAGTCAGGCCCCTGGGTCTGGGTAGGCTGCAAGATCAATTCCCTCCCGCGACGCTCTCTTGGTCGCAGAGTGTCCGGGCGAGTCCCTGTTCCAAGGGACGCCCTCCACTCCGGAACCGGCGTTTCCCGGATGCTAGTCCTGCCTTGCACTGTTCGCCAACCCGCTAAATTGTCCATTTGGCGCGACCAACGCATATTTTTGCGGGACGCGTCCTTCGGGCGCCGGGTGACGCAGGGTCAGACTTTGCGCGAAGCGAAAGCTCAGGCTAGCTGTGCAAAACAATTCCGGGACCAGACAAACGATGTCGCCTGCACACCCTACCGCCGAGCCCGATAGACCCATGCCGGCTGCGGACGGGCTGTCCCAGACCCTGGGCTTCGTGCGCCGGATCGAGATGAACCCGGAAGGTCGCGCGGAGCTGGAATATGAGGCCGGCCTCAACATGTGCCATTCCGGCGGCGTGGTTCAGGGCGGCTTTGTCACCGGATGGATTGATGCGGCGATGGCTCACGCCCTGATCGCCATGCTGGGTCCGGACACCGTCCCCATGTCTCTGGAACTGAAGGTCAGCTTCTTCGCCCCCGCCCGCCCCGGCCGCGTCATCGCGGAAGCTTGGGTGGAGCGGCGCGGTCGGCGCACCTGTTTCGTCGAAGGTCGCCTGAAAGACGTGACCGGCGCCGTACTCGCCAAGGCGAGCTCGACAGTGCAACTGATGGACCGCACCAAGGTCGAGGGGGCGGCCAAGGCGGCTCTGGCCGGCGGCTAGGGCCGTGCGCGCGCCAGCACCTTGCGGGCTGAGGCGAGAACCGGCGCGTCAATCATGCGGCCGTCAAGGCGAAAGACCCCGCCCTGCCCTTGCGCGGCCGCTAGCACGGTTCGGGCTGCGGCGACCGCCTCGATCGACGGGGTGAAGCCGGCATTGACCGTGGCGGCCTGAGCCGGATGAATGCAGAGCTTGCCGCTGAAACCCAGGGCCGCTGCGGATCGGGCGTCCGCCGAAAGCTGCGCCAGATCGTCGATCGCCAGAGACGGGCCGTCCCAGGCCATGACGCCGCCCCGTGACGCGCCAAGCCGAATCTGAAGGCGGATGGTTGAAAGGGCCTGCTCGTCAAACTGCGCGCCAAGCTGCGCCGCCAGATCAATCGGCCCCAACGCCAGAGCCACAACGCCGGGAGCTCTGGCCAGATCACCTGCATGGGCGAGCCCCACGGCCGACTCCACCAATGCAATGAGCGGTTGGGGTCCCCCCTGACCGGCGAAGGCGGCATGGAGCGAAGCCAGCACATCCGCCGACTCTGCTTTCGGCGTCATCAGGGCCGCGGGCGCAACCCCGGCCTCCAGAAGCGCCGCAGCATCCACCATTCCCGCGGCCGTCGAGAGCGCATTCAGGCGCAGCACGGTTCGGGCGGCTTCCGGCGAGGTCTTGAGAAAATCGAGAGCCGAAGCACGGGCTGAAGCCTTGGCCTCAGGCGCGACGGCGTCCTCCAGATCAATACAGATCGCATCTGCCGGGCTGGCCAGCGCCTTGGCGAAACGCTCTGGCCGATCGCCGGGAACGAACAGGATGCTGCGCGGATCGAAGGTCATGAATGAAGGCCCAAAGTCTGACTGAAGCGGGCGGCTTGACCCGCCTCAATGCGGGTCAGGCCTAAGTGGAGGCGGCATGGCGTCGACCTGCGCGCGGGCAATGAGCGACAGCCGATCTATAGACTGAAATCTTTCACGGGGCTTATAACTCGAAACCACAGGCGCACCGCCATGGACAAGAAAAGCAAACCTTCCGTCCGCCCTCTGGTCCTGTTGGCGCTGAACGCCATACTGGCAGGATGTGCGGCGAACAGTCCCCAACCATCGGCAGTCACCGTCACCATGCAAGCCAGCCAGACCGTCGCGACAGGGGTCGGCACAGCGGCCCAGGCGCCTCTGCGCGACCTGAACGTGAACCAGAAGTCGATCCCCCCCGTGCTGGCTCGCGCCAAGGCCGCCCCCTACGACCTGAAGGACCTGACAGACTGTGGGACGATCGCGGCAGCCGTCCGTGAACTTGATCTGGCGCTTGGCCCTGACATAGACCTGCCCAAACCCGCAGATCAGCGCAGCGATCTCAGCAAGGGGGCCGCGTTCGCCACAGAGGCGGGCGTCGAGGCTCTGACCTCCGCGGCGGAAGGCGTCATTCCGCTGCGGTCGATCGTTCGCAAGATGTCGGGCGCCGAGAAAAAAACTGAAATGGTTCGGGCGAGCCTATTGGCGGGCTTTGTCCGACGCGCCTATCTGAAGGGCGTCAGCTTGAAATCGAACTGTCCACCTCTGGCCCCCATGCCGCCGCCAGGCCCGACGACGCCCCCGCCGACTTCACCCCCTCAGGCCAGCCATGAGTGAGACCTCGGCGAACGGCCCGGTCAAACTCACCCGCTGATGCGGACATTCTGCAAGGACCCGGCGATGGTCGTGAAGGCCGCCAGCAGGCCAGCCGAACTGGTCGCGTCGAAATAGTGGCTGGCGTCGGTGGCGCAGGATTGGAGGGTCGACAGTGACGTCGGGTCGGTGACGCCAAATCCGATCGTATAGACCTCGATGTTCTTTGACTTGGCGTAGTTGCACACGGCCAGCTGGTCCGTATAGCTCTGCGCGACCTGAGCGGTCGTGCCCGTCGCCAAAAGGCCGGTTGATTTCAGATATTCCGTATTGAAACCATCGGTCATCAGCACGATCGCCTTGCGGGGAGACTTGTTGGCCGGATCATAGGCGGCGCCGTCCGTGAAGGGCGCGGCTGGCGACAGAACGTTCACGCCCCAGATCAGACCCGCAGGAATATAGGTGTCAGGCTTGTAGGAGCCGATATTCACCACCAGCGCGGATATGGCGGCGGTCACGACCGTACTGCTGGTGGTCAGGGGCGTGATCGCCGTCAAGCACTTCTGGCTGGACGCCATGATCCCCACATAGGGCGTGGAGGGATCGGGCATCTGGACCGATCCATTGGACTGGACCTGATTGGCGACACAGCCATACCAGGTATAATTTGTGATCGTCGGGGCGACGGCGGCTTTTGGCGCCGGGTTCTGGGTGCAGGACTGGTAGGGGGTGATGGACGTGGTCTTGCTGGTGCAGGTCTGCCCCACCGTTTGGGTAGTGTAGTTGGGAATTCCGTCCGTATAGGACGAGATGACCGTCTGTTGCGTGCCCCCCGTGCAGGTCGTCGTCGTCTTGGTGCTGATCGTCACGCAGGTGGTCGGGCCGCCCACGACGGCGGCGGATCCGCCGGTCGAGGTGGAATAGTCCGCCGCAACTGACATCCAGCTCGCAGACCGGTTGGCGGTTCCCACATTCACATAGTCTGCATAAGGCACGACCGCGATCTTCACATTCCCGGCGTTCTGGGTTGTCATGATCGTGTTGACGAGGTTCTGCGCGGCCGTCTTCAGAACAGCGATCTTGGTGGAGGAGCCGTCCAGCGGCACACTCATCGACCAGGTGTTGTCGAGCACAAGCGCCACTTCCAGCGTGCCGTCCGTCTGCCGCAGGGTCTGGGTCGAAACGCTGTAAGGCATGGTCGAAATGCCCAGCACCTTGCCGAAGGTCGGAGTGAAGGTTCCACCCGCAACCGCGGTGATCTGACGGGTCGTGGCGTTATAGGCGAAGGACTGCAAAACCGCAGCCTGCGCCGCCGTGCCTGAGATGTTGGCGTTAAAGGCTGTCGTGGTGACCTGCTGCAGGACAACAGGATCGGTCGAGGTGGATCTCGCGGCATAGAGAGAGGCCGCATCCAAAGCGTCCTGAGCGACTGATTTGGCGGACAAGAGCTGGCTGATGTCCAACATGCCCCCTGCGGCGATGCACATGGGGATCATCACAAGCACAGTGATGACCGCGACATTGCCGCGACGATTGGCAATGAAACGACGAATGATTGACCGAAAATTCATCATTAACAATTCACCAACAGCGAAACCAAACAATCGGTAATGATCTTTAAATATTAAGTGACATACAAAACGCTATAAACCGTTAAATTGGATAGAAATATTTCATAAAGTCATTTTCCAAACCGCAATTTTTGTCTTATATATTCTCTCCAAATATCGATTTCACCGGTTACGCCTACCACCAACGTACAAATCAATAATCACAGCCCCGAAAAAGAGGAGTGAGATTGTGGATCTGGACCTGTTCTTCATGCTCCCCTATGGCGGAGGCGCCGTTCTGGTGGGGCTGTTGTTGATGGTGTTCGAGCGCACAAGATGGCTTGGCGCGTTTCTTCTGGCCATGGGCGCCGCCAGCGCAGTGCTGTCTTTTGTCGGCGCCTTTCTGGGAATGCTGGTGGGCGCCAATGTCTCTACAGCCCTGCATATGACTGACATGCGCCGAAATCTGGTGATCGGCAGCTACTGGCTGGGCATGTTTGGTGGGGCCGTGACCGGGGCTGCCTTTTCAGGGATCGCGATCTGGAACAGTTTTGTGCGCTGGAGCCACATGATGGAAGACGCGCAGGAACCCGCCTAGTGCGATGGGGCCAGAGCGCCCGCAAAGTCGATCACGCACATGGCGCCATAGGCCGAATGGGCGCCGCAACTGACGCCCGCCAGACTGAGCGTGGGATCAAAGATGTTCTTGCGATGCGCGCGACTGGCGATCCCGCTGTCGATGATCAACTGCCGCACGACGTCTGGCGCCTTGTCGTAGCCGTAAGAGATATTCTCCGCCGACAGGCCCGCCCAGACCCCGTGTCGCTTCAGACGCGCGCCAAAGCTGACGCCGCCGGCCTCATCGTGGCCGATTTCGCCCGTGGGGCCCTGCGCCCGTATATGATCCTGCGCTGAAGCCGCCAGCCGGTCGTCCTGGGAAAGGGGCGCCAGCGGGGGCTGCCTGGCCAGAAAGGCGAGCGCATCGTCAACCGCGTCAGGATCTGCATCCGTCACGCTGGCGTATCGGGCGCCTGCATGTTCGCCCGCCAGGCTCTGACGCAGCCGCACAGCATATTGGAACGGATGGCTGCGCGCAAAATTGATCTCGTCCAGAACGGAGCGGTCCAGTCCGGCGGCGGCCTGCGCCCCCCAGGCGCCGCCAATCAAGACCAGCGACGCCGCTATACCCAGCAAGCTATTGCGCAAACCCTGCTCCTCACAAGACGACATCAAGGCCGAAGGCGACGACTATCGCGAGATTGAGACGCGAAATGGGCGAGCCCCTAACGGGTCTGCCCGCCGTCCACCGGAACCACCGCGCCCGTCATGAAGGCGGCGGCCGGACTGAGCAGGAAAGCGGCGGGCAGGCCGATCTCGTGCGGGTGACCAAAGCGCTTCAAGGGCACTTCGCGATCAATCCAGCGCTTCCAGGAATCGCCGCGCGGGCCGGTGGAGCGATTTTCCCAATCTCCGCCTGGGAAGATGATATTTCCCGGCGCAATGGCGTTGACCCGGACGCCGGACGGACCCGCAATCCGCGCCAGTTCCTTGGTCAGGTGGTTCATCGCGGCCTTGGAGACGCCATAGGTCAGGGGCGTGCCCAGCGCGCCGAGCCCGGCGATCGAGCTGATCAGCAGAAGCGCCCCCTCGCCACGCGGGGTCATTCTGCGCAAAACAGAGCGCGAGAGGCGAAAGGCGGAGTCGAGGTTCTGACTCAAGCCCGCGTCCCAGGTGGCGTCGTCGACGTCAAATCCTGGCGGACAGGGATGCAGCCCAACATTGGCGACCGCGCCCCAGATCGGTCCGAACGCCGCTTCGGTCCGATCGACTGCCTCTTCGATCACCGCCGGATCGCGCATGTCCCCGGCGAACGTCCAGAGACGCTCGGCGCCATGGATCGCGGCCAGCCGCGTCCGCTCAGACTCCAGCGCATCCGCGCCGCGCGCGGTCATGGCGACCCGCGCCCCTTCCGCCAGAAGGGCCTCGACAATGCCAAGCCCTATGCCCCGGCTGGCGCCTGCGATGAAGACGACCTTGTCCTTGAGCTGAAGATCCATCCGGGTTTCCTCTGGGCGCCATGAGCGGCGACGTGACGTGTTGCAAACCATTGTCATCATCAGCTTCGTCAGAAGCCAGCAAAATCAGTGGGCTCAAGTAAAGCTGATGGCGCCGACAGAGAAACTGCAGACAACTGGGGATCACGGGCCGGGTTGGTCTGCTATGATGAATTATGGCTTCACTGAACGGAGACGCTTTTTGCAGCGCCCCCGTGCGTGTATGCGTGCGCGTTCGATCGCTTTGCGAAAGAGCCCGCCTGTACAGGGATATTGAAAATGACTGCGCCAGAAAGACAGGGTCTGTATGACCCGGCCAACGAGCATGACGCCTGCGGCGTCGGTTTCATCGCCAATATCAAGGGCCTGAAATCGCACGACATCGTGGGTCGTGGTCTCGAAATTCTGGTCAATATCGACCATCGGGGCGCTGTGGGCGCAGACCCGCTGGTGGGCGATGGCGCCGGCATTTTGATCCAGATTCCGGACGAGCTTTTGCGCGACTGGGCGACGAAGCACGACCTGACCCTGCCCGCGCCCGGCGATTATGCGGTCGCCATGTGCTTTCTGCCGAAGGAGCAGACCGCCCGCAACGCTGCGATCCAGCAACTGGAACGCTTTGTGCGCACCGAGGGGCAGGAGCTGATCGGCTGGCGTGAAGTGCCGGTGGATACGACCGGCCTCGGAACCACGGTGCTGGAGCAGATGCCGGTGATCCGTCAGGCGATCATCGGCCGCGGCCCGAATGTGAAGGATCAGGACGCGTTCGAACGCAAGTTGCTGTCGATCCGCAAGCAGACCCAGAACCCTCTGGCGGAGTTGGCCCGGCGTCGCGGCATTCCTGATCTGGACCAGTTCTATGTGCCGTCCTTCTCGACCCGCACCGTGGTCTATAAGGGTCTGCTTCTGGCTGACCAGGTCGGCAGCTTCTACGAGGACCTGCGCAACCCCCTGACCAAATCAGCCCTGGCCATGGTCCACCAGCGCTTTTCCACCAACACCTTCCCGTCCTGGAAGCTGGCCCACCCCTATCGCTACATCGCTCATAACGGCGAGATCAACACGGTGCGCGGAAACGTCAACTGGATGAATGCGCGCCGACGCACGCTGGAATCGGACCTGCTGGGACCGGATCTGGACAAGATGTGGCCGCTGATCCCGCACGGCCAGTCGGACACGGCGTGCCTGGACAATGCGCTCGAGCTTCTGGTGGCAGGCGGCTATCCGCTGGCCCATGCGGTCATGATGCTGATCCCCGAAGCCTGGGCGGGAAATCCGCTGATGGACCCCAAGCGCAAGGCGTTTTACGAATATTACGCCGCCCTGATGGAGCCTTGGGACGGCCCCGCCGCCATCGCCTTCACCGACGGTCGCCAGATCGGCGCCACGCTGGACCGGAACGGCCTGCGCCCTGCCCGCTTCCTCGTCACCGATGACGACCATGTGGTGATGGCCTCGGAATCCGGGGTTCTTCCCATCGCCGAGAAGAACATCGTACGCAAATGGCGCCTGCAGCCGGGCAAGATGCTGCTGATCGACCTCGAACAGGGCCGCATCATCGAAGATGAGGAAATCAAGGCCTCGCTAGCCTCCGCCGAGCCCTATGCCGACTGGCTGCACGCCACCCAGTACAAGCTGGAGGAACTACCAGCCTCCATCCTCTCTGACCCTCTGGCCATAGATGCGTTGGCGGCAGAGGAAGAGGAGCTGCGCCCCAATGATCCGGCGCCCCTGCTCGACCGCCAGCAGGCCTTTGGCTACACGCAGGAAGACATTAGCCGCTTCCTGGAGCCCATGGCCATCAATGGGGAAGACCCCATCGGCTCCATGGGCGTGGACACGCCGATCGCGGTCCTGTCGCGCCGCTCGCGCCTGCTCTACGACTATTTCAAGCAAAACTTCGCCCAGGTCACCAACCCGCCCATCGACCCGATCCGGGAAGAGCTGGTCATGTCGCTGGTCTCGATGATCGGGCCGCGCCCTAACCTTTTGGGCCACCATGCGGGGACCCACAAGCGTCTGGAAGTGGCCCAGCCCGTGCTGACCGATGCGGACCTGACCAAGATCCGCTCCGTCTCCGAAGTCCTGGACGGCGCCTTCCGCACCAAGACGCTGGACATCACCTGGCCCGCCAGCGAGGGGGCAACCGGTATGGCGCTGGCGCTGGAGCGGATGTGCTATCGCGCCACGGACGCGGTTCTGGCCGACCACAATATCCTGATCCTGTCGGACCGGGCGGCGTCTGCCGACCGCATCGCCATTCCCGCGGCCTTGGCCACGGCGGCGGTGCATCACCACCTGATCCGTCAGGGGCTGCGCATGCAGACCGGCCTTGTGATCGAGACCGGAGAGGCCCGTGAAGTTCACCATTTCTGCGTGCTGGCGGGTTATGGCGCAGAGGCGGTAAACCCCTATCTGGCCTTCGAGACCATCGAGGACATCCGCGTTTCCAAAGGGCTGGAAATCAGCGCCTACGACCTGCGCAAGAACTATATCAAGGCCATAGGCAAGGGCATTTTGAAGGTCATGTCCAAGATGGGCATTTCGACCTATCAGTCCTATTGCGGCGCCCAGATCTTTGACGCTGTGGGCCTGTCCTCGGCCTTCGTGGACACCTATTTCACGGGCACAGTGACCACGGTCGAGGGAATCGGCGTCAACCAGGTGGCGGAAGAAACGGCGCGCCGCCATGCCGACGCCTATGGCGACAACCCGGTCTATCGCAACATGCTGGATGTGGGCGGCGCCTATGCCTATCGCATCCGGGGCGAGGAGCACGCCTGGACGCCCGAAACGGTCGCCAAGCTGCAGCACGCCGTTCGCGGCAACCTGCCCGGCGCCTATGCGGAGTTCGCCGCCGGCATCAATGAGCAGAGCCAGCGCCTGCTGACGCTGCGCGGTCTGATCGATTTCCGTCCCGCCGACAAGCCGATCCCGCTGGACGAGGTTGAACCCGCCTCGCAGATTGTCCGGCGCTTCTCCACCGGCGCGATGAGCTTCGGCTCCATCAGCCGCGAGGCGCACACCACGCTCGCCATCGCCATGAACCGCATCGGCGGGCGTTCCAATACGGGCGAAGGCGGCGAGGAGTCGGATCGCTTCAAGCCCCTGCCCAATGGCGATTCCATGCGCTCGGCCATCAAGCAGGTGGCGTCAGGGCGTTTTGGCGTGACGACCGAATATCTGGTTAATGCCGACGACATCCAGATCAAGATGGCCCAGGGGGCCAAGCCCGGCGAAG
>CAIOJR010000100.1 GCA_903858685.1 uncultured Caulobacterales bacterium | reverse complement strand
CCTTTCGGCCCTCAGGGGCAAGAAGGTGCTGCTGGACCCGGCGGGCGCTTCGGCCTGGTATTTCGAGACCGTGTCTCTGGCGGGGGGCGTGCCTGTACGCGGGGCCGACCCTTGCGCCCTGCCGCGCGCGGCCAAGAACGCGGTCGAGGTTGAAGGGACGCGCAAGGCCCATCACCGGGATGGCGCAGCGCTCAGCCGCTTCCTGCACTGGCTCGACACCGAAGGCCAGATCAACCCGCCCGACGAGATCGAGGCGGTGGAGATGCTGGAGGCCTTCCGCGCCGCAACCGGCGTCTTGAAGGACCTGTCCTTCGACACCATCGCCGGCGCAGGCCCAAATGGAGCGATCAATCACTATCGTCCCACCCGAAAGACCAACCGCCGCACGGCGCATGGCGATCTGTTGCTGGTCGATTCAGGGGGGCAATATCTGGACGGCACCACCGATGTGACCCGCACGGTGGGCATTGGCGAGGTTTCGGATGAGATGAAGCTGCGCTTCACACTCGTCCTGAAGGGGCATATCGCCCTGTCCGTCGTGCGCTTTCCCGCCGGCACGACAGGTTCGGCTCTGGACGCTCTGGCGCGCATGGCGCTATGGGCGGAGGGCTTTGACTATGACCACGGCACCGGCCACGGCGTGGGTTCATATCTGGGCGTGCACGAAGGGCCGCAGCGCATTTCCAAGGCGCCCAATACGGTGGCGCTGGTCCCCGGCATGATCGTGTCCAACGAGCCGGGCTATTATAAAGAAGGCGCCTACGGCATCCGGATCGAGAACCTTCAGGTGGTGAGCGAGGCCAGCATTCCGCCCGGCGGCGACCGGCCCATGCTCGGCTTCGAGACCCTGACCCTGGCCCCCATTGATCGACGCCTGATCCTGGTGGAGCGCCTGAGCCCGGCCGAGCGCGCCTGGATGGACGCCTATCACGCCCGTGTGGCCGCCGAGATCGGGCCCCTGCTCGATGGCGCAGCGCGGGACTGGCTGATCGAGGTCTGCAAGCCGCTCTGATCCAAGGCGACTTTCCCCTGGGTGAGGGCTGGACGCCGCCCTCATTGCAGGCGAGCTTGCCTGTTCGGAAGCCTCCGGGACCAAGAACAAGAAGCAAGATGACCCATTCCGCCAAATCGCTCGCCCGCGTCCTGATCGCCAACCGCGGGGAGATCGCCGTGCGCATCGCCCGCACGCTGGCGGAGATGCAGATCGTCTCGCTGGCCGTTCACGCCGCTGACGATTCCGACAGTCTGCATGTCAGGGTCTGTGACGAGGCGCAGGCTCTGCCGGGACGCGGCGCAGCGGGGTATCTGGATATTGGCGCCGTGATCGAAGCGGCGAAGACGATGGGCGCCGATGCGATCCATCCTGGCTATGGCTTTCTGAGCGAAAGCGCCGCCTTTGCGCGGGCCTGTCAGGCGGCGGGAATCGTCTTTATCGGCCCGTCGCCTGAGGCTCTGGACATATTTGGCGACAAGGTGCGGGCGGTGGCTCTGGCGCGGCGGGTTGGCGCCCCTTGTCTGCCAGGCTTTGACGCGCCCGAAGACACACCCGGCGCAGACGCCTTCTTCAAATCGCAAAATGGTCGCGCCGTCATGGTCAAGGCAGTCGGCGGCGGCGGCGGGCGCGGAATGCGCCGGGTCGAGACGCCCGACGAGCTGGCGCCCGCGCTCAGCCTCTGCCGGACCGAGGCTGCGGCGGCGTTTGGCGATGCGCGGGTCTATCTGGAACTGGCGATTGACCAGGCGCGCCATGTCGAGGTGCAGATCATTGGCGATGGCGTCTCGGTGCTGGCCATCGGCGACCGTGAATGCACCCTGCAGCGCCGTCGTCAGAAGCTGGTGGAGATGGCGCCGGCCATTGATCTGCCGCCACGCCTGCGGGACCGCCTCTATGCCGCTGCAACGGATCTCGGCAAGGCGGCGGGCCTTGCGGGTCTGGCCACGGTCGAGTTCCTGCTCGATCAGGCCGCGCCCGACAGCGCCTTTTTCATCGAGGTCAACGCCCGCCTTCAGGTCGAACATACGGTTACGGAGGCGGTGACGGGCCTTGACCTGGTGCGTCTGCAACTAAGAGTGGCGCAGGGCGAGACCCTGGCTGATCTTGGCCTGTACGCCCCGCCGACGGCGCAGGGTGCGGCGGTCGAGCTTCGCGTGAATATGGAGACCCTGGACGCGGACGGCGCGGTCAAGCCCTCCGGCGGACGGCTCAGCCTCTATGAGCCGCCCGGCGGACCCGGCGTGCGCGTCGATGGCTGCGGTTATCAGGGCTATGCGCCCCATCCCGGCTTCGACAGCCTTCTGGCCAAGCTGGTCGTGCATGTGGGCGAGGGCGGCGTCGCCGCCGCCGCGGCCAAGGCCAGACGCGCAGCACGAGAGTTTCGCATTAACGGCGCCGCCACAAATCTTGGTCTTCTGTCCGCCCTGATGGCGGAACCTGATGTGATCAGCGGAGCGGCGACGACGGACTTTATCGAGCACAATGCAGCACGCCTGTTTGAGGCGGCAAGGGCCCTCACTGGCGCGCCCCTTCTGGCGGCGGGGCCGGACGCGGCGCCGGCGGCCAATGTGCGAAAGCCCGCGCCGTCCGCCGATGCGGCCAGTGCAACCGCGCCCTTGCGGGGCTCCGTCGTGGCCATTGAGGCGGCGGTGGGAGATCGGGTGCGCGCGGGCCAGAGCCTTGTGGTGCTGGAGGCCATGAAGATGCAGCATCCCGCGCTGGCGCCGACGGCGGGCGTGGTGCTGCGCATTGATGTGCAGAGCGGCGAGACGGTGGACGAAGGCGAAGCGCTGATCTGGCTCTCGCCTGAACAGACCGATGCCGCGTTGGATCAGGCCCAGGCGCTGGATCTGGAGCTGATCCGGCCGGATCTCGCCGCCTTTCAGGCCCGCATGGCCCTGACCGAGGATGCGGCGAGGCCCGCCGCCATGGCGAAGCGGCACAGGCTGGGCATGCGTTCCGCGCGGGAAAATATCGACGCCATCTTTGACGCGGACAGCTTCAGCGAAGTCGGCGCCCTGGCCATCGCCGCCCAACGGCGCAGGCGCACTCACGATGATCTGAAGGTCAATACCCCTGCCGACGGCATGGTGGCGGGGGTAGGGCAGGTGAATGGCGACCTGTTTGGCGAGGACAAGGGCCGCTGTGTCGGACTGGCCTATGACTATACGGTGCTGGCGGGCACTCAGGGTTACTTCAATCACAAGAAGACTGACCGGGTTCTGGAGTTCGCCGAGCATTGGAAACTGCCGGTGATCTGGTTCGCAGAGGGCGGCGGCGGACGTCCGGGCGATGTGGACGGCGGGGCGCTGATCGCTTCGTCGCTGGACACGACCAGCTTCACCACCTTTGCTCGGCTATCGGGCCTTGCGCCGCGGATTGCGGTGGCCGCGGGGCGTTGCTTTGCCGGGAACGCCGCGTTCTTCGGCTGCGCCGACATCACCATCGGGGTGGAGGGCGCCAATATTGGCCTGGGCGGTCCCGCCATGATCGAGGGCGGCGGACTGGGCGTCGTCACACCCGATGAGATCGGTCCGGCGGTCGAACAGTTCGCCAATGGCTGTCTGGACATGCTGGTGGCCAACGAGGTCGAGGCGGCCAGGGCGTCGCGTCAGCTCCTGTCTTATTTTCAGGGCGCCACGCCGCCGGGCGCTCATGCGGATCAGCGCCTGCTGCGTCACCTGATTCCGGAAAACCGGCTGCGCGTCTATGAGATCCGCGCTGTGATCGAAACCCTCGCCGATGTGGGCAGCTTCATTGAACTGCGCGGCGGCTATGGCCAAGGCATGATCACCGGCTTCATCCGCATCGAGGGCCGCCCCATGGGCGTGATCGCCAATAATCCGCGTCATCTGGGCGGGGCGATTGACAGCGAGGGCGCGGAGAAGGGCGCCCGGTTCCTGCAGTTGTGCGACGCCTTTGACGTGCCGGTCCTGTCGCTGTGCGACACGCCCGGCTTCATGGTCGGGCCCGAGAGCGAGCGCACCGCAGCGGTGAGGCGCGGCTCGCGTCTGTTCGTGGCGGCGGCGACCCTGAGCGTGCCGCTTCTCACTGTGGTGCTGCGCAAGGGTTATGGGCTGGGCGCACAGGCCATGGCGGGGGGGGATCTGTCGGCCTCCAGCATGGTCTGCGCCTGGCCGACCGGAGAGTTCGGGCCGATGGGGCTGGAAGGCGCCGTGCGTCTGGGCTTTCGCAAGGAGCTTGAGGCGGAAGCCGATCTGGCGGCGCGCGACGCCCTGTTCCGCAAGCTGGTCGACAACATGTATCAGAAAGGAAAGGCGGAGACGGTCGCAGAGGTTGTCGAGATCGACGCGGTCATTGATCCTGCGGACACGCGTCGCTGGCTGGTAAAATCGCTCATCGCCTGTGGTTCTGCGCCCGCACGGACAGGAAAGAAGCGTCCGTTTGTTGATGTATGGTAATGACGCCTTCCGTGCCAAAAAATTCTCATAATGGGTCTGTTAACATAGCCGCAAGGCGTCAAGGCCTATGCTGAACGCCTAATGGGGCGGAACATGAAGTCATTCAGCCTTTCGGTGCGACTTATTGTGCCGATGATCATATTGTCGACGGTAGTTATCCTTGGCCTATCGGCTGCGGTCTTTACGGAGTTGTATTCGCGCTCTGTTGATCGCCAGAAAGAGCATTTCCTCGAATATGTGACCCTGAGATCGGAAGCGGAAAGCCGCTCGTTCCGCTCATTCAGTGATCGCGACCGCGCAGCCTCCGAAGAGATTGTCTCCAGTGTGCGCCGGATGGATGACAAGGTCGCAGAGCGCGAGTTCAATCGCCTGTTTCCCCTGCAAAAGGACGGCACGCGCCGCAGCCAGGACGCGCTGTTTGACGGCGGCCGCACAGCCCAGAATGAAAAAGTGTTTGGCGTCGCCGCCTTTATTCATGACGGCGCCCATGTGACGCTGGAGCAGAAGAAGTATCTGGTGGCCGCCGTCGATGTCGTGTTCGACTATGGCCGGTCCGGCATGATTTTGTCGGATAACTATTACTTCTTTACGCCGCGACAGGATGTGGTGATCTTTGGGCCGAACCGGCCCGACAAGCTGATGTTCTATCGCAAGCTCGCGCCCGCAACCCTTTCGCTGGCGGATCAGGACATCAGCAAGCTGACCCTGCAGTCGGTCAATCCGGCGCGCGTGACCATGTGCACCGGTCTGCGCCGCATCGTCTATCAGAGCACGGCGCGCCGGCTTCAGGCGGGATGCGTCACGCCTCTGGACGTGGACGGCGTGCATGTCGGCACGATGGGGGTCTCGGCACAGATGGAAGGATATGTGCGGCGCATCATCGAAACGCCGCTGCCGGACACCATCAATGTTCTGGTTGGAACCGACGGCGCCCTGATTGCGCATCCCGGAATCGCCACGCCCGGCGAGGTCACCAGGATCGAGCAGGCGCGCTATGACAAGGAGCTCGATCTCAAGCGCCTGTCGTCCACCATCATGAAGCACAGCGAAGGCCCCGGCGTCCTGGAGACCGACGACGGTCGCAACCTCGTGGCCTATGGCCAGATTGTCGGGCCGGGCTGGTATTATCTGATTGTCATGCCCAAGCGCGACCTGACCCTTTCGGCCATGCGCTCGGCAGAATGGATCCTGTTGCTGGCGCTGATCGCCGTGGCCGTACAGGCGGCCGCGACCTTCTGGTTGCTGAAGCGAATGGTCGTGCGGCCGCTGGAGTTGCTGGCCCTTCGCAGCCGCGATTCCGACGAGACTCCGGATGCGGGCGCCCCGGTGGACAGCCGGTCCGACGAAATCGGCGAACTGGCCCGCAGCCTGTCCTTTGAACGGGCCAGAAATCTGGAGATCCTGCGTACCCTGGAAGAGCGTGTCAGCGCCAGAACGATGGAACTGGAGCACGCCAACGAGGAAAAGTCGCGCTTCCTGGCCAATATGAGCCACGAATTGCGGACGCCGCTGAATGGCATTGTCGCCGTTTCCGACATGCTGCACCGACGCCAGAGCGATGATCTCAGCCGCGAATATACCGATATCATCCGCTCGTCCGCCCTGACGCTGGAGAGGGTCGTGTCGGACGTGCTCGACTTCTCCAAGATCGAAGCCGGGCAGATTGATCTGGAAGACAAGCCATTCGAGGTGGCGTCCCTGATTGATAATGTGGTGAGGCCGTTCGTCATCGCCGCTGAAGCCAAGTCGGTGCGTCTGATCAGCCGCATCGATCCTGCGCTGGCTCCAAGCCTGGTCGGAGATGCGCACCGGGTGTCGCAGATCCTGATCAACCTGATCGGCAATGCGGTGAAGTTCACAGACGCCGGGGAGATCGTCGTCTCTGTCGACAAGGCTGACGGGGGCGTTCGATTCAGCGTGCGCGACACAGGCTGCGGCTTCAGTGACGAGGTGCGGGAGCGACTGTTCGGTCGATTTGTCCAGGCCGACAGCTCCATCACCCGTCGATATGGCGGCTCAGGGCTGGGATTGGCCATCTGCGCGTCACTGGTGCGGCTCATGGGCGGCATGATCGAGGCCCAGTCCGAACCAGGCAGGGGCGCCAGCTTCAATGTGACCTTGCCCCTGGCGGCCTGCGAGCCCGAGGTTCGGGGCCAGAATGGTCGGGCCGACGCCGGTCCGGAGCAGAACGAGGCGCCGCGCATGTCGGTGCTTCTGGCCGAAGACCATCCGACCAATCAACGGGTGGTGGAATTGATCCTGTCGGCGGTGGATGTCGATCTGACCATTGTTGAAAATGGCCGCGAGGCGGTCAGCGCTTTTCAATCCAAAGCCTTTGACTGCATTCTGATGGATATGCAGATGCCGGAAATGGACGGCATCGAAGCCATCCGCCGCATCCGCAGTCTGGAGCTTTCGGAGGGGCGCGGCCACACCCCGATCATCTGCGTCAGCGCCAATGCGCTGGCCGAACACATCGCCGCCAGCCGCCTTGCGGGCGCCGATGGACATCTGGCCAAACCGTTCCGGCCCCAGGCGTTGATTGACGCTGTTTATGGACAACTCGCCGCCGCCTGACGTCACCCCATGCCGCAGTTGCACCTCGACGCGAGTCAGGGGAAGGAATAAAGGTTAACGGAATAAACGGAAGTGTGAGTCGAGAACGACGGGCCTTCTGTTCAGCGCGCGCCTTCAGCGAACGTGTTCCGAACCGGAGCGGTCGTTATGTCCAACAGCACCATCAATACCAATAACTCCGCGGCTCTGGCGCTTCAGGCGCTCAACCAGACTTCCGCCCAATTGCAGAAACTGCAAACCGAAGTCTCCACGGGTCTGGCCGTTTCGCAGCCGCAGGACGGCTCCAACATCTGGGGCATCGCCGCGACCCAGTCCGCGGCCGCCAGCAGCCTGGACCCTGTGAAATCCTCCCTCAACCGGGCTCAATCGGTCCTGGATGTGTCGATTTCGGCGGGTCAGACCGTGTCGGACCTTCTGAACCAGATCCGCTCCAAGGTGCTGGCCGGGACCGATACATCCATCAACACGTCGAGCCGTGCAGCTCTGTCGAGCGATGTACAAAGTCTGATCAAGCAGATCACCCTGACCATCGCCAACGCCACCCTGAACGGGACCAGCCTCGTGCAGTCGAATTCGGTGTCGCTATCGACTTTGACCGATGCGGATACGTCGGTTCTGACGCTGCAGCCCCACTCGCTGGCGGTGGGCGGCGCCAATATACCCTTCAGCGTGGGTTCGTCCTTTGCAACGGCGGCCCAGGCCGCTTCGCTCCTCAGCCTGGTGGATCAGGCGATTCCGTCTGTGAACACCGCCGTCAGCCAGTTCGGGGCGGAATCAAACGCCGTCGGCGCGCATCTGACCTTTGTTTCCGCCTTCCAGGACACACTGACCCAGGCGGTCGGCAACCTGGTGGACGCCGATATCGCCTCCGAAAGCGCGGCCCTGACGGCGCTTCAGGTGAAACAGCAACTGGGCGTCCAGACGCTGAATATCGCCAACTCCGCCCGGGACAGCCTGCTCGCCCTGTTCAAATAGGATCGAACAAATCGCGCACTGAGGCGCCAAATCCGCGCTTTGGCGGGCGATAGTTAGAAATGGCTTAACCGTCTGCGGGCATGGTCAGGAA
Source organism: uncultured Caulobacterales bacterium (assembly GCA_903858685.1). GTDB lineage: Bacteria > Pseudomonadota > Alphaproteobacteria > Caulobacterales > Caulobacteraceae > CAIMFV01. Next base: position 28,988 of record CAIOJR010000100.1, on the reverse strand, counting down.
TTGTTCACCCTGATCTTATGTCGGCGCGCGACCATGACCTTTCAGTCCCAACCCTTCGCCCGCACGGACCGCTCTGCGCTGGGCGTGTGGTGGTGGACCATGGACCGTTTTCTTCTCGGCGCTGTGGCGGTTCTGATGTGCCTGGGCGTGGCCCTGTCTTTCGGCACCAGCCCGGCGGCGGCGGTCAGGACGGGGATGCATGACCCGTTTCATTATGCCGTGCGCCAGACCATCTTCGGCCTTGGCGGGGCGGCGATCCTGCTCTCCATGTCCATGCTGACGCCGCGCGGCGTGCGGCGGGCGGCCTTCGTCATCTATATCCTGTCCATCCTGGTGATGATGGCCCTGCCCATTATCGGCCACTCGGCCAAGGGCGCCGACCGGTGGCTGCAACTGGGCGGGTTCTCGCTTCAGCCGTCTGAGTTCATGAAGCCCGCCCTGATCGTCATGGCGGCGTGGATGTTCGCCGAGGCCCAGAAGGGGGAGGGGGTGCCGGGGGTCTCCATCGCTTTCGGGCTTTATCTTCTGGCGGTAATGCTTCTTCTCTTGCAGCCCGATGTGGGCCAGACCATCCTGATCACCACGGCCTTTGGCGTGACCTTCTTCATGGCGGGCGTGCCGCTGCGGTGGATCGTGGCGCTCGGAGCCGCCGCCATGAGCGGGCTGGTGGCCATCTATTTCGCCTTCAGCCATGTCTATGAGCGGGTTCACAAATTCCTGTCGCCCAACAAGACCGACACCCACCAGATCGACAAGGCGACCGCCGCCATTTCCGCCGGCGGTCTGTTCGGTCGCGGCCCGGGCGAGGGGTTGCTGAAGCGTCAGGTGCCTGACGTCCACACAGACTTCGCCTATGCCGGCGCGGCGGAGGAATATGGGCTGATCCTGTCGCTGTGCCTGATCGGCCTGTTCGCCTTTGTCGTGGTGCGCGGCCTTCAACGGGCGATGAAGATGGCCGATCCGTTCGAGCAGGTGGCCGCCGCGGGATTATTCGTGCTGGTAGGGCAACAGGTCTGCATCAATGTGGCTGTGAACTTGAATATCATTCCGACCAAGGGCATGACCCTGCCGTTCATTTCCTACGGAGGGTCATCCATGCTGGCCATGGGTCTGACGCTGGGGCTGGCCCTTGCGCTTACACGGCGTCGTCCTGGCGCCTATTCACCGACTGACGCGATTGCGCGGGCGGGAGCGGCTCTGCCGTGACCCAGATATCCAAGGTCGCAGTCGTGGCGGCTGGCGGCACAGGCGGGCACATGTTCCCGGCAGAGGCCCTGTCTCGCGCCCTGATGGCCAGAGGCTGGCGCATCGTGCTGGCGACGGACAGCCGTGGCGATCAGTACGCCCAGAACTTCCCGTGCGAAGAGCGCCTTTCCCTCGACGCCGCCACCTATCGGCCGGGCGATCCGATCGGCATGATCCGCGCCTCTCTGCGCATTTCACGCGGCGTGCGGCAGGCCCGCAAGGCCTTTGCGCGGCTGAAGCCGTCCGTGGTGATCGGTTTTGGGGGCTATCCGTCCCTGCCGTCCCTGCTGGCGGCCAAGTCCTTGCGCATTCCCACCGTGATCCATGAGCAGAATGCGGTGCTGGGCCGGGTGAACCGAAGGCTGGCGGGGAGCGTTACGGCGGTGGCCTGCGCGTTTCCGACCCTGAAGCGGGCGTCGCGCAAGGTGCAGAAGCGCGTGCATGTGGTGGGCAATCCGGTTCGCCCCGACATCGCCGCCCTTTATGACCGCGCCTATGTGGCCCCGGACCAGACCATCCGCATATTGGTGACGGGCGGCAGCCAAGGGGCGCGGCTTCTGTCCGAAATGACGCCGCACGCCATGAATCTGATCAGCGAGGACCTGCGCATCCGGCTGCGGGTCGAGCAGCAGACCCGTGTGGAATCCATCGATTTCGCCCGTCGCACCTATGCCGAGGCGGGCGTGGAGTGCGAAATAGCGCCCTTCTTCCGAAACATGTCCGGACGGTTGGGCGCAGCTCATCTGGTCGTCGGGCGGGCGGGCGCCTCGACGATCAGCGAACTGGCGGTGGCAGGCGTGCCGTCCATCCTGATCCCGCTGAAGATCGCCATGGACGATCACCAGACCTGGAACGCCAGGCTTTTGACCGATGCAGGCGCCGCGGTCGTGCTCAAGGAAGACGGACTGACCTCCGAAGTTTTCGCCCGCGCGCTGGAGGCTTTCGTGGCCGACCCGCAGAGGCTGGCGGAGCGTTCCGCCGCTGCTCGCGCGGTCTGTGTTCCCGACGCGGCGGAAAAGCTGGCCGGTCTGGTTGAAAGCGTTGCATCCTGAACCTGCATAAGTCCCATCTTGCTCGCAGCCGCATCAGCGCGCAGAAGAAGAAACATGGCTCCTAAACTCCGTCCCACTCCCTTCGACATTGGTCCGGTGCATTTTGTCGGCATCGGCGGCATCGGCATGAGCGGCATTGCAGAGATCATGCTGCGCATCGGCTATACCGTTCAGGGCTCCGACGCCAAGGCGTCCGCCAATACCGAGCGTCTGGCGGCGCTGGGCGCGCGCATCTTCATCGGCCACGACGCGGCTAATATTGCGGGCGCCTCCGCCGTCGTGTTCTCGACCGCGATCAAGGCCGATAATCCTGAGTTCGCCGCCGCGCGCGCCAAGCGCATTCCCCTAGTGCGGCGCGCGGAAATGCTGGCCGAGCTGATGCGCCTGCAGTTCAGCGTCGCCGTGGGCGGGACGCATGGCAAGACCACCACAACCTCCATGATCGCGACCCTGCTGGATGCGGGCGACATGGACCCGACGGTCGTCAATGGCGGGATCATCAACGCCTATGGCACCAACGCCAAGGTGGGCAATGGCGACTGGATGGTGGTCGAAGCCGATGAGAGCGACGGCTCCTTCCTGCGTCTGAAGTCCACCGTGGCGGTCGTGACCAATATCGATCCGGAGCATCTGGACCATTATGGCGACTTTGACGCTGTGAAGCAGGCCTTTGCAGCCTTTGTCGAGAACATCCCCTTTTATGGCTTTGCGGCGGTCTGTCTGGACCATCCTGAAGTGCAGGCCCTGGCCGCGCGGATCGATAATCGCCGTCTGGTGACCTACGGAACCAATCCTCAGGCTCAGGTGCGGGCGACCAATGTGCGCCCGACCGCGGACGGCGCGACCTTTGATGTGACCCGCAAGCTGGACGGCGGCGGGGCGGAGGTCATGACGGACCTGACCCTGCCCATGCCTGGCCGCCACAATGTGCTCAATGCTCTGGCCGCCATTTCTGTGGCGCGGGAACTGGGCGTCAGCGCCGAAGCGATCCGCAAGGGTCTGGCGGCCTTTGGCGGCGTGAAGCGGCGCTTCACCACGACCGGCGTCGCCCGGGGCGTGCGCGTCGTGGACGATTACGGCCATCACCCGGTCGAAATCGCCGCCGTGCTCAAGGCCGCGCGCGACGTGCAGGACACCGGCGGCGGCAAGGTGGTCGCCGTGGTTCAGCCGCACCGCTATTCTCGGCTGCATGACCTGTTCGACGAGTTCTGCGCCTGCTTCAATGACGCAGACACGGTGATCGTGGCCGACGTCTATGCCGCGGGCGAGGCGGCGCTCGACGGCGTCAATCGCGACGCGCTGGTCGAGGGGCTGCGGCGCTTTGGTCATGGTCGGGTCAGGGCGCTGGAAAGCGTCACCCAGCTTCCGCGCCTGATCCGCGACGAGACCGCGCCCGGTGATCTGGTGGTGCTGCTCGGCGCCGGCGACATCACCGCCTGGGCCTACGCCTTGCCGGGGCAGCTGGAGGCGCTGGGATGACGTTTTCCGGCCCGTCCGCCAATGTCTGACGCCATCCCTTCCGGCGAATATTCGATGAGCCCGGACTGGCGCGACAGTCTGCCCAGGCGGCGCGGCCGCATCGCATTTGACGAACCGCTTGCGCCCTATACCTGGCTGCGCGTGGGCGGGCCTGCGGATGTTCTGTTCCTGCCCGCCGACGAAGCTGATCTGCTGGAGTTCTTGCGCCATCTGCACCCGACCATCCCGGTGACGGTGCTGGGCGTGGGCTCCAACATTCTGGTGCGGGACGGCGGTGTGGAGGGGGTGGTCATTCGCCTGGGCAAACCCTTCGCGGCCATTCGCGCCATGGATCATCACCGGCTCTATTCGGGCGCAAGCGCCCTTGACTCACAGCTGTCCAAGGCCGCCGCCGAAGCGGGCCTGGCCGGGATGGAGTTCTTTACCGGCGTGCCGGGCACGATCGGCGGTGCGCTGGTCATGAACGCCGGTTGCTACGGCGCGGAGACCAAGGACGTATTGCTGGAGGCCTACGCCATCACCCGTCAAGGCGAGCGGGTCATCCTGTCGGTGCAGGACATGGGCTATAGCTATCGCCGCTCCCAGATCACGCACGAGCACGAACTGATCTTCACCGGCGCGCTCTTCCAGGGTGTGACGGACGACCCGGCGGACATTTTCGACCGCATGGCCGCCATCACGGCCCGCCGTGAAGCCGCTCAGCCCATCCGGGAAAAGACCGGGGGCTCGACCTTCAAGAATCCGCAAGGCCATTCCGCCTGGAAGCTTGTCGATGCGGCGGGCTGGCGCGGCAAGCTTTTTGGCGGGGCCATGTTTTCACCCCAGCACGCCAACTTCCTGATCAATACGGGCGAGGCGAGCGCCGCCGACCTGGAAGCTTTGGGCGAAACCGTGCGCGGCGACGTCGCCGCGCAGCTTGGCGTCCAGCTCGACTGGGAAATCAAGCGTATCGGACGCCCCTGAACCAGATGTGCTGTCGCCTGTGAGGGGGATGGCCTGACCTTGAAAGCCGGAGACCCATCCGATGACCAGCTTTGAATCCGCGCCACTGGCCGGGCGTCGCATCGCCGTGTTGATGGGCGGCTTGAGCCCGGAGCGCGAGGTCAGTCTCGTCTCTGGCCGGGCCTACGCCCAGTCGCTCGCGCGGATGGGCGCCGAGGTGATCGAGATCGACGCGGGTCGCGACATTGCTCAGGCGCTCACAGCGGTCAGACCCGATCTGGTGCTCAATGCGCTACATGGCGCCTGGGGCGAGGACGGCTGCGTTCAGGGCGTGCTGGAGACGCTGGGCCTGCCCTATACCCATTCCGGCGTGCTGGCCTCCGCCCTGGCGATGGACAAGGCCAAGTCCAAGGCTGTGCTGGCCGCCGCCGGCATCCGCGTTCCGGGCGGTGGATTGTTCAATCGCCATGAGGCGGCGCGCGATCACGTCCTGGCCCCGCCCTATGTGGTCAAGCCAAACGCACAAGGCTCTTCGGTTGGCGTGTTCATCGTCAAGGACGGCGCCAACCGCCCGCCGCAGGAACTGGCGGCTTCAGACTGGACCCTTGGCGAAGAGGTGATGATCGAGCCCTTTATTCCTGGAAAGGAGCTCACGGTTGCAGTGCTTGGCGCAAAGGCGCTCGCCGTGACCGACATCGTGCCCCGCACCGGTCATTATGATTACGAGGCCAAATATGGGGAGGGCGGCTCCATCCATGTCATCCCGGCGCAGATCCCCGACCATGTCACAGAGGCGGCGCTGCGCATGGCTGAACGCGCCCATGACGCTTTAGGTTGCCGAGGTCTTACCCGATCGGACTTTCGTTATGACGGCGTTAACGACGATCTGGTTCTTCTGGAGGTCAACACCCAACCCGGCTTCACGCCGACCTCGCTCGCGCCCGAGCAGGCGGCCTATGTCGGTATGGATTTTGATCGTCTGGTGCTGTGGATCGTGGAGGACGCCGGATGCCCGCGGTAGTGCGAGGCCGACCGTCACAGAATGGAAAATCGCCGAAAGGCGGTCGCGCGGCTCCGCGCGCCAGGCCGCGTCAGCCCCAGCCGGTCTATGGCGGGGTTGGTCAGTTTGTCGGCCTGCATCCGCGTTTCGCCCTGTGGGCGGCGCTGACGGTTGTCATGGCGGCGGTCATTGTCACCCTGGCGACCGGCGGACGCGGCGCGGCCATTGCAGCCAATATTGCGCGCGGTGCGGACAACGCCATGGGCGCCGTCGGTTTTGCGGTTCGCAAGGTGCATGTCGAGGGGGGCTCCAGGTTCGCCGAGGCCGACATTCGCAAGGCCATCAATCTTGAGTCGGGCCAACCCATCCTCGGGCTTGATCTCGATCGGCTGCGCGAGGATGTCGAGAAGGTCGGATGGGTCAAGTCGGCCCGCGTGGTGCGTCTCATGCCTGACACGCTGGTGGTGGTGGTCAATGAGCGTCAACGCCTGGCGGTCTGGCAACATTCGGGTCAGTTGGCTGTGATCGATTCCGACGGCCAGCCGATCAATGAGGCCGATCCCGGCCAGTTCTCCGACCTGCCTCTGGTCGTCGGCGACGGCGCCAACGCCTCGGCGAGCGCAATCATCAATCTGTTGCAGGCGAGACCAACCCTGTTGAGCAAGCTCGATGCGGTGGTTCGTGTGGACGGACGGCGCTGGGACCTGCGCCTGCGCGACGGCAGCCTTGTGCAACTTCCGGCGCAGGGCGAGGACGCGGCCCTGATCCAGCTGGACCGGCTGGATCGGGATCAGCGCGTGCTGGAACTCGGATTTTCCCGCATCGACCTGCGCACGGGCGACCCTCTGGTGCGGGCCAAAGGGCGCGACGGTTCTGTCGCGCCGGCGGCCGCCCCCGCCTCGGCGGCGGTCACGGGCTGAAGAGATAGGTTTTTGTCGGTCGTCATCCGGGCGGGGGATGGCGAAAGCGGGTTGAACAAGGGGTTGGGTCAAGATGAAGCGGACGGGTGATCGACTGGACGGCGGGCGCAAGGGTCTGGTGGGCGCGCGACCCTCGCTGGTGGCTGCGGTCGATCTGGGCGCGGCCAAGGTCGGTTGCTTCATCATGAAGCCCGACGGCGCCAATCGCGAGGAACGCACGATCCGCGTCGCCGGCGTGGCTCATGTGCGCTCTCGCGGCGTGCGCGGCGGCGCTGTGATCAGCGTCGACGAGGCGGCGGAAGCCATAGGTCAGGCGGTCGAGCAGGCCGAGGCCATGGCTGGCGTCAGCGTTTCCAGCGTCGTGCTCACCAATGCAGGCGGGCAGCTTGGCAGTCACAGGGTCAGCGCGGCGGTGTCTCTCGGCGCGCGCCCGATCGGCGATCATGATCTGTCGCGGTGCATCCAGCTCGCCCTGGCTCAGGCGCGCCTGCCGGGGCGTCGCATCATCCACCTCCTGCCGATCACCTGGTCTGTGGACCGTCAGCGCGCCGTGCGCGATCCGCGCCACCTTTATGGTCGCGAGCTGGCGCTGGAGCTGCTGGTGGTCTCGATGGCCGAGACGGCTTTTGCGACCCTTGGACATTGTCTGGAACTGGCGCACCTGCAACTCGACGGCGTTGTGGCCGCGCCCTTTGCCGCGGGCCTGGCCGCCCTGGAAGAGGACGAGCTGGACCTTGGCGCCATCTGCATCGACATGGGCGGCGGCTCCACCTCTGTCTCGGTCTTTGCTGACGGCTCGCTGATCCATGTGGACAGCCTCAATGTCGGCGGCGCCCATGTGACCAATGATATTGCGCGCGGCCTGTCGACGACGCTGGCGGGCGCGGAGCGGATCAAGACGCTGCATGGTTCGGCGATCGCCTCGGCCAATGAGGACCGCGACATGATCGAGGCCCCGCCGCGCGGCGACGATCCCGCCGCCGGTCCGGTCGTGGTGGCGCGTTCCCTGCTCAAGGGGATTATCGCCCCGCGGGTCGAAGAGACCCTGGAGCTGGTGCGAGAGCGCCTGCGTCAGTCTGGCGAGCACCTCCCCTCCGGCGCGGGCGTCGTCCTGACGGGCGGGGCGAGCCAATTGGTCGGCGTTCGTGAACTGGCCGTGCGCGTGTTCGACCGGCCGGTGCGTCTGGGTCGCCCCCGTCGCGCGCCCCACCTGGCGGACTCCGCGTCCGGGCCTGCATTCTGCGCCGCAGTCGGGGTTTTGCAGCGCTCAGCCTTTGGTCCGAGGGAGGCCGTATCGGATCGGTCTCTGGCGGCGCGTCCGCGTGACGACCGCCAGGCGACCGAAAAAGGTGTTTTGTCGCGCGCGGCAGGCTGGCTCAGAGCAAATCTCTGAGCTTGCCGGATTTAGGGTTGCCAATACCGCAGCTGAAGAGTTTTGAAGGTTGGCTTGATTCGTTCCCACCAAGCCCCGCCAGCAACGTCTTTTGATTTTTGGACACATCCGTACCTTAACGCTTCACGCTCAGGCGAATCTCTTTAGCGTTGCTGTTGGTGACTGGAGTCGTCGCTTGGTTAAGTTTCTAGGATTGCAAAAACTCCTGCAATTACAGAAATTTCTTCCGTAGACGGCTCGACCCGAAGCCGACTCGGTTTATGGGAGTTAACTGCGAATTAACGGTAAATGCGGTGTTGTCGGCCTATCGGTTGTGCGGGCGCTTTTAGCTCTCGTGCTGAGCACGATCAGGGAGGCCGGTGGTCAGGATTATGAACCCCATGGCGATTTCATTGTCGGCGCCTCGCGCCACCGAACTGAAGCCTCGCATCGTCGTCTTCGGCGTGGGCGGCGCTGGCGGCAACGCGGTCAACAACATGATCGAGGCCGGTCTTCAGGGTGTCGAATTCGTGGTCGCCAATACTGACGCGCAGCAACTCCAGTTCGCCAAGACCGACCGTCGCATACAGTTGGGTGCGACGATTACTCAGGGATTGGGCGCAGGGGCTCATCCCGAAGTCGGCGCCAGCGCGGCTGAAGAGTCGATTCCTGAAATATATGAGCACCTTGAAGGCGCTCACATGGTGTTCATCACCGCAGGCATGGGCGGCGGCACCGGGACGGGCGCAGCGCCGGCCATTGCGCGCGCCGCCCGTGAACGGGGCATTCTGACCGTGGGCGTGATCACCAAGCCTTTCCATTTTGAGGGCCGTCACCGCATGCGCCTCGCCGATCAGGGCGTGGCGGAGCTGCAAAGAGTGGTCGACACCCTGATCGTCATTCCGAACCAGAATCTGTTCCGCATCGCCAATGAGCGCACGACCTTCGCTGAAGCCTTCGGCATGGCCGACCAGGTGTTGCACTCCGGCGTGCGTTCCATCACCGACCTGATGGTGCTGCCGGGCCTGATCAATCTCGACTTCGCCGACGTGCGCACCGTCATGACCGAAATGGGCAAGGCCATGATGGGGACGGGCGAGGCGACGGGCGAGGACCGCGCCCTGATGGCGGCGCGCAACGCCATCCAGAACCCGCTGCTGGACGAGATCTCGCTCAAGGGCGCCAAGGCCGTGCTGGTCAATGTCACCGGCGGTCTGGACATGACCCTTCTTGAAGTGGACGAAGCGGCGAACGCCATTTCGTCCGAGGTCGATCCCGAGGCGAACATCATATTCGGCGCCGCATTCGATCCTGACCTCGAAGGGCGCATTCGCGTCTCCGTGGTGGCGACAGGCATGGACGCCGCCGCCATGCTTGCGGTCGAGCCTCAGATCCACCGCACGGCGGGAACCGTGTCTCGCACGCCGCCTCCGGCGCCGCCGCCAGAACCTGTTCGGGCGCCAGAGCCTGTGCGGGCCGCCGAACCAGTGGTTCGCACGCCTGCGCCCGTGATCCAGGCCGCAGCGCCTCCGACCTATTCCGCTTCCGCCCAGTATGAGCAGCCCGTCGCCGCGCCTGAGGCCGCTGAGGCCCGTCAGGCTGAGCTTCGCCCGTCTGAACCGCGCATCATTGAAGCGGGCGCGGCCCGTCGTCAGGAAGAGGCCCAGGCCTCTGTGCGCAAGATTGTCGACCCGGACGCCGCTGAAGAGGGCGATGAGGTTCTGCACATCGATCGGCCGTCGCGCCTGGCGGCCAGCACAGTCACCAATCGCACCTATACCCGGCCGGGGGCGGAGCCCTTGCCTGACCCACGCCAGCCAGAGCCGCGCAAGAGCGGCTGGCTCAGCCTCTTTGGCAGCCGCCCGCGCTATGACGACCTGGCGCCCGCCGCTTCAGCGCCGCCTGCGCAGCCGCGCCCGGCGACGCCTGCGGCCTCGGCTCTGAAGCCGCAGTCCCAGCTGGACCGGGCCGAAGCGACGGATGATCTGGAGATCCCGTCCTTCCTGCGCCGATTGGCGAATTAGGACGACAGGGCGGGGCGGCGCACGCGCCGTTTTCGCGCAACATCGGATCGGCCGCGGCGCATTTAAGGGCGTCGCGGCTTTTTCGTGTTCGGCCGATCTGGTCGCCAGGTCCGCGCACGGACGCCAAGTTGTTGTCTTTGAACGAAAATTCTCCGTCACGTGAGTCGTGCTTCTTTGCGAAACATTCCGAAACAGGAGTTGTGTTGCGCTGCGGTATGGCGAGAAACTAGGTTAAGCTCAGCGAAGGACCGGTCGGAATAGGATCAGCCATCGCCAGAGGGATTGATCACGATGTATTCTGAAATTGCGCAGCACACCCTGGCCGGTACCGCTATCTGCACCGGCGTCGGCGTGCATAGCGGCGACACAGTCACTGTGGTGATCCGTCCCGCCTCTGCTGGCGCAGGCATTGTGTTTGTGCGCACCGACATCACGGATCGCGACAATCGTATAGCGGTCAGCCCGGCGACGGTAGCCGGCGTTCAACTCAATACCGAAATCCGCAACACGGCCGGGGTCTGCGTCTCCACGATCGAACATCTGATGGCCGCCTTCGCCGCGCTGGATGTGGATAACGCCATTGTCGAGATTGACGGCGCGGAAGTGCCGATCATGGACGGCTCGGGCCTGCCCTTTGTGCAGCTGATCGACCGCGCCGGTCGTCGCGTGCAGGAAGCCGCCCGCACCTTCATCGAGATCCTGGAGCCGGTCTGCGTCGTGGACGGCGACAAGCGCGCCGCGCTTCTGCCGTGCGACCGCTTTGAAGTTCAGTTCGAGATCGCTTTCAAGAGCGCCGCCATTGGTCGTCAGGTCGTGGATCTGGCCGTGACGGAAACGTCCTTCCGCAAAGAACTGGCCGCTGCGCGCACCTTCGGCTTCATGCATGAGGTCGAGGCGCTGCGGGCAATGGGGCTGGCGCGCGGTGGATCGATGGACAACGCCATCGTGATCGAGGGCGACCAGATCCTGAACCCCGAAGGTCTGCGCATGACCGACGAGTTCGTTCGCCACAAGGCGCTGGACGCCATCGGCGATCTTTATGTTCTCGGCGGTCCGGTGATCGGTCGCTTCGAGGGGCGGTATGCCGGTCATGCCCTGAACAACCAGCTGGTTCGCGCGCTGATGGCGCGCCCGGACGCCTGGCGTCTGGTCAGCTTTGAACAGCAGCTTGCCGAAGCCGTCTGACATATTTTCGCCGCTGCGACCTCTTCTAACCCATTGACCCGGACGCTGCCGCGCAGTCCTGATCAGAATGATCACGGGCTGCGTTGGCGATGACGCCAAGGGTAGTGTAGAGAGTGGCCATCCAATCGACGCGGCGGAGCGAATCCGTTGTCGGACGTGCGGTCCACAACGAAGGAAGAGCGCTGTTGCTTCGTCAAATATCCGGCCGACCTCATCTGGCCCTGGTTCTTGCCCTTGGTGTCGCCGCAGCCCTGTCCGGCTGCGCCGCCCAAAAGAAGCCGCCTCAGCTGGCCTATCAGGAACGTCCGGTGGAACTGCTCTATGCGACGGGCGGACAGCGCCTTGACGAAGGCTCTTGGAACGAGGCTGTGCAGTATTTTGATGAGGTGGAGCGCCAGCACCCCTATTCGGAATGGTCGCGCCGCTCGATCCTGATGGAAGCCTACGCCTATTATCGCGGCAACCAGTATGAAGACTCCGTGGCCGCCGCCGATCGCTTCATCCAGCTCTATCCTGGCAATCCGTCCACGCCCTATGCCTATTATCTCAAGGCCCAGTGCTATTTTGAGCAGATCGTCGATGTGGGCCGCGACCAGGGCACGACGGAGTCGGCTCTGGCGGCGCTGCGCGAGGTGCAAAAGCGCTTCCCGGACAGCGAATATGCGCTGGACGCCAAGCTGAAGATCGAACTGGTCTATGACCAGCTGGCGGGCAAGGAGATGGCGGTAGGCCGCTATTATCTCAACGCTGGACAGCCTTTGGCCGCCATCGGCCGGTTCAAGTCGGTCATTGACCGCTATCAGACCACGTCCCACGCCTCTGAGGCGCTCTATCGTCTGGTGGAGGCCAATCTGACCTTGGGCCTTCGCGACGAGGCGGTGCGCGACGGCGCGGTTCTGGGTCACAACTTCCCTGGCGACCATTGGTATGCAGAGGCCTACAAGCTTTTGACCTCCAAGGGGCTCAAGCCATTGGAGGCGCCCGCCGAGCATCCGAAGAACGGCTCGGACGGCGGCTTCATCAAGATGGGTCACAAGTCTTAAACCGCCTCACGGCGCTTCAGATGGGATAATGGCGACGCCGCCATGCTGGTTGGACTGAGCATCCGCGACGTGGTGTTGATCGAGGCGCTCGACCTCTCACTGGGGCGCGGCCTGACGGCGCTGACGGGTGAGACGGGCGCGGGAAAATCCATCGTGCTGGATGCATTGGGCCTGACGCTTGGCGGCAAGGCCGATGCAGGTCTGGTGCGTCAGGGGGCGGCGCAGGCCGTCGCCACCGCCATCTTCTCCCTGCCCCCGGACCATCCGGCCTTTGCTGTGCTTGAGGACAGGGGCCTGGCGGTCGAGCCGGGCGATGATCTGATCCTGCGTCGGCAATTATCGGCGGATGGTCGTTCGCGGGCCTATGTCAATGATCAGGCGGCCAGCATTGCTGTCCTGCGCGAGATCGGCGCGCTTCTGGTCGAGGTGCATGGCCAGCACGAGACGGTGGGCCTGCTGGATCCACGCAGCCACCGGGCCCTGCTGGACGCCTTTGGCCGCTGCGCACCCCAACTGAAGGCCACAGCCCAGACCTATGGCGCGCTGAAGGATGCCCGCGCGGCCTGTGAGGCGCTGGAGGCGCGCATTGTGCGCGCCGCTGCGGAGACAGAGCTTCTGACCGCCCGCCTTGGCGAGCTGGATCGCCTCAATCCCCGACCGGGGGAGGAGGCGGAGCTGGCTCAGGTGCGGGCCGTGCTGGGCGCCGCCGAAAAGGCCATGGCCGACATTGTGCAGGCGCGCGAACAACTGGGCGGCGATGATCTGACGCGGCGTCTGGCGGCGGGCCTCAGGGGGCTGGAGCGCGCCCGCGAGCGCACCTTGCAGGCGGGGGCGGAGGCCTCCAACGCCGTGGTTCTGCGGCTGGACGCGGCGGCGGCGGCGGTGGACCGCGCCCTGGTCGAGGCGGGCGAGGCCGTAGCGGCCATAGACAGCGCCGCTGAGGCCTTCGAGTTCGATCCTGGCCAGCTGGAAACGACGGAGGAGCGCCTGTTCGCGCTGCGCGGCGTGGCGCGCAAACTGGGTGTGGCGGTCGACGACCTGACCGCGGAGCGTGCGCGACTGGCCGCCGAGCTGCGAGGCGTCGAGGACGCTGAGGCTGATCTCGTCCGCGTCCGCGCGGCGGTGGCTGAGGCCGAGCGGGCCTATGGTCTGGCCGCCGACGCGCTGACCATGGCGCGCAAGGACGCCGCGCAAAGGCTGGCTGCGGCGGTCGAGGGGGAGCTCAGACCCCTGAAGCTGGAGCGCGCCCGATTTCAGGCCAGTGTCGCGCCTCTGCCCGCCGACCGTTTCGGCCCCATGGGCGCCGATCGCGTGGAGTTCCAGGTCAGCACCAATCCCGGCGCGCCCTTTGGCGGGCTGGGCGACATTGCGTCCGGCGGCGAACTGGCCCGTTTCGCCCTGGCGCTGAAAGCCTCTCTGGCTCAGCGCGGGGGGGAGGGGACGTCCGGCCCTGTCATGATCTTTGACGAGGTGGATCAGGGCGTCGGCGGCGCCGTGGCCGACGCGGTGGGCGCGCGCCTGCACCGACTTGCAGCGGACGGCCAGCAGGTTCTGGCGGTGACCCACAGTCCACAGGTCGCCGCCCGCGCCAACCAGCACTGGCGCGTCTCCAAATCCGCCGACCCGACCCGCATCTCCACCACCGTCGAGACCCTCGACCCCGCCCAACGCGAAGAAGAAATCGCGCGCATGCTGTCGGGCGCCGAGGTGACCGAGGCGGCGCGCTCTGCGGCAAGGGCCCTGATTGCAGGCTAGGAAGCGGAGACGAGGATTCGGCTCTACCCGCAAAATCACCTTCCGGCCCATTCCTGGCGAGAGCGGCCGCCAAGCGGCTTGTCATCGGATATTATCTGATATTAACCTTAAGCTTGGAAACGGGAGCTTGAGCATGCCGCTATTTGTCATTGAACGGGAAATTCCAGGCGCTGATAAGCTGACGGCAGACGACCTTCGCGGCATTTCCGCCAAGTCGAATGAAGTGGTTTGCGGGCTCGGTGTTCCTTATCGCTGGGTCACCAGCTACGTGGCTGGAGACAAGATTTACTGCATCCATGAAGCGGACAGCGCCGACGTGATCGAACGTCACGCCCGCGAAGGCGGATTTCCCGCCAACAAGGTGACAGAGGTCGCCGCTGTGATCGGGCCTGACACCGCGAACGGCTGATCTCGGGACAGATTATGGGGTTGCCGCGGGGGCTGGCACGCCGGTCCCCGTTTGGAACGACCTGGAAGGATGTCGCCATTTCGATGGCGCCAAGGGTTTGTCCGGCGAAAACGGTTGGCCTGAAGACGCACCCCGCTCCCTAGGGCGCGACCGACGCAAAGATCCGCTCCACCTCGTTCAGGCTGGCGGCGAAATAGTGCTCCCTGGGGGCGAGATAGAGCAGCACATAGAGCTTGCCATCGACTTCCGCCGCCTGCGCCGTGCCCTGCATGTCCAGTCCTTGCTGAGTAACGGCGGCCAGGTCGAAGCGCAGGGCGGCGGCGGTCAGAAAGGCGGCGGGGCGAAGGTTTGAGGTTTCGACCCGTTGGAAGCCCTGGGCGGAGACGCTGTCTGCGACAAATTCCACAAGTTCGCTGGACGACATGTGCGCGCGATAGGGCGGATTGGCGTGGTCGGATCTGGGCCGCCGGACGAGACTATCGCCCGGAACCAGTCCCTCGGTCAGATAGAGGCGGTTGAGCAAGGGGCCGTCGAGGGTCAGCACCTTGACCTTGGACGAGGCGCCGCCGATGACATGGCTGAGGTCCGACCAATCCCGCCCCAGCCGGACATGATAGGCCTGGCCCACGGCGTAGAGCCCGGTCGGTGCTGTGGGGATGCTGGCGCAGCCGCTGAGCCACAGGGCGGCGGCGGCGGCGGCGATCAGAATCGCGTGACGAACAGTCCGGCTCATGTCCCGAGGCCCTGTTTCAAGGTTTTCAGCGTGGTCTCCACCAGCCAGCGATCCTGCGCATTGGGGGCCAGGTCCACATAGCGGCTCAAGGCCGCCACGGCGCCCGCCGTGTCGCCCGCCCGGCGGCTGGCGTCGCCCAGTTCACGCCAGACGGCGACGGGGGCGTCTGGATGCCGGGTGGCGGCCTGGTAGCTGGCGATGGCGCCTTGCAGGTCTTCCTCACCGCGTCTCAGCCGGAGCGCCTCGCCGCGAAAATAGGCGAGCAGGCCCACATCCTCGCCCTCCCTCTCCAGCCTCCGGATCAGGAACAGGGTCTGGCTGTAGTCCCGGCGGCGCAGATCGTCCCGCAGCCACGTCGCCAGATAGGGCCGGATGATGGCGCGGTAGCGAACGGCCGCCTCAGGGTCGCCTGCCGGATCGACGGGGCCGAGTTTTTTTCAGGGCGCTGATGCGCTCGGTGGTGAGCGGGTGGGTGTCGAAGATCGAGGCCCGGCTGTCCCCGTGGCGCACCGCTTCGAACTCGGAGGCGCGAGCTTCGTCCAGCACCTCGTTCCACATGTCTATGGCGGCGGCGCCGCGGTACCCGGCGCGCATGGCGCGGGCGTAGCCCAGACGGTCCGCTTCGCTTTCATCGTCGCGATCAAAGGCGAAAATCGAAGCTATGGCGTTGAGATAGACGAGATTGTTCAGATCTCGCGCCGTCGAGGAGATGGTGTTGACGGTGCGCGCGGCCCCTGCGCCGCCATTGCCGGCGGCGGAATGACTGGCCGCGCCAGCCGCCAAGGCCACGCCGGTCGACAGCAAAAGGGCGCCATTCATGGCGTTCCGGGTGTGTCGCCAGGCTTTCAGGCTGTGATTTCGGGCGAAATGGGTGATCTCGTGGCCCAGCACGAAGGCAAGCTGGTCTTCGTTTTCGGTGCGCAGCAACAGGCCAGTATAGACCTCGACATAGCCGTTGGGCGCAGCGGAGGCGTTCAGGAAGGGGCGGTTCATGACCAGGGCGCGCAGATCGTCGCCATAGTCCGGCGCCAGCTTGCAGATCAGATGACGCACATAGGCGTTGAGGGCGAGGTCGGCATTGACCTCGCCAGACGCTTTGGCCGAGCGTTCTGCGCGTGCGGTGGCGTCCCACAGGCCCGCCTCGTCCGAACTCGGCTCCGGCCTTGCATGGGGGATGCGCAGGCCGTCCGGGCCGGTCGTGGTCGCCCGCGGCTGGCAAAAAACCGGGGCGGCGCACAGAAGGCTGGCCGCGATGCAGAGGCCGGCCGCCAGCCGTCGCGGGGGCCTCAAAACGGCGCGTCCTTCAAAAGGGCCTTGACCAGTTGGCGCGAGCCGTCCGTTTCGCGCATGTCCGCAGAGGGGCCAGCGACGGCGAGGTTGAACCAGACGATCCGACCCGTTTTCAAATCCACCAGTGAGGCGAAGACCTGTTGCCGACCCAGCGGCACATCGACGCCCAACAGGGCCGCGCCCACCGTCAGCATCTTTCGTCCCGTGCTGGCATAGGTTCCGTTGGCGGTGACGAACAGGGCGTAGTCGGCGTCGCCAGAACGCGCCAGGGTGGCGGCGCCTTCGCCCAGCGTCCAGTCCAGGGGCCCCGTCTTGGTCGGCAATCTGATGTCGCCATAGCTGAAGGCCAGGATCGACTGGCCGACCAGATCATGCAGGCGGATCAACTGGCCGGTCCGCCCGGCCTGCAGGATGTCCGGGTTGAGCTGTCCGATCGTGCGGCCCCTTGCGACAATGGCGGCCTGCAGGTCGCGATTGAGATTGTCGCGCCCCGCCTGGCCCCAGTCGGCGCGCGGCGCGCTCAGGCCTGCGGCGGTCAGTTCCGCCAGCTGGACGTCCGGCTGAACCACCAACACTCTTGAGGCGGCCGAGGCGGGACGGATATTGGCGGAACTGGCCAGCCGGGTCTCGGTGGTGGTGCAGCCGACCAGGACGAGGCCGATCAGCGTGATCCAGATCGCGCGCATTTTACGCCTTTAATGGTCTACTTATTTTTATATTTACAACCCTTGATCGAAACTGTAAACCCGCCTCCGCACCGGGGTAGTGTCTCAATTTGAAATGGGTGCTCTTGAAAACGTGGCGCAGGGCGCTCGAAAGGATATTGTACCGACATGGCAAGTAACCCAGTTCTTGAAGACCTTAAGAAGGATCGCGCCATGCTTGTGGATCAGCTGAAAGCGCTCGACGGCGGCGGTGTTCAACTCGGTTCGCCGAAATCGCATGAAGAGCGCCTAATTTGGGTGCGGGGGCAAATCGTTGCTTTCGATGTCGCCATCAGCAAGATCGAGGCGCGCGAGAATGGCTAAGGGCCCCAACAGACAAAAGCGTCATTTCAAAACGAGATGAAATCGCTTTAAGGTCGGGCTGTGAAACCCGTGACCGACCTGTCCGAATCCGAAGCCGCGCGCGAACTCCAGCAGTTGGCGCAGGAACTGGCTGCGCATGATCGGCGCTATTTCCGTCAGGACGCGCCCAGCGTCTCGGACGCCGAGTATGATGCGCTGAAGCGTCGCAACGCCGAGATCGAGGCCCGTTTCCCCCATCTGGTGCGTGAGGATTCGCCCTCGCTGCGGATTGGCGCTGCGCCATCCGAGAGCTTTGCGCCTGTTGCGCATGGCGTGCCGATGCTCAGCCTCGACAACGCCTTTTCAGCCGAGGACGTCGAGGATTTCGTCAAGCGCATCCGGCGTTTTCTGGGTCTGGACGAGGCGCCGATCATCTTTACTGCAGAGCCCAAGATCGACGGTCTGTCGGCCAGCATCCTCTATGAGAACGGGCGTCTGGTGCGCGGTGCGACTCGCGGCGACGGGCAGGTCGGCGAGGACGTCACCGCCAATCTGCGCACCATCGCCGAAATTCCGGACCGTCTGAGCGGCGCAGGCTGGCCCAGCCGGGTCGAGGTCCGGGGCGAGGTCTATATAGCCCATGCTGATTTCGCCGCCATGAACGCCGCCGCCGAGGCTGGAGGCGACAAGCTCTACGCTAATCCGCGCAACGCCGCCGCCGGCTCGCTGCGCCAGATTGATGCGGGCGTGACGGCCAGGCGTCCCCTGAAATTCTTCGCCTATGCCTGGGGCGAGGTCAGCACGCCCTTTGCTTCGAGCCAGAAGGAAGCGCTGGAGCATCTGGCCGACTGGGGTTTTCAGGTGAACCCGCATTCGCGCCGCGTCACGGATGTGGACGGGCTTCTGGAAGTCTATCGCGGACTGGAGAATGGCCGCGCCGGACTGGGCTATGATATTGACGGCGTGGTTTACAAGGTGGACCGGCTGGACTGGCAGGGGCGTCTGGGCGCCGTGGGCCGCGTGCCGCGCTGGGCCATCGCCCACAAGTTCCCCGCCGAACAGGCGCGCACCAAACTCCTGGATATCGATATCCAGGTCGGTCGCACTGGCGCCCTGACGCCGGTCGCAAAGCTTGCGCCCGTCACGGTCGGCGGAGTGGTGGTCAAGAACGCCACGCTGCACAATGCCGACGAGATCGCCCGCAAGGATATCCGCATTGGCGACACGGTGATCATCCAGAGGGCGGGCGACGTCATCCCGCAGGTGGTCGGGGTGGTCGAGAGCGACCGCAACGACGCTTGCGTCCCTTACGATTTCCCGACCGTCTGTCCCTGCGCGCTCAAAACCGTTGTGACCAGCGAGACCACCTCGGCGGGGGCTGAAACCGTCGTGCGTCGCTGCACGGGAGAGCTTGCCTGCCCGTTCCAGAAGATCGAGCATCTGAAGCATTTCGTGTCCCGCCGCGCCTTCGACATTGAAGGCCTGGGGGAAAAGCAGCTCATCGGCCTGTTCGAAGACCAGTGGATCCGTGAACCGGCCGACATCTTCAGGCTGGCGCAAAAGGACGCTGTCAGCCTGAAGAAGCTGAAGGATCGCGAGGGCTCTGGCGACACCAGCGTTCGCAACCTGTTCGACGCCATCGAGGCGCGCCGCACCATCTCTCTGGCCCGCTTCATCTTCGGGCTGGGCGTGCGCCATATTGGCGAAACGACGGCCCAGACCCTAGCTCGCGGCTATGGAAACGCCAGCGCTTTTCTGGCGGCGATGGACCTTGTCGCGGCGGGTGACGCCCCGGCACAGGCCGAGCTGGACGCCATGGACCAGATCGGCGGGGCGGTGATCGAGGCGGCGCAGGCCTTCTTCACCGAACCGCATAATCGCGCCATGGTCCAGCGCCTGTTCGACGAACTGCACGTACAGGACGCCGAACAGCCCAAGACAGACACCGCCATCGCCGGAAAGACCGTGGTCTTCACCGGGGCCCTGGAGCGCATGACGCGCGACGAGGCCAAGGCCCAGGCGGAGCGTCTGGGCGCCAAGGTCGCATCCTCGGTCTCCAAAAAGACCGATATTGTCGTGGCCGGGCCGGGCGCCGGATCAAAGCTGAAGACGGCGACGGAGCTTGGGTTGCGCGTCATGACCGAGGCGGAGTGGCTGGACATGGTGGCGGACGGCTGAGCCTGCGCCGGTTGAGTTGGCCCCAAGTCCGCTATTCTTTGCTAGAACGCTCCGCACATCCGATTCTGGAGTAGACCGTCATGCAACTCTTCCTCGACACGACCGACACCGCCGTCCTGGCCGAGCTCGCCCAGACCGGACTCCTGGACGGCGTGACCACCAATCCCACCCTGATCGCCAGGTCGGGCCGCCCGATGCTGGAGGTGATCAAGGAAATCTGCGACATCGTGGAAGGTCCGGTCAGCGCCGAAGTGGCCGCCACCGACACCGCCACCATGATCAAGGAGGGCGAAAAGCTCGCCGCCATCGCCACCAATGTCGTGGTCAAGGTCCCCCTGACCTGGGACGGGCTGAAGGCGGTGCGGATCTTTTCAGAATCCGGGATCATGACCAATGTGACCCTGTGCTTCTCGGCCATGCAGGCCATGATGGCGGCCAAGGCGGGCGCGACCTTCATTTCCCCCTTTGTCGGACGTCTGGACGACCACGGCGCCGACGGCATGGACCTGATTCAGGAAATCCGCGCCATCTATGACACCTACGACTTTGACACCGAGATCCTGGCGGCCTCGATCCGCACGGTGGTGCATGTCAAGGAAGCGGCTCTGTTCGGCGCGGATTGCGCCACCATTCCTCCGCAGGTTTTCCGTGATCTGGTGAAGCATCCCTTGACCGACCGCGGTCTTGAAGCCTTCCTTTCTGATTGGGCCAAGACCGGTCAATCGATTCTCTAACATCCAGGTCGAGGAGCGCTCCGTGAGTACAGTTTCAGGCGAAGCAGAAGCCTTAGGTGAGGCCTCGCCGGAAGTCTGGGCCGACTTGAGGGCGCAGATTGTCTCTCATCGCGATGAGCTGAGAGGCGATCAGGCTCTGCTGGATACGCTGGGCCTCAAGATCACTGCGCCCAATGTGGTGGAGTTTCTACCCGCAGCGCTCGCCCGTCTGGAAGCCGCCCATGCGCGGGAAATGACCGCGCGGCAGGAGATCGAGGCTCTGGCCAGGGCCAATTTTCAGGCCCAGGCGGAAACCCACGCCCTGATCATCGACCTGTTGGAATCGCGCAACAACACTGATCTCGCGCGCCGGGTCAACCAGGCCGCGCAAGAGCGGTTTGGGCTGGCGGGCGGGCTGATTGCGGCCGAGGTTCCCGATCAGGGCGGCTCTGCGCCTGCGGGCTGGAAGAGCCTGCCCGAAGGGCTGGTCGACCTCCTGATCGGCGGCGACCGCCAGACCAAGCTTGGTCCCTGCCACGCTGCTCGCGACCTGTTTGATGATGTGACCGCACCGGTGCAAAGCTGCGCCCTGATCCGCATCTGTCTGTGGAGTCATGAGCGACAGGGCATGCTGGCCTTTGGCTCCGCCGATCCCAATGGCTTCACCGCCGATATGGGCCCCGAGCTGGTCGCATTTCTAGCCAATGTGGTGGAACGCACGGCGGCGAGATGGCCGGGCCTCTGACTGAGGCGCCGGTCGAGCGTCCCGCCTCGGCGCGGGCGGCCATGATGGACTGGCTGCAATTTCTCGCCCATGAGCGACGCGCCTCGCCGCGCACGCTGGAATCCTACGGCGCAGTGGTCTCCAACTTCATCTTCTTCATGGAGCAGCATCGGGGCGAGGCGCTTGGTCTGGCCGGATGCTCGGATTTGCGCGCCGCGGATTTCCGGGCCTGGATGGCGCATCGAAGGTCTGGCGATCACCCCCTGTCGGCCCGTTCCCTCAGCCACGCCCTGTCGGCGACGCGCGCCTTTTTTCGTTATCTCGATCGCAGGCTAGGGGTGGAGAACGCTGAGCTTCTGCTGGTGCGCGGTCCAAAGCTGAAGCCCACCCTGCCGCGCCCGGTCAGCGAACAGGCGGCCAGGGACCTGCTGGAAGAAGCCGCCGCTGATGAGGATCGCGAACCGTGGGAACGGGCGCGTGATGCGGCTGTCCTCACCCTTCTCTATGGTTGCGGCCTGCGCATATCCGAAGCCCTGTCCCTGACGCGCGCAGACGCTCCGCTGGGCGATGAGCTTCGCATTACCGGCAAGGGCGGGAAGACGCGGATCGCGCCCGTCCTGCCCGCCGTCGCCGAGGCGGTGGCGGACTATGTGCGCCAGTGTCCCTTTGGCCTTGAGCCGTCTGACGCGCTGTTTCGCGCCAAGCGCGGCGGGGCGCTGGGGGCGCGGGCGGTGCAGGCGGAAATGGCCAAGCTGCGCGGTCGGCTTGGCCTGCCCTCCAGCGCTACGCCCCACGCGTTTCGCCACGCCTTCGCCACGCATCTTCTGGGCGCCGGCGCGGATCTTCGCGCGATCCAGGAACTGCTGGGTCATGCCAGCCTGTCCACCACCCAGAAATACACCGCCGTCGATGCGGAGGGCCTTTTGGCCGTTTATCACAAGGCCCATCCCAAGGGGTGAGGCGCAAGGCCGGTCCCTGAAGGTCCGGTCCCTGAAGGTCACGATATCAATCGATCACGGCTCAGTCGAAGCTGATGCTCGGGGCGGGCCTGGCGTCGTCGCCCTTCAGCGATTGTGCGATCAGGGCGGCCATGGCGATGAAGCGCTGCGAGGCGGGGTGGTCGGGCTGCACCGCGACCAGAGGCGCGCCGTCGTCGCAGGCCTGACGCAGAGCCATGTCAATCGGCGCCTCGCCCAGAAAGGGTGCGCCGATGGCCTCAGCGGTCGCTTTGGCGCCGCCGCGCCCAAAGATGGGAATGGGGGCGCCCGTCGTGGGGTCTGCGAAATAGGCCATGTTCTCGATCACGCCCAGAATGGGCGTCGCGGTCTTTTCAAACATGGCCACGCCGCGCCGCACATCGATCAGGGCGATTTCCTGGGGGGTGGAGACGATGACCGCGCCGGCCAGAGCGACGCGCTGGGCCAGCGTCAACTGGATGTCGCCTGTGCCCGGCGGCATGTCGATGATCAAAAGGTCCAGCGGCGTCTGCGCCGTGCCCCAGGTCACATCATTGATCAGCTGATTGACGGCCGAGCTGGCCATGGGGCCGCGCCAGATCATGGGCGCGCCCTCGTCCACGATGAAGCCGATCGACATGGCCTTAAGGCCGTGGGCCTCGATCGGAATCAGCTTCTTGTCAGAATTGGTGGCCGGTTCGGCGTCAGAGCCCAGCATGCGCGGGATGGACGGGCCATAGACATCGGCGTCGAGTATGCCGGTCCGATAGCCCAGCTGCACAAAGGCGCAGGCCAGGTTGACCGCCACCGTCGACTTGCCCACCCCGCCCTTGGCCGAACTGACGGCGATGATCTGTTTGACGTGCGCCGGGTTGAGCGGCGCATTGGCGGCCCTGGCCGCCGGCGGCGCAGTGTCGGACTGGGCGGCTTGCGACAATTGCGCGCCTCGACGCACGCGAACGGCGCCGGGCGCCACGCTGGGCTCGCCCTCAGCGGTCAACACCACCTGAGCTTTGCGCACGCCCGGCACGGTGATCAGGGCGCGTTCAGCGGCCTCGCGCACAGGGGCGTAGAGCTGGGCGTCGGCGGCGGCGACCTCCAGCATGAAACCCGCCCGGTCTGGCCCCACCGTCAGGCCCTGCACCAAGCCTGCGCTGACCAGCCCCCTTTGCGAGCGGGGATCGAGGATCGCCTCAAGGGCGGCGAGGACGGCATTGCGGTCGGGCGTGATCATGAGCGGTATATGGCGGCGAATTCCGCCTGGCGGTAGCCCTGGAAATAGAGAACCGTCGTCAGGTCGCCGTGATCCACGCGCGCACTGGCCTCAGCCGCCACTACCGGCTTGGCGCGATAGGCTACGCCCAGCCCCGCCGCCGTGATCATGGCCAGATCATTGGCGCCGTCGCCGATGGCGAGGGCGTCCTGCGGGGAGACGCCCAGGGCTTCGGCTTCCGATTCCAGCGCGGCCAGCTTGGCCTCACGGCCCAGAATGGGCTCGCCCACCAGCCCCAGAAGGCGTTCGCCGTCATCCAGCAAGCTATTGCCCCGGTGCTCGGTAAAGCCCGCCGCGCGCGCCACCCGTTCGGTAAAAAAGCCAAAGCCGCCGGAGACCAGCAGGGCCTTGGCGCCATGCTTTGTCATGGTCTGGACGAAGACTTCCGCCCCGGGATTGAGCCTCACCCGCTCGTCATAGCATTGCTGCAGCGTGCGGACCGGAAGGCCCTTGAGTCGGGCGACACGCTCGCGCAGGGCGGGTTCAAACGCCAGCTCGCCGCGCATGGCCCGCTCCGTCACCGCGACGATCTCGGCCTTCACCCCGGCATAGTCCGCCAGTTCGTCTAGGCACTCGCAGGAGATGATGGTGGAATCCATATCCGCGATCAGCAGTTTCTTGCGCCGCCCCTCTGCGCGCTGGACGCAGATATCAACCGGACGATCGGCCACCGCCTCCTGCGCCAGTTGCGACAGGACGTGGCGCTCCTGACGGTCCACCATCACGTCAAGCGCACCGGGCCCGAGCGGGTCGACGCTCTTGACTGAGGCGAGGCGAGGGCGCAGCGCTGCCCAGACGGCGTCAAGCGCTGCGGAATCGGGGCTGACAAGGGTGACGGCGGCGAGCATGGCGTCCATAGGCGTTGAAACGCCAGCGGTCTGGCTGATCGCGGGGGCGACTGCAAGCGGCAAGTCGGCCTTGGCGGTGACTTTGGCCGAACGGATCGATGCGGAAATCATCAATGCCGACGCCATTCAGCTCTATTCCGATCTGAATGTCCTGACCGCGCGGCCTGATCCGGCCGATCTGGCGCGGGTTCCCCACCATCTTTACGGCGTGGCGGATGGGGCGGACGGATGGTCTGTCGGGCGCTGGCTGCGCGCGGTCACGCCGCTGATCGATGAGATCCAGGGGCGTGGCCGGGCAGTCGTGGTCGTCGGCGGGACAGGGCTCTATTTTCGCGCCCTGACCGTGGGACTAGCCGATGCGCCGGACGTGTCGGCGGAGGCGCGCGCTCAGGCCCAGGCCCTGTTTGATGCTGAGGGTGAAGGACCATTTCGGATGCGTCTGGCCAGGCTTGACCCCGCCGCTGAAGCCCGCATCGCGCGCAATGATCGCCAAAGGCTGTTGCGCGCCCTGTCGGTCGCTATCGGAACCGGACGGGCCTTGAGCGACTGGCAGGCGGACACATCGCCCGCGCTCCCGCCTGCGCTGTGGCGAGGACTTGTGCTGGCCCCGCCGCGCGACGCGCTCTATGCGCGCTGCGACGCCCGTGTGGAGACAATGGTTGCGGCCGGCGCCCTGGATGAGGTGGCGGCCCTGGCGGCGCGGGGGCTAAGCCCCGACCTGCCGGTGATGAAGGCGGTGGGGTTTCGCGAGATGGCAGGCTGTCTGGCCGGATCGCACGATCTGGCCTTCGCCATCGCCGCGACCCGGCAGGAGACGCGCCGCTACGCCAAGCGCCAGTCCACCTGGTTCCGCAACCAGACGCCGGACTGGCCGCGGATTGAGGCGGTGGAGACCCAGGCGCAGGCGGCTGCGCTGTTCAGCCTGTGGCCTTGAGGCGCAGGGCAAGGCGCACCATTTGACCGCAGCGCCCATCGCGTCGATGGTGGCTGGGTTGCGTGCGGCAAGTCTGCGCCGGCCTCCTCTGATCTGGACCTGTCACCTGATGAAACGTGTAGAGACGGTATTTCTGGCAGGGCCCGATCCCTGGTTTCCTGATCCGGTGGAGCACAGGCGCCGGCGCGAGGCCCTCTGCGTAGAGGCCGGATTTCGCGCCGTCACGCCGGATCTTGGCGCGGGTCTGGACGATGAGCGCCGGACCGAGGTGGCTGCGCGCATCCTTTACGCCGACGCCCTGGCGGCCTTGCGCGGCGCTGACGCCCTGATCGCCAATCTCACGCCTTGGCGCGGACCCCATTGCGATCCGGCGACGGCGTTTCTGGCCGGTTTCGCCGCCGCCCTGGGCAAACCCGTCTTCGCCTATCTCAACATCTCCGACGAGGACGACGCCGATCCGTGCGGGCGGGTTGGCGCATTATGCGGCGCAGCGCCCGACGCGCAGGGACGCTGGCGTGACGCGACTGATTGCGAGATCGAAGACTTCATGCTGCCCGAGACCGTGATGCTGTGGGCGGAGGCGCGACGCTTTTTCGTCATCATGACCGCAGATCCGCTGCATGACCTGACAGGGTTGCAGATGTCGCTTGAGGCGATGCAGATCTATGCGGAATAGGCCAAGGCGCTAGTCCCAGCTGATCGAGGCCTCGCCGCGAAACACGGCGTCCATCTCCGGCCGGTGGCCGTCTGGCTCGCGATCGCGCAGGATGAGGGGCGGCAACAGCACGAGCGGCGCCTTGCCCGTCTTGACGGCGCGCACCAGCACCCTTTTTGCATGGCTGTCTGCAAACGGCTGGACGGGGCGGATGCGAAACGACCCGGCCTTGGGCGACATCAGGGACAGGATGTCCGCCAGCCGGTCGGCCCGGTGAATCAGGGTTATGCGACCGCCTTCGCGTACGGATTTCAACAAGAAGCCGATCCAGCCCTTGAGTCCGTCATCGGCGATCCAGGCGCCCGTGCGCTCAGGACGAGGCCCGCGAATGGCGGATGGGTCGTCGAAATAGGGCGGATTGGCGAAGGCCGCGTCGAATGGCGCAAGGCCCAGTCGGGAGAAAGGCAGCCCCACATCGCCTGAAAAAGCCTGCACGCGCCCAGCCAGTTGATTCTCTTCGATATTGCGATGGACCAGGCGAAGCGCCTCCGGGTCGCGCTCAAGGCCGGAAAGTTGCGCGTCTGGCGCGCGCAGGGCCGTTTGCAGAAGAGCGGCGCCGGGACCGCAGCCCGCCTCCAGCCCCCGCTCATTTGGTTTCAGTTCGACGGCGGCGGCCAGAAGTGCGGCGTCTAGTCCGGCGCGATAGCCAGTTTTTGACTGGTGCAGGCGAAGCCGTCCACCCATAAGGAGGTCTGGTGTTGCAATCGGCATAAGACTCAAGGCTGCTCAGCTTGTCGGGCCGTCCATCGGCTTGACCGGTGAGGTCTGCGCCACCATTGTGCCGCGCAATATGCGCACCGCGCCAGAGTTCATTTGCATGGACCCGGCGAAGTTATACACGTCGTCATATCCGCCATCCGGCGGACCTTAAGAGAGATCGCCTTGGACGCAGTAAAAGCGCCCGCCGCCCGCAGAACGGGCGCAGTGGATAGACTGCTGAGCCTAGCCGCCCGGGACATGTCTGCGGTGGACGCGCTGGTGCTTGCCCGCATGGACAGCCCGGTGGCGCTGATTCCAGCGCTTGCCGAGCACCTCATCTCGGCGGGCGGCAAGCGTTTGCGGCCGCTGCTGACCGTCGCTGCTTCGCGCCTGTGCGGCGGGGACGGGGACAATGCGCTGAAACTGGCAGCGGCGGTGGAGTTCATCCACACCGCCACCCTGTTGCATGACGATGTGGTGGACGGCTCCTCACTTCGACGGGGAAAGACCGCCGCGCACCTGATCTGGGGCGGCGCCTCCAGCGTTCTGGTGGGCGACTTTCTGTTCGCCCGGGCCTTTGAACTGATGGTGGAGACTGATTCGCTTCGCGCACTGGGCATCCTGTCCAAGGCCAGCCGGGTGATCGCAGAGGGGGAGGTTCTGCAACTGACCCGCTCCCACGATCTCGATCTGGATCAGGCCACCTATCTGGAAATCATTCAGGCCAAGACGGCGGAACTGTTCGCCGCTGCGGCGGAGGCCGGCGCGGTGTCAGCCGGCGTGGATGAGCGACAGGTCCAGGCGCTGCGCGATTACGGCCTGAGCCTTGGTCTGGCCTTCCAGCTTGTCGATGATGCGCTGGACTATGGCGGCACAGCCGAAAGCCTTGGCAAGAATGCGGGCGACGACTTTCGCGAGGGCAAGGCGACCCTGCCTCTGCTGCTGGCCGTTTCGCGCACCCGCGCGCGTGAAGGGGCCTTCTGGGAGCGCACCGTCGGGCGGCTGGACCAGCAGGACGGCGACTTCAAGCGCGCGAGAGAGCTGATCGTGGGCGCCGGGGCCCTTCAATCGACGCTCGATCTGGCCCAGCACTATGCTGAAGAGGCCAAGTCTGCGCTTTCGACCTTCCCGGCGCAGCCTTGGCGGTTGGCGCTGGAAGAACTGGCTGATTTCGCGGTCAGCCGGACGGCCTGATTTTCCGGTCGATCGCTCGCCAGACCCAAACCGAGGCGGCGAGCGCGACGGCGAACACCAGAGACCGCGCCGCAATGGGCGTGAAGCAAAGCCCGATCGCCGCGCCCCCCATGACCAGCATCATGGCCCAGATCCGCAGCGCCAGAGCCCCGTGGCTTTGCCCCGACGCCAGCAGCCAGCGCTGAAACAGATGGTCGCGATGAGCTTTCAGCAAAGACTCGCCGCGGCGCGCCCGCTGTAACAGGGTCAGGAACACGTCGGTGAGCAGGGGCAGCAGCGCCAGCGGGCCAAACCAAAGGCTGATCGTCCATTCTCCGCTGTGGCCGCTGGCCACCAGCAAGAGTCCGGCGAACAGGGCGCTGGAAAACAGGGCCCCGGCGTCGCCCTGAAAGATTCGTCCGCCCGGCAGGTTCCACGGCAGGAAGCCAAGACCCGCCGCCGCGCCCAACAGCGCCAGCACAGCGACGCCTGACGCGCCACCCAGCGCCGCGCCCACCGCCAGCACGGCGAGGGCGATGATCATGGCGCCGGGCGATAGGCCGTTGGCGCCGTCCATGAAATTGACGCCATTGGTCACGACCACGATCCACAAGGCGGAGCCAAGCCCACCGAGCACGGGCCCCAGCACGACTGGACCCAGGGGGGTGGACAGCGCCTCCACCCTCGTCACGACGGCGCAATAGATGATGGCCATCAGCGTCTGGATGATCAGCTTGGCGCGCGCGCCCAGATCGAACAGGTCGTCCGCCGCACCCACGAGGCCCATGGCCAGAGCCAGAGCCAGAGTCGCCGCCAGATCGCGATTATGCAGCCCCGCCATGCCGGGCGCGTAAAGCACAACGCCCAGGCTCAGGCCGAGCAGGATGGCGATCCCGCCCCCTGTCGGCGTGGCGCGCCTGTGCATGCCGCGATCCTTCGGCGCATCGACCGGACCGCTCAGCACGGCGACGCCCGTGGCCGCACATGCGGTCAGGGCCGTCGCCAGTGCTGCGATCCAGAGCTGCACCCGCCCGGCCTTTGGATCAGACGAGGCTGGCGCAGAAGCGCTGGACGCGACCGCAGGCGTCTTCCAGAACGTCTGTGCCCGTGGCGTAGGAGATGCGGAAGAAGGGCGACAGGCCGAAGGCTGCGCCATGGACCACGGCCACGCCCTCGGCCTCCAGCAACTCCGATGCAAAGTCCTCGTCCGTCGCAATCAACTTGCCGGCGGGGGTCTTCTTGCCGATCAGCCCTTCGCACGACGGATAGACATAGAAGGCGCCTTCCGGCTTGGGGCATTCGATGCCATTGCACTGGTT
>CAIOJR010000099.1 GCA_903858685.1 uncultured Caulobacterales bacterium | reverse complement strand
GTGGCGGCGGTGGCAAGGGCCGGCGGTCCGCGCAGACCCAGCGTCTTCTGGAACACAAAGCCAAAGCCGCGCGTTACCCATTTCAGAATGCGCCAGTGCCACAACAGGGCCGACAGGGCGCAAACGACCAGGATCACCGGCAGGACCCGAAAAGCGAACACAAACAGAGCTTGCGGATGCGCCACCGTGTAGGGCGCAGGCGCCTGACCCGCCAGATAACCAAAGACAAAGGTTGTTCCCGCCTGGGTCGAGCCGCCGAGCGCATCTACCGCACTATTGACCGCGCCCAGCACATTGCGCGCCTGCGGCAGGCCGAAAAGGATAAGGACCAGCGCCACCTGGACCACCAGCGAGCCTATGGCCAGCTTGATCGGAAACCGACGGCGGTCTTCGGAGACCAGCCAGCAGATGACCATAACCCCTGCTATGCCGATCAGGCTTTGCAGGTTTTCGCCCTTTAGCATCCACTTTCCCCCATCAAGGCGGCGATCCGAATCCAGGCTCAGCCCGAGCAAACCGCCTACTCTGCCGACATGGCTAGTGTGGGATTGTCCAAAGTGGAAGCTGATTTGCGCATTTCTCATGGCGGAAAGGAAGATTGCCGCCCTGACGCGTAGCCCCGGCGCATTGGCGCCAAGCCTTTGATCTCATGGGAAGCCTGGCTAGTCGGGGGCTGTCCCGGCGTCGCCTTACTTCGAATTAACTTGGCCAAAGCCCCGCCTTGCGTCTCTTTCGCACCGGCAACACGGACGGCGCGCCATCGCGCCGATGTTGCTGGGGGTCGGCCTGATGTCGCTCGCGCTTGCGACGGTGATTTATGAATGGCGACGCTATCTTGCGGCCGTCGTGGCTCTGGCCTTTTCGGGCCTGCTTGTGCTGGCTCAGGTCGGCATGTTTGTCGGCATAGGCAAGGCGTTCACAGCCACGATCGACCGCTCTCGCGCCGACCTGATGATCCTGCCCGCCAAGGCTGAATCGCTGATGAACACCGGCGGCATGCCCCGCCGCGTCATGCCTTTGATCTATAGTCACCCAGACGTGGTCGCGGTGTCGGACATGGACGATGACGGGGGCCTGTTTTCCAATCTGGCCGACGGCACCGACAAGAAAAAGCTGCGCAGCTGGGTGCAGATCACCTCGGTGGAGACCGCGCGCGACGCCCTGACCCTGCCCACCGACTTCGACGAGAACATGCGCGAGGCCCTGTCAGAGCCCTACGCCGTCGCCATCGACAAGTCGGCGCTGGGACGATTGGGGGTGAAGCTGGGCGACAAGGCGGCTCTGGATGGACACGCCGTCAAGGTCGCGGCCGTTACAACGACCTACCCCAATATGATGCAGCCCCAGATCATCGTATCGCGCCAGACCCTGCGGCTGCTGGGCAAGGCCCGACCGGCCAACCGGATCGGCCCTATGTTTGTGAAGATCCGCGATCCCGCCCGTGCGGAACTGGTGCGCGATCAGCTGAACGCCATGGCGGACGGCCGCTTCCGCGCCTGGACCCGCGCAGAGCTGTCGCGCGCCAATGACCAGTCCATGATGAAGGAACAGTTCATCGGCGTGATGCTCGGTTTTTCGATGTTCCTCGGGCTTCTGATCGGCATCGGCATCACGTCCCAGACCTTGCGCGGCGCCATCCTGGCCAATGTGAAGGAGTTTGCGAGCCTGAGGGCGCTGGGCGTCTCCATGGGGTCATTGCGCTGGATCGTGCTGGAGCTGTCGCTTTGGGTCGGCGTGGCGGGTCTTGGCGCAACGGCCGTCCTGGTGACCCTGGTCGCCTTTGTCGCCGGAAATGGCGGGGTGCCGATGAGCTTCCCCCTGTCCAACATCATCTCCACCGGCGTTTTTCTGCTCTTCATCGCCATGCTGTCCGGACTGATGTCGCTCGGCGTGCTGAAGAAGAGCCAACCTGCGGACCTGTTAAGATGAGCGCTCCACTGAACGGACAACGCCGCACAGGCGACGCCCTGAGGGCGACTGGACTGAAGAAGGGCTTCAAGGTGGGGAGGAGCCGGATCGAGGTGCTGCGCACGATCGATTTCGACGCCCAACACGGCGACGTGACCATGGTCATGGGGCCCTCCGGATCGGGCAAATCCACCCTGATTGCAGCCCTGTCGGGACTGTTGCGACCGGACGAGGGCTCTGTGACCGCGCTCAACCAGCCGCTTTGGTCGCTTCCCGCCGGCAAGGTGGACAGGTTCCGGCTGGACCATTGCGGCTTCATCTTCCAGGGCTTCAATCTCTTCGCCGCCCTGACCGCGCTGGAGCAGGTGACGACCGTCCTGAAATACAAGGGCTATACGCCGGACGCCGCGCGAAAAAAGGCGATTGCGGCATTGACCGAGGTTGGACTGGCGCCGCGCATGAACCAGCGCCCGAGCGAGCTTTCCGGCGGTGAAAAGCAGCGGGTCGCCATTGCGCGCGCCCTGGCCAAGGATCCGCAACTCCTGTTCGCCGATGAGCCGACCAGTGCGCTGGACGGCGAAAACGGGCAGGTCGTGATCCGGCTGCTTCGACGCGCGGCGACCGATCATGGCGCCGCAGTGATCTGCGTCACCCACGATCCGCGACTCGAGGCCTATGCCGACCGGGTTATCCATATTGAGGACGGTCGCATTCTTGATGATGCGCGCCGCACCCCCGCCCCTCACTCCGCCACGGACCACGTGTCCATCGCTTCCGCTGGAGCCTGATATCATGTTCGCCATCCTTCGCCGCCCCGTCGTCTGGTTGTCCGTCCTGGGCGTGATCGCCGTCGGCGGCGCCGGTTTCGCTGTCACGCGTCAAGCCGCCGCCAAGAAGACCGCCGCCGTCGCCGCCGCCAAGCCGATTGACAGTCCCTTCGCCGCCATCGCCGCAGGCAAGGTGGATGTCGAGGGCGGCGTCATCCAGGTGGCCGCCCGCACCGCAGGCGTGGTGCGCGACGTCAGCGTTCAGGAGGGCGACTATGTCAAGAAGGGGCAGGTTTTGGCCCGACTCGAGGACGATCAGCTTCGCCTGGCCGCCAATGAATCCAGAGCGGCTGAAGCCCAGGCGCGCGCGCAGATCAGCCAGATCGAGGTGGCGCGCACCGCCGCCGCTCGCGAACTGAAGCGACTTGAGACGCTCCAGGCCAAGAATTTCGCCGCCCCTCAGGCTGTTGACGTGCAACGTGATACCCTGGCCAAGGCCGACGCCGACATTGCCGCCCAGCGCGCGGCCATCGCCACCGCTGAAGCCCAGTTTGCGGCCACCAATTACCAGTTGGAGCTGACCGCGGTCCGTGCGCCCGCCGATGGCCGTATCGTGCGCCGCTACGCCAATCCCGGTTCCGGCGCCTCCACGCTGAATGTCTCCAACATGTTTGACCTCGAGCCGATCGGGCAGCGTATCGTGCGGGCCGAGCTTTCTGAAAGCGATTTGCCGAATGTGGCGATCGGACAGGACGCCTCGGTGGTGCCGGACGCAGACCCGCTGCATCCGGTGCATGGTAAGGTCATCCGTCGGGCCTATCAGTTCGGCGCCCGAAAGCTCTTGTCCGACGATCCGACGGAAAAGACGGACGAACGCGTGGTCGAGGTGGTGGTGGCCACCGACAATGCGCCTTTCCTGATCGGTCAGCGCGTGTTGGTGAAGTTCCTCAAGCCGGGTCGAACCGCCCCGCCGCCAACCGTGGAAAAGCCAGCCGTGATCGCCAAACCCTGAGCGAACGCGTGCGGCTCACCCTTGACGCCCCCCACGTCAGCGCCTCACAACTCGCCAGACGCAAGACAAGCGAACAACATTCACTGAAGCCACGAGGAAGAGCATGACTGACGAGATCCGCTTTGACGGCAAGGTTGCGATCGTAACAGGTTCAGGCGGCGGGCTTGGCCGCCAGCACGCATTGGAGCTGGCGCGGCGCGGCGCCCGGGTGGTGATCAATGACCTCGGCGGTTCGGTGGACGGTTCGGGCGGATCGTCGGAAGCGGCGCAAAAGGTCGTCGAAGAGATCAAGGCCTTTGGCGGAGAAGCCATAGCCAACGGCGCCTCCGTCACCGACGATGCGGGAGTCAAGCATCTGGTCGATCAGGCCATGCAGGCCTATGGCCGGATCGACATTCTGGTCGCCAATGCGGGCATTCTGCGCGACCGCTCCTTTTCCAAGATGGAAGTGGCTGATTTCGAAGCCGTGCTGAACGTCCACATCATGGGCACCATGAAGCCGACCAAGGCCGTCTGGGAAATCATGAAGGCCCAGAATTACGGGCGGATCGTGGTCACCACCTCGTCGACCGGTCTCTATGGCAATTTCGGACAAACCAACTACGCCGCAGCAAAGCTGGGTCTGGTCGGCTTCATGAATACGCTGAAGCTGGAAGGTCAGAAGAACAATATCCGGGTCAACGCCATCAGCCCCGTCGCGGCCACCCGCATGACCGAGAGCCTGATGCCGGCGGAAATGCTCGACAAGCTGAAGCCTGAATATGTCACGCCGGGCGTGGTCTATCTTGTCTCGGAAGACGCGCCCACCGGCGTTGTCCTGACCGCGGGCGCCGGCGTCTTCGCCACGTCGAAGATCTTTGAAACCGAAGGCGTTTATCTGGGTGACCACGCCCTGTCGGTCGAGGCGATCCGCGACCATTGGGCCCAGATCACCGATGAAACAGGCCAGAAGCCCTACTTCCAGGGCGGCGAGCAGACCGCCAAGTTCTTCCGCAAGATGTCCGGCGGCTGATTGACCGTCGGAAGGTTTTCAATGCCGCGGAATGGGTGCAATAGGGTGGGTAATCCGCCCGCTGAGAGGCATCCATTCCGCCGTGACCTTTAAAGTCAAAACGTCAAGTCAACCTCAGTCCGGCTTTGTCTCCGCCATCGCGCCGATTGCGGTGGCCAGCGCGCTCTTCATGGACTTCATTGATTCCACGGCGCTTTCGACAGCCCTGCCCACGCTTGCCAGGGCGTTTCATTCCGATCCGGTTCATCTGAAGCTGGCCCTGACCAGCTACATCATGGCGCTCGCCGTCTTCACCCCTGCCAGTGGCTGGGCGGCGGACCGTTTCGGGGCGAAAAAGGTCTTCCTGACCGCTATGATGGTTTTCCTGAGCGGCTCCATCTGCTGCGCCATGTCGCGTTCCCTCACTCAGCTTGTCTGTTCGCGCATCCTTCAGGGGCTGGGCGGCGCCATGATGACGCCTGTGGGGCGGCTCATCGTGGTCGGCTCTGTGCCCCGCGAACGTCTGGTCTCGGCCATGGCGTCCTTCACCATGCCCGCGCTGGTCGGGCCGATGATCGGGCCCCCTCTGGCCGGGCTGGTGCTGAGCATCGCCGACTGGCCCTGGATATTCCTGATCAATCTGCCTGTCGGGGTTCTGGGCGTCATTGCGGTCTGGTTCTTTGCACCGGACCTGCAGGCCGAACATCCCGGACCATTCGACTGGAAGGGTTTCATCCTGTCGGCCACGGCGATCACCACCCTTGTGGCGGTGGCTGAAACAGCCGGCGTCGGCATGCTGCCGCTGTGGGCCATGCTGGGCCTTTTGCTCGTGGGCGCATTGTCCTTGGCGGCCTTCATCCAGCACGCCTTGAGCGTCGACCATCCGATCCTGAACCTGTCCCTGTTTCGGATTCCAACCTTCCGCACCAGCATTCTGGGCGGCAGCATGATGCGTCTGTCGCTGGGCGCCTGGCCATTTCTGATGCCCCTGTTGCTGCAGCTGGCCATGGGGTGGAGCCCCGGCAAGGCGGGACTGGTCACTGTGGGGCAGGCGGCGGGTGCGCTTGCCGCCAAGCCGCTGTCGACTTTCATGGTCAGACGTCTGGGCTTTCGAAACCTGCTTCTGGGCGCCTCCGTCCTGGGCGCGGCCTGCACCGCCCTGCCCGGCTTTTACACCTTCGCCACGCCGCCCATTCTGATCTTCTGCCTGCTAGCGATGACCGGATTCATCCGGTCCAACTTCTTCACCGCCGCCAACACCGTGGCCTATGCGGGTCTGAGCGGGCGCGATCTGAGCCGGGCCAGCACCTTGTCTGCGGTCGTTCAGCAGGTCTGTATCGGCCTTGGCGTTAGTTTTGGTGCTTTGATGCTGCACCTGGCGAGGGGGACTGGGGGAAGACTGACCGTCGACCGGTTCACCCTGCCCTTTGTGGCGATCAGCCTGACGGCCATGCTGGCTGTGCCGATCTGCGCCACACTGAAACGCGACGCCGGCGCAGATATCAGCCGTAACGCCGTTTGAGCGCCGCCGCGATCGGTCCCGCGCCGGATGGCAAGGGGGCCGCTGGGTCGCGCAGATAAGCCACCATGTCCGCCCGCACCTTGTCGCCTTGCAGATCGCGCATCAAAAGATGCCAGCCGTCGGGATAGAAGGCCGACCGGTCGGCGGATTTCAGCTGCACCACAGCCCGGGCAGTGGCGTCGCGCGGCACGAAATAGTCATGGTCGCCATAGAGATAGAGGATCGGCGTGCGGATCGCCTTCACCTTCTCCAGCGCGCTTTGCATCAGGCCGACGAGTCCGTAGACCACATCGATACGCGTAGAGAAGATCATCCATCGGTCGCGCCCCATGCGACGCAGCGTCTCCACATTGTCCGAGGCGGGATGTCGTTCCGCCAGCCAGGCCGGGGGATTGAGGCGCGCCGCAGGATCAATATGCGCGCCGAGCCAAAGGGCGACCTTGTTGGGAATGGGCTGTTCGCTCCAGCCCCAGACGGCCGGCGCCGCCAGAATCAGCCTGTCCGCGTCGGGCGGACTGGCGGAAGCAAAAGCACTGATCGCCACAGCCCCGCCCATGGAATGTCCAAGGACCACGATCATAGCCTGAGGATTGTCGCGCCGCGCCACCTTGACCGCCGTGCGCAGGTCCTCGGTCAGAAGCGCCTCACCCGCCCAGAGCCCACGTCCGGGGGAACGCCCAAAGCCGCGCTGGTCGTAGGCGTAGGTGACGATGCCCGCCCTGGCGAAGGCCTTGCCGTCATCATCAAACGCCATGGCGTAATCATTGACCCCATGCAGGGCGATGATCACGGCCCAGGGCCTGCCCTCCGGCGCCCAGACGTTCAACGGCAATCTCGCACCGTCGAACGAGACGAAACCGCCACCCTCAAAGCGCGGCCCGGCAAAGGCCGTCTGGGGCCGTTCAGCCCGCATCTCCATCGGCGCGCAGGCGCCCATGCCCGCAGCCAGGGCCGACAGGGTTGACAGGATGGCCGCACGTCGTGTCAGAGGACTCATTGGCCAAGAATAGCTGCGGTGCGGGCGCGAAGCCAGACGACAACCGTCTCTTCGAACCAGGGGTTCTGCTTCAGCCAACCCGTATTGCGCCAGCTGGGATGAGGCAGGGGCAGAAAGTGCGGAATATAGTCCCGCCATCCTGCCACCGTCTCCGTGACGCTCCCCTTGCGTTGGTCGCCCAGATGCCAGGCCTGGGCGTAGCCGCCCACCAGCAGGGTCAGTTCCGGCTTCAGGGTCGCCATCAGGGGCGCGCGCCACAGGGACGCACAGCGCGGCGGCGGCGGATAATCACCGCCCTTCGGGTCTGTGCCGGGAAAGCAGAAGGCCATGGGAGCCACGCCAATGCGGTGATCTGCGTAAAAGGTTTCAAAATCCACGCCCAGCCAATCGCGCAACCGGTCGCCCGATGGGTCGGTGAAGGGCAGACCGCTCTCATGCACGCGACGTCCCGGCGCCTGACCGCAGATCAGAAGACGCGTTTGTGGAAACACCCGCACGACCGGTCGCGGCGCGTGGGGAAGATCGTCCGCACAGGCGCGACAGGCGCTGATCTGATCAACAAGCCCGTCCAGCGCCGTGGTCATAGAGTGTCGCCCATGGGGCAAGCCTCGTCGGAAATATCCAGCGCCGCCACAGCCATCACCGGCGGATCGCCCTCCATCGGCAGACGAAGACGATAGACGCCCTTGAAGGCGTTGGGATCGGCGGGCTTGTTATGCCGCAGGATGACCAGCTTGCCCATCCGCGCCAGACCGATGGCGACCGCGCGCACCTGACCCAGACTGCGCCGCCAGCCCTGCGGATCAACCAGCTTGGCCGCCTCTTCCGGGCCGATCGACTTTCCGGAGGGCAAGGGCGTGAGCAGCTGAAATATGGCGTCTTCAATCGGTGAGGTCATGTCGGGCTTCGCATCAAGTGTGTGGCGGCTTCTAGCACAGGTTTGCAGACCCGGACCGGTGCATTTCGCGATGGCTGTCGACACCGACGCACTCGCCCGACTCGCCCGACGCCTTTAAGCCGTCTTCAGCGTCTTGCCGCCGCCCGTTTCCGGCGCGTCGCCGGAACCGGAGTTGAACAATGTCCCATGAAGGCCCTCGCGTCGGATGCGGCGCCGCCCTGGTGCGAGACGGCAAGGTCTTGCTGATCCAGCGGCTGAAGGCGCCGGAGGCGGGCTGCTGGGCCCTGGTCGGCGGCAAGGTCGAATGGCTGGAAACGGTCGAGGACACGATCATCCGCGAAACGCTCGAAGAGGTGGGCGTTCAGATCAACCGTCTGGAGCTGCTCACCGTGATCGACCTGATGGACGCGGCGGACCAATATCACTGGGTCTCGCCGGTCTATCTGGTGGAGGACTTCACCGGCGAGCCGCAATTGATGGAGCCGACCAAGCATGGCGCTGTCCAGTGGTTTGATCTGGACAACCTGCCAAGCCCGGTGGCGCTTGCGGCCAAACAGGCCGCCGACCGGATCAGCCGCCGCGCTTCATCGTCTCGCGGGCGATGATCACCTGCTGGATCTGGCTGGTGCCCTCATAGATGCGGAAGATGCGCACATCGCGATAGAGCCGCTCGATCCCATAGTCGGCCACATAACCCGCGCCGCCAAAGATCTGTACGGCCCTGTCCGCCACCCGGCCGACCATCTCGGACGCGAACAGTTTCGCAGCCGCAGCTTCCAGGGTCACATTCTCACCCGCATCACGCTTGCGGGCGGTTTCCAGCACCAGGGCCCGGGCGGCCAGGGCCTCGGTCTTGGAATCGGCCAGCATGGCCTGGATCATCTGGAAACTGGCGATAGGCTGGCCGAACTGCTTGCGCTCGCCCGCATAGGCCACGCAGTCAGCGATCAGCCGCTCGGCCACGCCGACACAGACGCCGGAAATGTGCAGGCGGCCACGGTCCAGCACCTGCATGGCGACCTTGAAGCCTTCCCCCTCGGCGCCCAGTCTGTTTTCGACCGGCACGCGGACATTTTCAAAGATCACGTCGTGGATATGGGCGCCCTGCTGCCCCATCTTCTTTTCCGACTTGCCCACGCTCAGGCCCGGCAGGTCGCGCGGCACCAGAAAGGCGGACACGCCGGCCCCGCCCTTCTTGTCAGGGTCGGAGCGCGCCATGACGGTGAACAGCGAGGCCTTGCCCGCATTGGTGATGTAGCGCTTGGCGCCGTTCAAGACATAGTGGTCGCCGTCACGAATGGCGCGCGTCTGGACCGAGGCTGAGTCCGAACCCGCCTCTGGCTCGGTCAGGGCGAAGGAGGTGATGATGTCGCCAGATGCAATTCCGGGCAGATATTTCGCCTTCTGTTCGGGCGTGCCGAACATCACCACGCCCTGACTTCCGATCCCGACATTGGTGCCGAAGGAAGAGCGAAAGGCAGGGCTCGCCTTGCCGATCTCGATCCCCACCAGACACTCTTCCTCCATATTGAGGTCGAGGCCGCCATATTCGGCCGGGATGGACAGGCCGAACAGGCCCAGCGCCTTCATCTCGTCGACCAGAGAGTCCGGGACGGCGTTGTCCTCAGCCACCTGGGCCTCCATCGGCCGCAGGCGTTCGCTGACGAAGCGGCGCACGGTGTCCAGAAGCTGCTGACGGGTTTCAAGGTCGAGGGCCATGTGGTGTCTCATCTTCGCTTGGGCGCCCAGCGGCGCATGTTTCCGGTTCAGTGGATGCGGCTCTGCACTGGCGTTTCACTGAACAGCGTTTATGAAGCCCAGCCTGAGGCATGTTGCAAGCGAGGCTTTTGATCATGGACGGCGGTGGCGACGAAATTTCAGACGGCGCAGTGAAGGTGACGCAGGGTCCGTTCGCTGGCTGGATGACCTGGCCCGACAGCGACCCCTATGAGACGCTCGCCGGCCCTTTCTATTTTCAGAAGCAGCCGGATGGCCAGACCCTCTGCGCCATGCGCGCACAGCGAAAGCACATGAACGGCGGCGACGCCATGCATGGCGGCTGCATGTTGACCTTCGCCGACTTCAGTCTGTTCGCCCTGTCGCGCGAAGAGCGCGGGGGCCATCATGCGGTGACGGTCAGCCTGAATGGTGAATTTGTCGGTCCCGCCTATGAAGGCGAATTGGTGGTTTGTCGCGGGGAAGTCGTGCGCGCCGGCGCAAGCCTGGTCTTCCTGCGCGGCGTGCTTTCCGTCGAAGATCGTCCCGTCCTGACCTTTTCAGGTGTGATCAAAAAGCTGAAACCGCGCGCCTGACGTCGGTCTGGCGCCGAATTGTCCCCTGTTTCGCGCCAGCCGACCTTGCGGCGACCCGAATCACGACACACAACACCACCATGGCCAAGTCAGCCCAACAGCCCGAAGCACCCAGCCTTTTCGATGCGCCCGTAGAACCTGCGCCAATGGCGCCTGCGCCCATCGCACGGTCCGCAGCCGCGCCGGCCAGCGCCGCCGACGCCGCCGCCGCCGCCAGCGGCTATTCGGCCAAGGACATCGAAGTCCTCGAGGGGCTTGAGCCCGTGCGCCGTCGCCCGGGCATGTATATCGGCGGCACGGACGAACGCGCCCTTCACCACCTCTTCGCTGAAGTGCTCGATAACGCCATGGACGAGGCTGTGGCCGGTCATGCCCGCTTCATCGAGGTGACGCTGGATGCCGACGGCGCCCTGTCGGTGCGTGACGACGGACGCGGGATTCCGGTCGACCCGCACCCCAAGCATCCCGGCAAGTCCGCGCTGGAAGTGATCATGACGGTGCTGCACTCCGGCGGAAAGTTCTCGGGCAAGGCCTATGAGACGTCCGGCGGCCTGCACGGCGTGGGCGTGTCGGTGGTCAATGCGCTGTCGTCCACCCTGGACATCACGGTCTGGCGTGACGGTTATGAGTGGAAGCAGAGCTTCAGTCAGGGCCGCCCTCTGGGCGCCATTGTCCAGGGAGGGGCGTCCCGCAAGCACGGCACGCTGGTCCGCTTCATCCCGGATGCAGAGATCTTTGGCGAAAACTGCGCCTTCAAGCCCGCCCGGCTCTACCGGATGGCCCGGTCCAAGGCCTATCTGTTCCGGGGCGTGGAGATCCGCTGGAAATGCGCGTCCGAGCGCATCAGCGACCAGACCCCGACCGAGGCGGTCTTCCATTTTCCTAACGGACTGGCCGACTATCTGGCGGAGCGCACGGGCGCGATCGAGACCGTCACGCCAGAGCCGTTCGCCGGTCGGATCGAACGTGCAGGCGAAGGCGGCGCTGTGGAATGGGCCGTCACCTGGTCGCCCGCCGGTTTCGGCGAGCATGACAGCTTCGTCCAGTCCTACTGCAACACCGTTCCGACCCCCGAAGGCGGCACGCATGAGGCGGGGTTGCGCTCCGCTCTCACCCGTGGCCTGAAGGCCTATGCGGAACTGACGGGTGAAAAGCGCGCCGGCCTGATCACGGCGGAAGATGTGGCGGCTCAGGCGGGCGCGCTGATCAGCGTCTTCATCCGCAACCC
>CAIOJR010000098.1 GCA_903858685.1 uncultured Caulobacterales bacterium | reverse complement strand
TGCCGCTGATCGAGACCCAGGCCAATGACGTGTCGGCCTATATTCCGACCAATGTGATCTCGATCACTGACGGCCAGATCTTCCTCGAAACCGACCTGTTCTATCAGGGCATCCGCCCCGCGGTGAACGTCGGCCTGTCGGTCAGCCGGGTGGGCTCCTCGGCCCAGATCAAGGCGATGAAGCAGGTGGCGGGCGCGATCAAGGGCGAACTGGCCCAGTATCGCGAAATGGCCGCCTTCGCCAAGTTCGGCTCCGACCTCGACGCCTCGACCCAAAAGCTTCTGGCCCGCGGCGAACGCCTGACGGAACTCCTGAAGCAGCCGCAATATTCGCCTCTGGCCGTCGAAGAGCAGGTCGTGGTGATCTATGCCGGCACGCGCGGCTATCTGGACACTGTGGCGGTCAACGCCATTGGCCGTTACCAGGACGAACTGCTGGCCAAGATCAAGAGCGCCCATCCGGACCTTCTCGAAGGCATCCGCACGCAGAAGGCCCTGTCTTCGGATATGGAAGCCACGCTGAAGTCCGTGCTGGAAGCTTTCGGCAAGACCTTCGCTTGATCGCTGGAGCCTGAATCGGGATGGCCAGCCTTAAGGAAATGCGCAATCGGATCGGAAGCGTGAAAGCCACGCAGAAGATCACGAAAGCGATGCAGATGGTGGCGGCGGCCAAGCTTCGCCGTGCGCAGGATGCGGCACAGGCCGCACGTCCCTACGCCAATCGCATGTCCAGCGTGATCGCCAATCTGGCGGCTAGCGTCAGCGGCCCCGGCGCGCCGGTTCTGCTGTCCGGCACCGGGCGCGACCACAAGCACCTGTTGGTCGTGGCGGCGGCGGATAATGGTCTGGCGGGCGGTTTCACATCCTCGGTCGTGCGCGCTGCGCGGGACCGGGTGATCGAACTGCAGGCCCAGGGCAAGGAAGTGCGCATCGTGTGCGTGGGTCGCAAGACGCTCGCCCCGCTGCGTCGTCTCTTCCCCAGCCAGATCGTGGCCAGCTTCGACATGTCGAAGGAAAAGGTCTTGACGCTGGCCAGCGTCGAACCTGTCGC
The DNA here is from genome assembly GCA_903858685.1 of uncultured Caulobacterales bacterium. GTDB lineage: Bacteria > Pseudomonadota > Alphaproteobacteria > Caulobacterales > Caulobacteraceae > CAIMFV01. The sequence continues at coordinate 1,169 of CAIOJR010000098.1, read as the reverse complement.
AGATCGCATCCTTGCGGCCTTCGAACAGGGCGAGGCTGATGTCGTCACCCTGTTCTATTCGCGCTTCAAGAACGTGGTCAGCCAGATCCCGACGGGTCGTCAGCTGATCCCGGCGGTGGTGACGGCGTCCGACGGTCTGGGCGCGGCGCCTGACCTGAAGGGCGGGGTCTACACCTATGAGCCGGATGAGGCGGCGATTCTGGAGGCGCTCCTGCCCCAGAACCTGCGCATCCAGCTTCTGTCCGCCATGCTCGAGAACAAGGCCGGCTTCTATGCCAGCCAGATGAGCGCCATGGACAACGCCACGCGCAACGCCGGCGATCTGATTTCCGCCCTGACCAAGCAGTACAACCGCTCCCGTCAGGCGCAGATCACCAAGGAACTCATCGAAATCATCTCCGGAGCCGAGGCCCTTTAAGGCCGCGCTTCGTCCCCCAACCGTTCAGAATACAGGTCCGAGGTCCAAATGGCCGCTACCAAGACTAAAGCCGCCCAGGCGGCCGCCACCGGCAAGATTTCACAGATCATCGGCGCTGTCGTCGACGTGGAATTCACTGGCCCGCTTCCCGCCATTCTCAATGCGCTGGAAACCACCAATACCGACCAGAAGACGGGCAAGCCCTTCCGTCTGGTGCTGGAAGTGGCGCAGCATCTGGGTGAAAACTCGGTGCGCACCATCGCCATGGACACGACCGAAGGTCTGGTCCGCGGCGCGCCCGTGACCGACACCGGCCTGCCCATCACGGTTCCGGTCGGTCCGGCCACTCTGGGCCGCATCCTGAACGTCATCGGCGAGCCGATCGATGAAGCCGGCCCGATCGTGACTGAGTTCAAGCGTTCGATCCATGCTGAAGCGCCTGCCTTTGATGAGCAGTCGACCTCGGCGGAAGTGCTCGTCACCGGCATCAAGGTCATCGACCTGCTCTGCCCCTACACCAAGGGCGGCAAGATCGGCCTGTTCGGGGGCGCCGGCGTGGGCAAGACCGTGCTGATCCAGGAACTGATCAACAATATCGCCAAGGCCTATGGCGGTTATTCCGTGCTGGCCGGCGTGGGCGAGCGGACCCGCGAGGGCAACGACCTGTACCACGAAATGATCGAGCCCAAGGTGAACATGGACCCGAAGGAGAATAACGGTTCGACCGAAGGCTCGCGCTGCACCCTGGTCT
>CAIOJR010000097.1 GCA_903858685.1 uncultured Caulobacterales bacterium | reverse complement strand
GGCACCAACGACCTGACCCAGACCACCTTTGGCATCAGCCGCGACGATTCCGGCCGCTTCCTCGACGCCTATATCCAGAAGGGCATCTACGAAAAGGACCCCTTTGTCACGCTCGACCAGGAAGGGGTCGGCGATCTGATCCGCATCGCCGTGGAGCGCGGACGCGCCACGCGGCCCAATGTGAAGCTGGGCATCTGCGGCGAACACGGCGGCGATCCGGCCTCCATCGCCTTCTGTGAGACGGTGGGCCTCGACTATGTGTCCTGTTCTCCCTACCGTGTGCCCATCGCAAGGCTGGCGGCGGCTCAGGCCGCATTGGCTCAGCGCTAGACCCTAGTCTGTCAGGAGACCGGCATGTCCGAAAACCCGCTCGAGTTTCGAGAACATAGCGAGCATGCCGAGCATGCCGCCGAGGCCCATGATCCGTTCATCACACGGGTGTCCATCACCATCGCCGCGCTCGCAGTCGTCACAGCGATCGTAGGCTCCATCGAGTCTTTGGAAACGGCGGGCGCGATCCTTGAATCCAACAAGGCGACGCTTGTCCAGGCCCAGGCCAGCGACCAGTGGGCCTATTATCAGGCCAAGGGGATCAAGAAGCGCGTCGACGAGTTGTCGGCCCAGATGGGCGGTCCGGGCGCGGAAAAGGCTGCCGAAAAGGCTAAGGCGGAAGGTGAGGACCAGAAGGAAATCACCTTGAAAGCCAAAGAGTTCGAAAAACAACGTGATGAACTTCGCGCTTCGGCCGATGTTCATGAAGCGCGCCATCCCAAGTTGACCCTCGCCGCCGCGCTGTTGCAAATCTCCATTGCCATCTCCACCGTCGCGATCATTACGCGTCGTCGCGTATTCTGGTACTCAGCCATGTCGGCGGGCGCGGTGGGCGCGGCGCTGGCGGTCTGGGCGATGCTGTCCTGACACGCCAGGCCATCCGGCTTGAGGAGATCCGCACGGGCGGCAAGCGCGCCCTGGCCGACGCTCTGGCGCGGCTGGAATCAAGGCCCGGCGCCGAGGATGTCCAGGCGTTGCTGGACCAGGCCTGGCGCCGCCAGACGGGCTGCGCCATTGGCCTGACGGGCCCGCCGGGCGTCGGCAAGTCAACGCTTGTCAGCGCGCTGATCCCGGCCTTACGGGCGGCTGGACGCACGGTGGCGGTATTGGCGGTGGACCCGTCGAGCCGCCGCTCCGGAGGCGCCCTGCTGGGCGACAGGGCCCGGATGTCGTCCGACCCGCTGGACCAGGGTCTGTTTATTCGGTCCGTGGCGGCTCGCGACCAGCTTGGCGGTCTGGCCGAACTCGCCATGCCGGTCATCACCCTGTTTCGCGCCCTGTTCGATATTGTGTTGATCGAAACGGTCGGGGTCGGCCAGAGCGAGACGGCGGTCGCGGATCTGGCTGATCTGGTGGTGTTCTGCGCCCAGCCAGGGTCGGGAGACAGTCTGCAATTCATGAAGGCCGGCGTGGTGGAAATCCCGGACCTGGCCGTGGTTTGCAAGGCGGATCTGGGCGCGGTGGCGCGACGGGCGGTGGCGGATCTGAAGGGGGCGCTCGCCCTGGCGGTTCGGGCGGGTAAGGCGCCAGATGTGGCGGCGGTTTCGGCGCGCGATGGACTGGGCGTTGACGACCTGACTCTGCGGCTGTTGTCCTGGCCGAAGCCGAGTGCGGACATGCGCCGATCTCAGGCCGAGGCCTGGCTGAACAGCGCTCTCCTGGCCCGCTTTGGCCGCGAGGGTCTGGCGAGCCTGGATCCGGCGCGCCTCACCCTGCCATCCGGCGCCAGCCCGTTCGCCGCAGAGCGGGAGGCGGCGCGCGACCTTCTCGCCCGCCTTGGCCGGGCGCCCGCTTAGCGCTTTCGCACAAACACCGTGCCCGCAGAATAGCCCGCTCCGAACGAGCAGATCAGACCCGTTTCACCGCTCGCAAAATCGGCGTTCTTCTTGTGGAATGCGATGATGGATCCGGCCGATGAAGTGTTGGCGTATTCATCCAGGATGATGACGTTCTCTTCCGGCGTCGGGTCGCGGCCCAGCACCTTGCGGCCGATCATGTCATTCATGTTGATATTGGCCTGATGCAGCCACATCCGCTTCAGCGCATGTGGATCAAGTCCAAGCTCGGCGGCGTGCTCCACAATCATGTCGGACACCATGGGCACCACGTCGCGGAACACCTTGCGCCCGTTTTGCACGAACAGCTTGTCGGCATTGTCGCGCCCCTCTGGCGCGCCCCGGTTCAGGAAGCCGAAATTGTTGCGGATATTGTTGGAAAAGACCGTCTTTAGGCGTGTCCCGAGCACGTCCCAGCCGCCGGCGGCGGCGGTGTCGTTGCGTTCTACGATCACGGCCGTCGCCACATCGCCAAATATGAAATGGCTGTCGCGGTCGCGAAAGTTCAGATGACCGGAGCAGATTTCCGGATTGACCATCAGCACGGCGCCGACCGATCCGGAGGTGATGAAATCGGCCGCCGTCTTGATCCCGAACGTGGCCGAAGAACAGGCGACGTTCATGTCGAAGGCGAAGCCGTCTATGCCCAGCGCATTCTGGACCTCGATCGCCATGGCGGGGTAGGGGCGTTGCATGTTCGAGGCGGCACAGATCACCGCCCCGATGTCGCTGACCGGACGGCCCCATGCTGCGATGGCGTCGCGCGCGGCCGCCACGGCCATTTCCGCCAGAACCGATAGTTCGTCATTGCTGCGCTCCGGAATAATGGGACGCATGATGCCGGGGTCATTTATTCCTTTTTTATCAACAACATATCTAGATTTTATGCCAGACGCCTTCGTCACGAATTCGGGGGAGGAATGGGCAAGCGCCACCACGTCTCCGCTTTCGATCTCGCCGGCATGTTCCGCGTTGAACATGTCTACAAAGGCGTTGAAGGAACTGACCAGTTCCTCGTTCGAGATGGCGTTGGGTGGTGTGTAAAGGCCGGTGGCGGCGATAACGGCGTGAACCAAGGCGAAGTCGTCCCTTTTGCACTCGCGTTCCCGGCGTCTGGTCGGATCGAAAATCCGGTCACGCCGCTCGCGAATTACCTCTTGATGCTTGAGGCATAGCACGAAAATCGGCCTTGTCTTCGGTCTAGACGCAGGCGGGCGTCAAGATGCACTTGCTTGACGTGGCCGTCTCGACAGTGAAATCTGACAGAATGAGCATTGGATTTCTCGTACAGCTGGGCGGTTCCGCCGTCTCGATCCTGGTTCTGGTTCTTCTGTCCGCCTGGGCCAGGATCGCCAGGCCGACGCCTGCCCTGGATGGGACAACGGTGCGACCGCTGATCCTGGACGAGTTTCCGCAAGCCGAGCCCGACTCGATCTGGTTCGCCGCCGACGGCGCCAGCGCGGTGGCGAAGGCGGGGGAGGAGGCCTTGATCATCTTCAGACTTGGAGACGGTTTTGTCACCCGCGCGACGCCGTGGGCGCAACTGGCCAAGGCGCGCCGAACGGGCGATCAGGTGGATATTCGGTTGAACGACCCCGCAGCGCCACGCATCAGGCTGCGGCTCGACGCTGACGCGGCATGGCCGCCCATGCTCAATCCGATGGATGAAAGGTGATGGGGTCGATGGAAAAGCCGCCTTTCGACGTCGTGACACTGGCTGTTCCCGCCTTCGTGTTGCTGGTTGTGCTGGAAATCGTGCTCGGCAGGCTGAAGCTGATCCGCGCGCAATATGAGCCCAGGGACACCGCCGCCTCGCTGGCCATGGGCCTGGGGTCGAGTATCGCGGGCGCCTTTACAGCGGCCCTCGTCGCAGCGGCGACGATTTGGGTCTGGCGCCACCGTGTGTTTGACATTCCCATGACGGCCTGGTGGGCCTGGGTGGCGATCTTCTTTCTGGAAGACCTGACCTATTACTGGTTCCACCGGCTCAGCCATGAACGCCGCTTCTGGTGGGCGGCGCACGTCAATCACCACTCATCGCAGCACTATAACCTGTCGACGGCGCTCAGGCAGACCTGGACGGGCGGGGTGAATGGGTCATGGCTGTTGTGGCTGCCATTGGCCCTGGTGGGCTTTCCCCCGGCCATGATCTTCATCCAGAAGGGCGTCAGTCTGGTCTACCAGTTCTGGATTCACACAGAGGCCGTGCGTCGTCTGCCTGCGCCGCTGGAATATGTCCTGAACACGCCGTCCCACCACCGGGTGCATCATGCGCGAAACCCGCGCTATCTGGATCGCAACTATGCGGGCATCCTGATCATCTGGGACCGGCTATTCGGGACATTTGAACCCGAACGCGATGATGAACCATGCCGTTATGGCGTGGTCAAAAACCTGGGTGATTTCAATCTTGTCCGCGTGGCTTTTCATGAATGGATGGCGATGGCCGCAGACCTGGGCACAGCCAGAAATCCGAAGGAGGCCCTGCTTTACATATTCGGCCCGCCAGGCTGGAGCCCGGATGGGAGCCGGGACACTGCAGACGTCTTGCGTGCGCGCTGGCAGGCGCGCGTCAGCTCTCGCGCAACATCGGCAGAGTAAGTCCGGTGGCCTGACGCGTCGCCAGCAGTTCTCGCCGGAAACGGAACAGTTCCGCCGGACGTCCGCCGGTGTCTGAATCGAGAACGCCTAGCCCCTCAACCAGTTCCGTGCGCTCGATCACGCGGCGGAAGTTCTGCTTATGCAGCGCGACGCCGGAAATCGCTTCGACGGTGCGCTGCAAAGCCGACAGGGTGAACTTCGGAGGCATGAGCTCAAAGGCGACGGGCCGGTATTTCATCTTGCCGCGCAATCGACCAAGCCCAGTGGCCAGGATGCGCCGGTGATCAGAGCTCATGGGCTGGCCCAGGCGCGCGTCGATCTTCAATCCGCCCTTGGGCTGAAGGCCTTGCGTCCGCGTCCGGTCACGCGCGGCTTCCGCCGCCAAACCCGTTTCGTAGAGCAGTTCATAGCGTTCGAGCACGCGTTCCTCGTTCCAGCGTGCGCCGTCCAGGGCGAATAGCGCCCGTGCGCGGGTGAGGCGTTGCTCGCTGTCTGCCGGATCATGGGCGCGCGCCCATTCGATACAGGCGGGCGCGATGACATCGTCAATCACATCGGGGCGCCCGTCGCGCCAGTCTTCCCATGGGAAGAAATGCGTCCATGGGGTCCACTGCGCGCCTTCGCTGGCCGTGCGGTCCGGCAGGGGAAGCGCGCCGGGCGCCAGAGCCAGATACCCCACGGAAATGATCCGTCCCGCGCCCGGGGCGACGCCGCCCAGATCAGCCAGCGGCGCGTCGCGGCCCTTGTCGCCAAAAGTGTAGAGCTGTTCCACATAGCCCAGCTCGAAGCCCGTTTGCTGTGTCACGAAATCGCGCAGCGCCAGTTCGAAGGTGCGATCATGATCGGGATCGAACGGACCAGAGGGCAGTCCGGTTGAATCGGTTTCGCGTAGTCCCTCGCCCGTTTGCGGCCGCACGACCAGGACAACGGCCTCTCCGTCGCGAATGGCCGCCACGACGGCGGAAAGTCCAATAGTGACGGCGCCGGACATGCTCAACTATTCCGTGGAGAAGGCGAGATTGGGCGCATCCAGCCCGGTCGCCTCGGCCAGGGTGGCGAAGCGTTGCAGAAATCGGGCCTGGGCCTGCGAGGGTGACAGCGGCTCGATCCGCAACTCATAGCCCGCCGGTGGACGGCCAAAAAAGCGGTCCGCCTCCGCCTCGGAAAAGCCCGCCAGCTGCACAGCTTCAAAATAGGCGCTGACATGGTCGGCCTGTTTGATCAGCGTCTTGATGTCGGCTGGCGGCTCGGGGGGAAGCGAAAAGCGCAGATGGATCGCGTGTTCCAGCCTGTTTTCGAACTGGCGATAGTCGAGGCCCAGGGCCGCCTTGAACGGCGAGATCATGTCTCCGATGACATATTCGGCTGCGTCATGGAGCAGCGCGCACAGCCGCCAGCGTGGCTCCAGACCTGGTTTCAGGTGCGCGGCCACATCCTCCACGATCAGACTGTGTTGCGCCACCGAAAAGCCATGCTCGCCCACCGTCTGACCGTTCCAGCGCGCCACGCGCGCCAGGCCGTGGGCTATATCCTCAATTTCGATATCGAACGGCGAGGGGTCTAGCAGATCGAGCCTGCGTCCAGACAACATGCGTTGCCAGGCGCGGGGGGCGGTTTTGGATCGCGCAGTTGGCTTGCCCGCCTTGGTCACAATTTCGTTCCCCTTACTCTTACGCTTTGCAACTGACCTATCAGGGGAAGAATATCAACGTCTGGCAGAAAGGGCGTGGTCCCATGTCGTGGAAAACCATCCTGGCGCCGCTTTCAGGCGCTGAGTCCGATGAAAATGTATTGAGGGCGGCCAATGGTCTGGCCGCGCCATTCAGCGCTGAGGTCGTCGGCGCCTATGTGCCGGCGGACGCCGCTGAACTCATGCCCTGGATGGGGGAGGGCTTTATGGGGGGTGTGCAGGTCGCCGCCCTGGAAAGCGTAAGGCACGCCTCGGCAGAGGGCCAGAAGGCCGCTCAAGACCTGTTCGACCGCGCAACGTGCCCCTCCAAGACGTTTGTTTCGCTGGAGAGTCCCGTCACGGCGAGCCTGTGCACCGAGACGCGCTTTGCCGATCTTGCGGTGTTTTCGGGAGATTCAGCGCAGGGCCGTGGGGCTTTGGTCGATGCCTTTCAGCGGATCCTGATGGAAGAACGCCGCCCGGTCGTGGTTGCGCGGAACATACCTGGACCGGGTCAGACCGTGGCCCTGGCCTGGGATGGGGGGCGTGAGGCTGCGGGCGCCATTCGCCGGGCGGTTCCGTGGCTGCGTCATGCGGGCCGTGTGGTTGTCTTGGTCGCAACCCGCGCAACGCCGCGCAGTTTCGACCCCCAAAGGATGATCGACCATCTGGCGCAATATGGGGTGAGCGCGGAATTGAGATGTCTTGAACAGGGATCTGAGGCTGCGCCGGTGATTTTGAGCGCGGTCAAGGCGTTGGAGGCAAAAATGCTTGTTGCTGGCGCCTTCGGACATCCACGGTTTCAACAATTCATTTTCGGTGGAACAACGCGAGCTCTGATGCAGGCCCATGACGGCCCATCCCTGTTCCTCTCCCACTGAAACGCCGCGGGTTTCCTCAATACTGGAGGACACGACTATGGCACTGTTCCGCATCGTCATGCGTCTGGCGCGAAATCCGGGTGCACAGTTCTCGGAAGCTGATGATCATCGCGGCTATACATTGGTGGCGCCCCTGACGCCGCAGGGTCGGCTGGATGAGGAGGCCTATCGCAGCCACCGAAATGACTGTTCCGTGCGTCGCTTCGCCCCGGATGAGGAGCCGCAGCTTGGCCGCCTGCTTCGCCATGGACAGCGCTGGGTGTTTGATTACGGCGCCTTGGCCGAGGCCGAAGAACCGGTCTTTCGGTTGGGTGACCACCGCTTCGCCACGGGCGAATATGTGAGCATAACCGATGAGGACGGCGAGCTTCTGACCTACAAGGTCACCGAGGTCAGTCAGGTTGCGCCGGCCTCGGTCTGACGTCGCTACCGGGCTATTTCAGGTTCAGGGCTATAAGGTGCTTGATGTCCTCAAAGCCCAGCCCGTGATCGAAATGATGCTCGTGGATCTCCTTTGAGCGGATCTTGGCGATGACCAGGGGGCCGCCATTGGGGCCACGAGCCATATAGCCGACCATGTGATAGCCATCCGGGCCCGGCTGATCGCTGGCCAGCAGCCAGGTGCGTTCTGTATTGCCAGCGTCGGTCGTGTCAGCGCGAATCTCGGCCCCGCTGTCATTGGCGTCGATTACCGCGTTTTTCACCCCGGCCAGACTGGTGCTGATCCTGGCGCCGCCGTCATTGGCGTCGATGCTGACGCCTGGCAGACGGATCTGCACCTTGTCATCCCCGTTGTTGGGTCCCGAATGTCCGTCCGCGTGAATATGGATGCCGGGAAGATCGATATTCGCCCGGTCGTGCTCGTGCGCTTCGGCATGGGCGGCATGGCTGCCGTTTTCGTCGTCCCAGTTCTTCACCTGCCCCTTTTCGGCATCCGATGCCCCGCCAGACTGATGGGCGGGAACGGCGCTGGCCAATTCCGTCTCAACCGATTTGATGGCTTCCGAGGCCGACCGCCCCGAAAGCGCCGTGCGCATCAGGGTGATTTCCGTATTGTCGTCTCCGCGATAGGTGCAGCTTTGTCCATCGGGCGCCGATGATTGGCGGGTCAGCTTGCCTTCCGTCTGGGGACAGTCGAGTTGGGCTGCGACGGTGAGCGGACGTCCGCCCACGACCACATCGGCGCGTCGCTGTCTCTGGCAGGCGGTGAGCGCCAATCCCATCAGCGAAATCACGGCGACTGTGGAGAGGAGGTTTCTGGACATGAGGCGGACCTGTTGTTGTCGAACGCGCCAAAGGTTGACCTGGCGGCGTCTCAGGTCCAGTGAATTTCCGGTAATCGGAATGGGCGCGCCGGCTGGCAATGTCGCGCCTTCACCATCAGCGGGCGAGCATGTGCAACAACTATGCGGTGACGGTGAGCTGGGCGGAATATCTGAAAGCCTTTTCAACCGAGGGACTGAGCGTCGATCCTGACCTCGCCGCGCCGAACCTGGCCCCGGAACAAAGCTTGTGGCCGACCGATCGCGCGCCGGTCATTCGCGCCACATCGCCCGGCTCGGTTGAACTGGTCCGGATGAGATGGGGCTTTGCGCCGCCGGGGCCCAAGGCCGGACCCATTATCAATTTTCGCTCGGAGAACCGGACCTTCACTCATGGACGCTGCCTCGCGCCGGCAGATTGTTTCTTTGAATATACCGGCTCTCGCGCGCCCAAGACGCGGTGGCGCATTTCCAGTTCGGACGGCTCCTGGTTCGCATTGGCCGCCCTATGGCGACGAGGCTCAACCGACGATCCAGACAGCTTCAGTCTGCTCACCACAGCGCCCGGCCCAGATATTGCGCCGATCCACAATCGGCAGGTTGCAATTATCCACAAAAGCCTGTGGCGTGACTGGCTCGACCCGGCGATCCCGTCCTGCAAGCTGTTGCACCCATCCCCGGCCGGGTCGCTGAAGGTCGAGATCATGTCGGGGGCTGAGCCGGTGCAGGGCCGTCTGTTCTGATCCGACCGGCGTCAGATGTCTGGCGGCTGGCGTGTGAGGCAGGGGAGATGGCGACACAGCTCCATCCTTCGAGGCAGACGGAAGGGGTGGCATAGCGTGGATCGACAATGACCAGGACCTGATCCAGTCCCTCGACTGAAATGGCGGTCTGTTGCGGCGCTGCAAACGTGTCAGACGAGATGACGACCCGCGTGCTGATCTTGTACTGATCCCAGCCCGGCGTCGTGGTCAGGGCGGATGACAATGTCGTGCCTGGCGCAGCCGACCCCAGAACCGTCACGGCGCCCGGGATGAAGGTGATCCTGTAGTTCTGTCCCGCAAGATCGCCTTGCGTGATGTCATAGACGCCCGGGGGGCTTTGCGCGTTCGCCAAGGTCGCCAGTCCACCGCTGAGCTGATCGCCATTCAACAATGCGCCCTGTGTAATCCGGTAGGTCAGGTCTGGGTTCACCACGGCCTGCGGGCGAGACTGGTTGTCCGCCGCGATGGTCAGAGCCTCCGGATTGATCGTCCAGGTTCCAGACACTGTGCCGATGAGGGTGTAATTGCTATTGGCCAAGGCGCCGCGCACCGCCACGCCAAGCGGTCCAGGCGCCGTTGACGCCGTGACCCCGAAACTGTTGGCCAGCCCGCTCAGCGCCGCGACCGTGTCGCCATTGACGAGACCAGACGCCGCCAGACCCGGATTGGTCGGGCTGTCGCCATAGGTGGAGGTCCCACCCAGAGCTGTGACGGTCACAGCCCTTGGCGAGACGGTCCAGCTTCCCCCCTGGGTCGTGACGGCGTAGTCGGCGTCTGTATTGGCGCCGATTACCGACAGGGCGATGGTTCCGGCATGGGTCTGGGCGTTGATGTTGAAGCTGCTGGCAAGCCCGGTCAGCGCTGCGACCGTGTCGCCATTGACGAGACCAGACGCCGCCAG
>CAIOJR010000096.1 GCA_903858685.1 uncultured Caulobacterales bacterium | reverse complement strand
GGAACAGGACGACCGCACACCCCGCTGGCGCCGGGTCCGGCAGCCCCTAGCCCATCGGGTAGAGGATTTCCTTGGTGACAGCGTCGATCTTCTTCAGGACCTCGTCCGACAGGGTCAGGTCGGCTGCGGCGAGAATGTCGTCAACCTGATCGACGTGGGTCGCGCCGACAATGGTGGAGGCCACATAGTCCTGCTGCTTGCTCCAGGCCGTCGCCAGGGTGACGAGCGAGATGCCCGCCTCCGCCGCTATGGCGCCGAAACGTTCCGTCGAGGCCAGGGTCTTTTCGTTCACGAAGCGCTTGGCCATGTTGGCCTGACGCCCGCCAATCTTGAGGTAGTTGGAGAAGCGGGCGCCGTCCGGTGTCGCGCCGCCATTATACTTGCCGCTAAGCACCCCGCCGCCCAGAGGCGAATAGGGGATCGAGCTGATCCCTTCCTGACGGCAGACCTGAGCCAGTTCGTCATCGAAACGACGGTTGTTCAGGCTGTGATTGTTCTGGATCGTCTCGTAGCGGGCCAGGCCTTCGCGCTCGGAGACAGACAGGCTCTTCATCAGACCCCAGCTGGTTTCGTTGCTGCATCCGATGATGCGCACCTTGCCCGCCTCGACCAGATCGTCCAGGGCGCGCAGAGCCTCCTCATAGCGGGCGCCATGGTCGGGCCAGTGGGTCTGGTAGAGGTCGACATAGTCGGTGTCGAGGCGTTTCAGGCTCGCCTCGATCGCTCTGACAATATTGTGGCGATCCAGGCAGGTCATGCCCGAACGCTGCGAGGATTTGAGCCAGCCATGGCTGGGCCCGCTGACCTTGGTGGCGATGATGACCTGCTCGCGGCGCTTGGTCTTCATCCAGCGTCCCACGATTTCCTCTGTGACGCCTGCCCACTCTTCCTTGGGCGGGACCGGATAGTTTTCCGCCGTGTCGAAGAAGTTGATTCCGGCGTCGAATGACTTGTCGAGAATGCGGCGGGCCATCTTCTCGTCGGCCTGCGCACCGAAGGTCATCGTGCCCATGCAGATCTTCGACACGACGATCGCGCTTCTGCCTAGCCGTTTATGCTGCATCCGGGGTTTCCTCATTTTGATTGTTGGCGCAGGGCCGTTGAACCCGCCCCAAGCCGATAAGGTGTACACTTAGTGTCGCTTTGGCAAATCGCGATGGGCGCTGGCGCGATTTCATCAACACGTCATCATGACTTGCCTTGGCGTCCATTTGAGCCTCAGGCTGGACCGGCGGCGTCTGTCGCGCTGGCTGGAGGCTATAGTCATGAGCATCAGAGCGGCCTGGGCGGCGGTCTTGATCATGGCGGCGACGCAGGTTTGCCCATTCGGCGCCGCACTGGCTGAGCCCCAGGCCGCGCCTGTACCGGCCGCGTCAGCGGGGGCGGCGCCTGCCGCTGCCGCTCAGCCGTCACAGATGCTGGACCTCGCCAGCGACGCCCTGGCCAGAATGACCGTGCCCGTCATGATCAATGGTCAGGGACCCTTTGCATTCGTGATCGACACCGGCGCGGACCGGACGGTGATCTCCCGCGAACTTGCGGCGAAACTGGCCTTGCCGCTGGGCGATCCGGCGAGGTTGCACAGCACAGCGGGCGAGGAACTGGTCCAGACCGCAGTGATCGACCGGCTGCAGGTCGGCCGACGCACGGTCCGCCATATCCATGCGCCGCAACTTGCCGCCAGTGATCTGGGCGCCATGGGGATGTTGGGCGTCGATAGCCTGCATGACCAGCAGGTGGTGCTGGATTTCGCCGCCCGTCAGCTTCAGACCACCGATAGTCGCCGAGATCTGGAAGATCCTGGCGCTGTGGTCGTCCATGGCCGGTTCCGGTTCGGCCAGTTGATCCTGATGGATGCGCGGGTGCGCGGCGTGAACATGTCGGTCATTCTTGATTCAGGCGCACAGGCGTCCGTCGGCAATGCGGCGCTGCGCAAGGTCCTGCTGGGTCGCACCCAGGCGGGCGTGCAGTCGGTCACCGTGCAGGTGGTCAGCGTCACAGGCCAGTCCACGTCGGCTGAGTTTGAAACGGTGCCCGAAGTGACGATCGGCGGCATGACCGTGCGCAACATGCCGCTGGCATTCGCGCCTCTGCACACGTTCGACGTGTTTGGCATGTCGAAGGAGCCCGCCTTGCTGTTGGGAATGGACATATTGTGCCATTTCAGGCGAGTGACGATCGACTTCAAACGCAGGGAGGCGAGCTTCACCCTTGAATAGGCGTTGAAGCCGTTGGGATCATGAGCGCGACGAGACCTGATCTGGACAGCCTGGCGCGCCAGTTCGCCCGCGATGGGGCGGTGGTGGTGCGGGGACTGTTTTCGGCTGACGAGATTGATCTCGTGCGCGCGGGGATCGAGGTGAATTTGGCTGAGCCCGGTGCGCTGGCCGCCGTGGCCAGCCCGGCGGATGACCGCGGGCGCTTCTTCGAGGACTTTTGCAACTGGTCGCGCATTGGCCAGTATGAGCGCTTCATACGCACCTCACGCGCGGCGGAGGCGGCGGGGCGGTTGATGGGCGCCAGTCAGGTCCGCCTGTATCATGACCATCTGCTCGTCAAGGAGCCCGGCACGCGGCAGCCCACGCCCTGGCATCAGGATCAGCCCTATTACAACATAGACGGCTTCCAGAATTGCAGCATGTGGTTGCCGGTCGATCCCGTGCCAGAGGCCTCGTCGCTTCGTTTCGTCGCAGGATCGCATCTTGGGCCGTGGCTGATGCCGCGCTCCTTCATGACCCACGAAAGCAGGTGGTTCCCGCAAGGTAGTCTGGCCGATCTGCCCGATATTGACGCCGATCCCGCGGCTCACCGCGTGATCTGCTGGGCGCTGGCGCCGGGCGATGCGATCTTCTTTCACATGCTCGCACTGCACTCGGCGGCAGGAAGCGAGACGCGCAGACGGGTCCTGTCGGTTCGGTTTCTGGGCGACGACATTGTTCACGCACCTCGCCGCTGGCGCACCTCGCCGGAGTTTCCCGGGCTGGTGAATGAGCTGCCGGCTGGGGCGGCGATGGACCACCCCCTTTTTCCGGTCCTGTGGCGGGCGACGGACTGATCGCCAGCGGACTTGGGGGCGGTCTGGTTCAACAGTTCGCAAGGCATCGGCGCTAGTCTCTGATCTCGTTGGAGAATGTGCAACATGCCAGCAGGCGTATCAGGATGAACAATCGGCCCGATGGCGCCGTGGCTCGCCGCCGCAAGGTTCGCGGTCATTCAGATGCAGCGCAGTTGACGGCGATCATGACCATGATCGCCAGCGGCGCCGCGCTTGGCGTTGTGCTGGACGCCCTCGTCGTGCGAATCGAGGCGCAGCACCCTGATGCGCTGTGCAGCATACTCTTGCTGGACGAAGCCGGACGGCGTCTGGTCCACGGCTCTGCGCCCAGTCTGCCGGCGGACTATGCCCTGGCGATCGATGGCGTGGAAATCGGGCCGGCCGTGGGGTCTTGCGGGACCGCCGCTTTTACCGGGCGCCGCGTGATCGTCACCGACATCGCCACCGACCCTCTCTGGGTCAATTTCCGTGAACTCGCGGCGGGGGCGAACCTCGCCGCCTGCTGGTCCCAGCCCATCACAGGCGTTGGCGGCAGGTTGCTTGGCACCTTCGCCATGTATCATCGCACGCCGACGGCGCCGCGACCGGCCGAGATCTCGGCGATCGCTGAAGCGGCGCACCTCGTCGCCATCGCCATAGAGCGCAAGGCGTCGAATGACGCGCTGGCCGCCAGCGAGTCCCGAGCGCGCCGGGCGGCAGAAGGCGAGCAGGACATTGCCCGCGCCCTGAGCAGCTTTTTCGAGGTCTCCCTCGACCTCATGTCGGTCCGCGACCTGAAGGGCAATTTCGTCAAGGTGAACCGGCAGTGGGAAACGGTTCTGGGCTATCCGGTCGAGCAACTGGTGGGCGCTCCGATCTTGCCCCTGCTGCATCCGGACGACATTGCGCCGACCCTGCAGAGGATGAGCAGCACGACTGAGCAGGTGTTCGCATTCGTCAATCGCTACCGCCGCGTCGATGGGGTTTATCGGCACCTGGAATGGCAGTCGCGACGGTGTGGCGATCTGGTCTTTGGCGTCGCACGCGACATTACCGAGCGCGTGGCGCTTGAGGATGAGATGAAGGCGGCGCGACTGGCCGCAGAAGAGGCAAATCGCGCCAAGAGCGAGTTTCTCGCCAATATGAGCCACGAGGTCCGCACGCCGCTGAACGGCGTGATCGGCGTGGTCGATGCTCTGGCCCAGACAAATCTGTCCGCTGAACAGCGCGAAATGGTGGACCTGATCCGCGCTTCGGGCTCCACCCTGTCACATCTGGTTTCGGATATTCTCGACATCTCCAAGGTGGAGGCCGGGCGGATTGATCTGGAAGCGGAAACCTTTGATCTGCGCTCGCGCATGGCGGAGGTCATGGATCTGGCCCGGACCCGCGCCGCTGAAAAGGGGCTGACCTTCTCGGTCCATTTCAACGACGCCGCCAAGGGCGCCTTTCAGGGCGACATCACCAGGATCAATCAGGTGCTTGGCAACCTGCTGTCCAACGCCGTGAAGTTTACGACCGAAGGCGGCGTGCGGGTCGGCGTTGAGGTGTCGTCCTCGACGGAATCGCCCAATGCAGAGCGCCTGCGCCTGGTCGTGCAGGACACGGGCGAGGGTTTCGAATCGCAAACGGCCGACGCCCTGTTCGAGCGCTTCAGTCAGGCTGACAATACGATCACGCGCCGCTTCGGGGGATCTGGGCTTGGGCTCGCCATCGTCAAGGCGCTGACCGAGGCCATGGGCGGGCAGGTCACTGTGTCATCGCAGCCCGGGCGGGGATCGGTCTTTGTCGCCGAACTGCCCGTCACGCGTGCCGCTCAGCCTGCCTTGGGCGCGGAACAAGCCAGCGTCAAAGCCCCGTCTCAGCTTGCGCCCCTGAAAATCCTGCTGGCGGAGGACAACCCCACCAACCAGAAGGTTGTGCAATTGATTCTCAGCCATGCCGGCGCGGAGCTGACGATCGTAGAAAACGGGCTGGAGGCGGTCCAAGCCTTCAGCTCTGGCCATTTTGACCTGGTTCTGATGGATATGCAGATGCCCCTGATGGACGGGCTTCAGGCGATCAAGGCGTTGCGCGAGATTGAAGCCTCGTCGGTCCACCGCGCCAGAACCCCGGTCGCCATGCTGAGCGCGAGCGCAATGAAGCGCGACCGCGACGCCGCCCATGCCGCCGGCGCCGATCTTCACATCGCCAAGCCGGTCACCGCACGCGCCCTTTTGCATGGCATTGAAGAGGCCGTCGCTCTGGGGAGCGCAAAGCCGCCCGTCGAGCGGCAAGGCGCTCAGATCATCCGCCTCTACTGACCGCTCGCGCGCCATTGTCCATGGCGTATCGCGCTGCACTTGGCTAACCTCTGCGCCAACACGCCGAACACGGCGAGAATGCACGAGGGAGCAAGCGATGAAGGCCGCCGTCTATTATGAGAACGGACCTCCCCAAGTCCTTAAGTATGAAGAGGTTCCAGATCCGGTCTGCCATCCCAAGGGGGTGATTATCAGGGTCGTTGCGATCAGCATCGAGGGGGGCGATACGCTGAACCGCTGGCGCGGGCCGCTGGTGCGCAATCCTCACATTGTCGGTTATCAGGCTTCGGGCGAGATTATTGAGATCGGGTCGGAGGTCACGCACCTGAAGGTCGGCCAGATGGTCGCGACCGTGGACGGCTTTGGCAGCCACGCCGAGCTTCGTCCGGTGCCCGCCCGCAACTGCTGGCCCATACCCGACGGCTTCGACCCCAGGCTCGCCGCAGTGATTCCGGTGGCGTTCGGGACCGCACATGACTGTCTGTTCGAGTTTGGACGCCTGCGTCCGGGTGAGACGGTTCTGGTTCAGGCCGGCGCCAGCGGCGTGGGGCTGGCCGCGATCCAGTTGGCCAAGCGCGCCGGCGCCACCGTTCTGGCGACCGCGTCCAGCGATGAGCGGCTGGAGCGGCTGAAGGCCTACGGGCTGGACCACGGGATCAACTATACGACCCAGTCGGCGCCGGAAGCGGTGATGCGCATCACGGACAAGAAGGGCGTCAATCTGGTGGTCGACAGCGTCGGCGGTCCGACCTTGCAGGGCTCAATCCTGTCTCTGGCCTATCGGGGGCGAGTCTCCATGGTGGGGCAGGCGGGACGCGAACCCATGGTGGTCGATGTGGGCAGTCTGATGGGCGGCAACCGGTCGATCAGCGGTGTGTTCCTGGGTGCGGAGATCATGACCGACCGCGCACACGACATGATCCAGACCCTGATCAACGAGGCCGCCGCCGGACAGTTCCAGGTGGTGATAGACAAGCAGTTTGCGCTGTCGCAGGCCGCTGAAGCCCATGCCTATATCGAGAGCCGCAAGGCCGTGGGTCGGGTGCTGATGATCCCCTGATCGCCGCCTTGTCTTTTCCGGGGGCGAAAAGGCGCCCGGAAAAGACGCAGCGGGCGCCCAAGGATTAGACACCTCGCAGGGGGCAGCGTTACGCCTCAGACAGGAACGGGGCGCCCTTCTGCCCTGACCCGTGCTAGCAAGTTAAGCGGTTTTCGGGGTTAGGCTGGGTAGGCGCGCGATATCGGGTCGCGGCGGTCTGTTCTGGTGTTTTGCGGCGACCGCCCTAAGGATCACCAAACCGCTTCCCACGCGACCGGATCAGAGACTTCGCCTTGGCGCTTAAACCGACCTATGCTGCACGCCGCCGCGACGTTCTGCCGCCTGATGCGGCCGAGCGCCTGTCCGGCTGGCTGCGCAACTACCGACCCCTGTCCGGCACGCCAGATGAACTGATCGATTCCAGCGGTCGGCCCCGGGATCAGTGGCTGCACTTTCTTGGTCATTTTGCGGAATATACGGAGGGCGAGTTTCGCAACCGGTTCAATATGGCGACCCGGCACATCCGCGACACAGGCGTCACCTACCGCGTTTATGGCGAAGAGAATGAGCGGAGCTGGCCTCTTGGCCCCCTGTCGCTGATCCTGGATCAGAATGACTGGGCCCAGATCGCGCAGGGCGTTGAGCAGCGCGCCAATCTGATCGAAGCCATGTTGCAGGATTTCTATGGCGAAGGCCGGCTGATTGCAGAGGGGGCTCTGCCTGCCGCCGCCCTGACGGGCAGTCCGGACTTCCTGCGCGCCATGAAGGGGGTTAAGCCGGTCGGCGGCCGCTATCTGCAAATCTACGCCGCAGATATCGGACGCGGGCCGGATGGTCGCTGGTGGGTGCTGGATGATCGCACCCAGGCGCCGTCAGGCGCGGGTTATGCGCTGGAGAACCGGCTGGTTCTGTCGCGCGCCTTCCCTAATCTCTACAACACCATGAACGTGCAGCGTCTGGCGCCCTTTTTCGACCAGCTGCGCAAGGGGCTGGCGGCGACGGCGGAGCGGGCCGATCCGCGCATCTGCCTTCTGACGCCGGGTCCATTCAGTGAAACCTATTTCGAACAGGCCCATCTGGCCCGCTATCTCGGCCTCATGCTGGTCGAGGGTGAAGATCTGGTGGTGCGCGACGGCAAGGTCTATGTGCGCACCATTGCCGGGTTGAAGCGCGCGGACGTGATCCTGCGGCGGGTGGATGCTGATTTTGTCGATCCACTGGAACTGAACAGCGCGTCTCGTCTGGGCACGCCGGGCATGGTGGACGCTATTCGCTCCGGCGGCGTGGCGGTGGTGAACATGCCGGGCTCGGGGCTGATCGAGTCCAAGGCTCTGCTCGGCTTTTTGCCCAGCCTTTGCCGTCGGCTGATGGGCGAAGAGCTGAAAATGCCCAATGTGGCGACCTGGTGGTGCGGACAGCCGCGAGAGCGCGATCTGGTGGCCAGCCGGCTTGGCGAACTGGCGATCGCGCCCGCCTTCAACCGGCTGGGCGAAGACCCGCTGTTCAGCCGCGCTCGTCTGACCGCTGATCTGTCTTCGGGCGATCAGGACGCCCTGATGGCGCGCATGAACGACCGCCCTTGCGATTTTGTGGGGCAGGAGGTCGTGCGCCTGTCCACGACGCCGGTCCTGCGCGACGGTCAGCTTGTGGCGGCGCCCTTTGTGCTGCGTGTCTATGCGGCCGCGACGCCGGACGGGATGAAGATCATGCCCGGTGGTTTTTGCCGGACCTCCGAACAGGCGGACGCCCGCGCCATCTCCATGGGCGAAGGCGCGCGCACAGCCGATGTCTGGGTGCTGGCGGATCGTCCTGTGGAGCGGGTTACGCTGCTGGCCAGCAAGGAAGACGTGAAGGTGCGTCGGATCATGGGCCTGCTGCCCAGCCGCGCCGCCGACAACCTGTTCTGGCTTGGCCGTTATCTGGAGCGGGCGGAGGCCACCTTGCGGCTTGTGCGCAGCCTGTGCGCCAGCCTGATGGATTCCGAGAGCGCCTTGCACGGCGCAGGTGAAACCCTTGCCGAACTTCAGGAGCTTCTGATCGATTGGGGGGCGCTGGAGAAGGAGGCCCTCGGCGGGCGCGCCGTGGACGCCGCACGTTCGGCGCTTTATGACGAAGCGGCGGTCGGCTCGGTCATATCGCTTCTGCGCGCTGCCCGGCGCACCGCTGCAGGCATGCGCGAGCGGCTGTCCAGTGACTTCTGGACCCTGTTGCTCAACCTCGAAAGCCGCGTGTCGGACGGTGTGAAGGACCTGAAGTCGGAGGCGGAGGCCCTGCAACAGTGCGAGGGCACACTGCATCTTCTGGCGGCATTGGCGGGACTGGCTCAGGAAAACATGAATCGGGGCGCGGGCTGGCGCTTTCTGGACATGGGGCGCCGGGTGGAGCGGGGCGTCAACACCAGCCGTTTCGCCCGCACCTTCGCCCGTTCGGACGCCACGATCGACGATCTCGACCTGTTGCTCGACCTGGCGGACAGCCAGATCACCTACCGTGCGCGCTATCTGGTGGGGCTGGCCCTGCCGCCCGTGCGCGACATGGTGGTCCTGGACCCTTACAATACCCGCTCCGTGGCGTTCCAGATCCTGGCCATGAAGGATCATCTGGCGCAACTGCCGTCGCTGGTCGAGGACGGCATGCTGGAAGAGCCGCGCCGGATCATCCTGACGCTCGCCACCCAGGTGGAGACGGCCGAGGCGGGGCGCCTGGATCCGGACACGATCCTTGGGCTGGAGCGGGCGCTGAAGCGGCTGTCTGTCGCCGTCGCCGACCGGTATTTCCTGCAAGGCGCCAAGGCAGCCCCAACAGTCAAGCTGGCGGGGTTGGCGTGATCTATCTGGTTCGGCACAAGACCACCTACAGCTATGAGGCGCCGGTGGAGTTCGCCCGCTGTGTCCTGCGGCTGACCCCCCAGTCGAGCGCGACCCAGACCGTGTTGCATCACGCCGTCACACTTCGCCCCGCGCCGCATCAGTCGGTGGAGCGATGCGGCGCCTTTGGCGAGCACGCGCTGACGGTCATCATCGACAAGCCTCACCGGGTGCTGGTCGTGGAAGCGCGTTCGCGCGTCGAGGTGCACGCCGCCACCATGAGCGCCCTGATGGCCAGCTCGCCATGGGAGCAGGTGCGCGAACTGAGTTGCAGTCATAACGAGCTGGGACCAACCGGCCCGGCCAGCTATCTGTACCCCACCAGCCGCGCGCCTCTGGCGAGCGAGATTACTGACTACGCGCGCAAGAGTTTCAGCCCCGGCGTCCCGATCATCCACGCAGCAAGCGATCTGATGCGCCGGATCAAGGCCGACTTCACTTTTGATCCCAAGGCGACCGACATCACCACCCCGCCTCAGGTCGCCTTCAAGGCGCGGCGGGGCGTGTGTCAGGACTTCGCTCACATCATGATTTCAGGCTTGCGCGGGCTGGGTCTGCCCGCCGCCTATGTCAGCGGCTATCTTCGCACCATCCCGCCCGCGGGGCAGGCGCGGCTGGAAGGGGCTGACGCCACCCATGCCTGGGTCTCGGTCTGGTGCGGGGAGGGCATAGGATGGGTCGGCTTTGACCCGACCAACGCCATTCTGGTCGAGAATGACCATATTATTCTGGCGGTCGGTCGCGACTATGCCGACGTTCCGCCGATCGAGGGCGTGCTTCTGTCCAATGGACAGCAGGACCTGAAGGTCGAGGTGGACGTGATCCCGGAAGAAGATGTCGGCGTCGCCAGGATGGATTCTCGCACCGGCTGAGCCTTGGCCCAGGGTTTGCATCGGGTCTGGACAGATGCGTTCACTGTCCAGGAATTGAGCAATTCAATGGGTTACACGCCGAATTTCATGAAGTCCGACACCGCCGCCCTGTACCAGGTGCGCAGAGACGCCTCACGCCGCGCGCCGCGCCTTGATATTGCGTTTCTGGCTGTGGTCGTGACCGTATTTGTCGGGCTCCTGGCGGACACGCTGCTGCGCCTGTAGGTCCAGATGGCGGCGTGACGCTTCAGCGTCGCGCGATTTCATCCCTTGGGGAGGTGATCTGTGCTATGGACGTTGCATGAACACTGACAACTCCGATCCGACGGACACCAAGTCCCCGACGCAAAAGCTGGCCGAACTGGTCGCGCGCCGCAAGGCTGAGGCCGCTGGCAAGGACTGGAACGGGGCTTCGGGCGGGCGACGGGCCAGCGAACGCGCCGCCGCAGCCCATTCCACCTCTCGCAACAAACCTGCGCTTCGCAAATCCTGATCCGGCCTGATCGGTCTGGCAGGGTGCAGATGCGGACGGACGAGCGGGTCGAATCGCAGACCGACTGAGACTATCGGTCGCATCAAATCCGTGGGATGGTGTCTGAACCCCACGGCTGACGGTCTGATCTGATGCTGGAGCCTGATCATTGCTCTGCCACGCGCCCAGCAGCGCGGGAACTGGAACTGAAGTTCGCCGTGTCCCCGGCTCAGAGGGAGTCCCTGCTTTGTCTGCCGCTGTTCGCTTCTGCGGGGCGAGTGGAGGCTTTGAGGTCCACATATTTCGACACGTCCGATCACGATCTGAAGGCTGCGGGCTTCAGCCTCCGCGTTCGCGCCGCCGATGGCGGTTATGTCCAGACATTGAAGCAGAAGCACCTGGCGGGCGGAGTTTCGCGTTCAGAATGGGAGGCGCCAGTGCCTAACGAGGCGCTGGATCTGTCCTTGCTGGCCGACACCCCCGCTGCTGCACTGATCCAAAGGCACAGGCAGGCGCTCACGCCCGTCTTTACCACGACGGTGCAGCGCACCTGCCATTTCTGGGCCGAGGGGCAGACTCTGGTGGAGGCCTGTCTGGACCTGGGGGAGCTTGCCGCGGGTGGGTTCCATGAAGAGATCAGCGAGATTGAACTGGAGCTGAAGGCGGGAGAGCCGCAGGCCCTGTTCGCTCTGGCCCGCCAGCTTGCGTCCCAGAGCCCGATGCAGCTCATGTTCGATTCCAAGTCGTCACGGGGCTATCGCCTGTCCAGACAGAGCGCCGTGTCGACCGTGTCGCGGATCGGGTGCGTCAAGCCGGGGCGAGATGTTGCAGGCGCTCTTCGTGATATCTTGTGGGACTGCCTGATCCAGATTTCAGAAAATGCGGCGCGTATCGACGATGTGCAGGCGGTGGAAGCCGTCCATCAGGTGCGCATAGGCCTGAGGCGCCTGGACACGGCCTTGCGATTGTTCCGGCCGGTGCTGGCGGACGAACAACTGAATGAACTCTCTGTGGGCGCTGACTGGCTGGCTGGCGAGCTGGCTTTGGCGCGTAATCTTGACGTGTTTCGCGACGAGGTCTTCGGCCCGGCGCAGGTCAGCCATGGCGAGACGCCGGGCTATGCGGCCCTTGGCCTTGCCCTGGGCAAGGCGCATCGGCAGGCCTATCTGCGCGTTGAGGCTGCGGTGCGCTCCGCCCGCTTCTCCACCTGGCTGGTCGACGCCGCCGCCCTGATTGAAACCGGGCGATGGGCCGCCCCCGACCATGAAGGCTTGCGCCAGAAGCTGTCTGAAGACGTCACCGTCTTTGCGGCGGATCGGCTCGGGCGGCTGCATCATCGGGTGATCCGGCAGGGGGCGACGCTTGGCGAACTGGACGCCCAGGCTCGGCACCGGCTGCGCATCAAGGCCAAGCGCTTGCGGTACGGGGCGGAGTTTTTCGCCAACAGCTTCGGCACGTCCGCCGCCGGGCGAAGTGAGCGCTTTATCCGGGCCGTGCGCAGGATTCAGAGCACGCTCGGCCAGGCCAATGATCTGCACACGGCCCGCTGTCTGGCGGAGGAACTGGCAGGCGAGATGGCCCCGGACGCGGCCTTTATGGCGGGCTTGATCGTCGGGACAGGGCAGTGCGAGGGCGGCCTTCTGGATCACGCGTCGCTCAAGGCCATGAAAGGCTTCGCCAGGCTCAAGCCGTTCTGGATGTCACGATAGGTTGGATGCGGGTCGCCTTGCGCCGCAGGTAAAGCTCTGCTGCGATCAGGTTGGGGACCCAGCAGAGAAAGCTGATCGCGCGATAGGCGGCGTCATAACCGAAAGGCGAAAGGAACGCGACGGGCAGGTAGACCCGCAGCGTGACCGCCGCAAAGGTCAGGGCGAAACTCCGGATCATCCAGCGGCGATGCTGGCTGAAGCGACGGCTGCGAGCCGCCTGGACCGCCTTCAGGGTCGTGTAGATCCACCCAATGGCCAGGAGGCCAAACCCGGCGGTCGATATGGGACCGGTCCGCGCGCCGAAGGCCAGGACCAGCCCGGCAATACCGGCGAGCGTGCAGCAAACCACATAGCCCATCCCCATGATGCGATGCAGTCGGGGGCGGGTTGTCCTCAGTCGCGTCAGGAACTGAAATGGCCCCATAACAAGCGCTGTTGCCGCGAATCCGGCATGGATCGTCAGCGCGCCCAGATGGGTGAAGCTGTTGGCCAGAATGGGCGGCGCCGCCCCCGGCGCGCCGGGGATGAGATAGCGGTAGGAGGCGAGGCCCACGACAAGGCTTAACCCTGCAATCAGCCCTTGCGGCCAGCGTGCGATCCTCGGCGCCATATTCTCAGACATGTTGGGATCGCCTTTCGTTGACTGACGGCGTCTGTTTAGCCTGAACCCAGCTATGCCGGAAATGCATATTTGTTATCAGGATCATGCGTCGGGCGCGGTGTGTCCTCTGCCTTCAACCCGGATGAAGTTGCTCGCGATCTCGCTCGCTGAGCGCTGCAACCCGACAGGATGGGACCGTATCGGCTAGACATCATCCGTCGACGCCATGGCCTCAAGTCCAAGGGCGGCTTCAAAACGGGTTCTGCTCAGGGAAAGGCGTGCAGGCGAGCGGTGACCTCCGGCGGTCTTATCCCGCAGGCTCGTCGATGGTCAGCGCTTCGAGGGCGGCCCGAAAAGCGGGGCTGAGCGGCTGTGCGCCTTCAGCCGTCGCTTGCACCAGCGTGGTGGCGGCCAAGGCCACACACCGCCCGTTCTGGAACATGGCCTGAGCAATTTCCCATGACGAATGACCCACGCGCGAAATGCCGGCCGCTATGTCCACCATGTCCGGGTGAAAGACCTCGGCCAGAAAGGCCACTGTGGTCTGTGCGGTGACAATGCGGGTGATGTCATCATCGCCGAGGCCGACGCGAAGGCTGCGCATCAACTTCTCGCGCGCCTCGTCAAAATAGGCGGACTGGGAGATGTTGTTGACGTGTCCCAGAACGTCCTGATCGCGATAGCGGGTCTGGATCTGGAACATCTTGGGATAGATGGCGCGATCCTGGCGCCAGGCGGGCAGTTTCATGGGACTTTTACTCGGGCCTCTGGTCGCCTTTGGGCGCAATTGTTGATTATTGCGAGGTCCATCATTCCTGTCCGGGCGCCGCTTCGCAAGCCGCCAATAAAGAAGATGGATGCAGAGTTCCCACCTTCCGCAAAAATCGGCTAGTCTTCTGCAAAATCAGATGGACGGGGGAAATGATGGCGACGGGTTTCAGGATATGCGCACTGGCCTTGGCGCTGGGTGCAGCCATGGTGTCGGCGGGCGCGACATCGGCAGCGGCGGCGGCGACGGCGGAGGTTGCCGCCTCGCCAGACGCCGTGGGCTTTGACGCCGCGCGTTTGCAAAAGCTCGACAAGGCGCTGGCCAAGGTTGTCGCCGATGGCCGCGTCGCCGGGATGAGCACGCTTCTGGTGCGTCACGGCAAGCTGGTCGATACACAGGTCTTTGGCAAGCAAAGCCTCGCCACCGGCCAGCCCATGAGCCGCGACACAATCGTGCGCATCTATTCCATGTCCAAGCCGATCACGGGCGTGGCTATGATGATCCTGTACGAGGAGGGCAAGTGGCGCCTTGACGACCCGATCACCAAGTTCATCCCGGAGTTCAAGGGCCTGCGCGTGATCAGCGGGGTCGATGACAAAGGGGCGATGATCACTGTCCCTGTTACCCGCCCGCCAACCCTGCGCGAGATCATGAGCCATACGGCAGGCTTTGGTTATGGCCTGCAGGACAATAATCCCGTTGATCACATGTTCCGCGAGAAGCGGGTTCTGGCGGCGGACAACCTGCCCGATCTGATCCACCGCGTGGCGGACATACCGTTGAAATTCCAGCCGGGAACGGACTGGTCCTATTCCGTTTCGGTGGACATACAGGGCTATCTGATCGAGAAGATCAGCGGCCAGAAGCTGGGTGATTTCCTGGCCCAACGCATCTTCCAGCCGCTGAAGATGACGGACACCGCCTTTTCCACCGGCACGGCGAAGGCCGCGCGTCTGGCGGCGCTCTATGTGGGCGACGAAAAGACCGGCAAGCTGGTCGAGCCCAGCACCCTGTTCGGCGGCGGCGTGCCTGATTATGTCAATCCGCCCGGTCTGGAGTCTGGCGGGGGAGGACTTGTCTCCACGCTGGGCGATTATGGCCGCTTTTGCCAGATGATCCTGAACGGAGGCGAACTGGACGGCGTGCGCATCCTGGCGCCGCGCACAATCGCCCTGATGGGAACCGACGTCGTGCCCCAGGCGGCGCTCGTCAAATCCAACGGCACGGCATCGCAGCGCTTTGGCGATTCGGTGGGCTTTGGACTGGACTTCATGGTCATGAAGGACCCGCTCAAGGCTGGCAGTCTGGAGGGCAAGGGCGTGCTGAGCTGGGGCGGCGCGGCCAGCACCTGGTTCTGGATCGACCCGGCCAATGATCTCTATTTCGTCGGCATGGTGCAGCGTCTCGGCGGCACGGGCGGGGACGATCTGGGGCTGATGACCCGAACCCTGACCTATCAGGCCCTGATCCATCCGGAGAAGTGAGGGCGGGACAGGCGGCCAAGGGCGGCGGGAGCCGGGATATTCCGGCCGCCCGCAGGTCTGGCCTTTCCAAACCAGAAATCAGGTCTAGTCTCTGCCTCTACAACAATAATCAAATCTCAGGGACGAACGACCATGGACGGCGATGCGAGGATCAGCCCCTATCTGTCCGGTAATTTTGCGCCTCTGCGCAGCGAGGACGATTTCGAGCTCAAGGTGACAGGGCAGTTGCCGCCCGATCTGCGCGGCGCCCTCTACCGCATCGGCGCCAACCCGCAGTTCGAGCCGCGCGATCCCAATTATCACTGGTTCTCCGGCGACGGCATGGTCCACGGCTTCTATCTGGACGAGGGCCGGGCCAGCTATCGCAACCGCTATGTTCGCACGCCCAAATGGGAGTTGGAGCACGCGGCCGGGCGCTCTCTCTTTGGCACCTTCGGCAACCCCATGACCACGGCCCCCGAGGCCCTGGGCAAGGATGGCGGGGTGGCCAACACCAATATCGTCTTCCATGCGGGAAAGCTGATGGCGCTGGAAGAGGGGCATATGCCCTTTCAGATGGACCCCGCCAGCCTCGCCACCCTGGGTTATGTCGAGGACTATCGCGGTCGCGTCACCGCCCACCCCAAGATCGACCCGGAGACGGGCGAGATGATCTGGTTTGCCTATGGCGTGGGCGACATGCCGTTCAGCCGCACGCTCAGCTATGGCGTGACCGACGCGTCTTGCAAGGTCGTGCGGCGTGATGACTTCGAAGCGCCGTTCAGCGCCATGGTGCACGACTTTCTGGTCACGCGAAACTATGTGCTGTTTCCCATCCTGCCCCTGACCATGAGCCTGGAGCGGGCCATGAGCGGGCGTCCGCCGCTGGCCTGGGAGCCCGAGGTCGGCGCCTATGTGGGCGTGATGCGGCGAGATGCGGATGTGTCCACGATACGTTGGTTCAACATTGATCCATGTTACGTCTTCCACCCGATGAATGCGTGGGAAGCCGACGGCAAGCTGTTTGCCGACGTATTCCGCTACGACGTGGCGCCCCTGTTCCCCCGCGCGGACGGCGGTGCGCCGGGGCGGGCGGCGGCGAACCTGTTCCGCTGGACCTTCGATCTGAGCGGCGCCACCGACGCCATAGCTGAGCAGCAACTGGACGATCTTGATGGAGAGTTTCCGCGCTTTGACGAGCGCCATTCCGGTCTGAGCTATCGCCATGGCTGGTTTGCGGGCGACAGCCGCAATGGCAGCGCGGTCAAGTTCAACACCATCGCCCATGTCGATCTGGCCACCGGCAAGCGTAATGAGCATCGCCTGGGAGAGGGCGACCTGACGTCCGAGCCGGTCTTCGTGCCCCGCACAGCCGATTCAGACGAGGGGGACGGCT
Organism: uncultured Caulobacterales bacterium; assembly: GCA_903858685.1. GTDB lineage: Bacteria > Pseudomonadota > Alphaproteobacteria > Caulobacterales > Caulobacteraceae > CAIMFV01. The sequence goes on along the minus strand of CAIOJR010000096.1, from coordinate 8,334 downwards.
GGCTGACCGCTGTAGTCTGGCGGGCGCAGGACAATCATAGCGAGCTTTTGGTGTTCAATGCGCTCGATATCGCCCACGGCCCCATCGCCACGGCGGCCGTGCCCCGGCGTGTGCCTTTCGGCTTTCACGGCAACTGGGTCGGGGCAGGCTAACGGTTAGCAGGGGTGACAATGCGTCAACTCGCTTTTTATTCGGCGATGTTTTAGACCGCACATAATTGTCACCCAGAGTTACTGCATGTCTGAACCAGCCGGGCGTCCGGCGCCCTATGCGGGCGTGATCGCCGAAACCACGCGCCTGTTGAGCGCGGGTCTTCTGACACTGATGGGCTGGAAGGTGCGCGGCGACTGGCCCGCAAATCCCAAGGCCGTGCTGGTGGCGGGGCCGCACACATCCAACTGGGACGGGGTCTATATGATCCTGGCGGCCGCCTATTTTCGCATGAAGCTGAAATGGATGGGCAAGCAGAGCCTGACCTCCGGCCCCTTTGGCGGTTTCGTCAAATGGCTGGGCTGCGTGCCCATCGACCGCACCCAGAAGAACGACGTCGTCCGCGCCATGAGCGACGCCTTCGCCGCCCGCGACCGCATGGTGCTGCTCATCCCGCCCGAAGGCACCCGAAGCCTGGCCAAGCAATGGAAGAGCGGCTTCTGGCACATCGCCCGCATGGCCAACGTCCCCCTGATCGTCGCCAGCCTCGACTACAGCACAAGGACTGTGCGCATCGACGCCGTGCTCGACACGACCTACAATTACGAGGCCGACCTCAAACGCGTCCAGGCCATCTATCTGGAAAAGACGCCGAAGTTTCCGGAGCTGTTCGGGGTGGGGTGAGGGAGAGCATCTCCGCAAGAGGGCCAAAAAACTATTCAAGATTGTATATTGGGGTCCGGACTCTGTTGTGCATAAATGATGCTCAGGAGGCGGGGATGGAAAACCTAGACGAGTTGACGGCTGAAGCGGCGCTCAATCTGGAGGTCGGTGAGAAGGTGGCCTTGCGATCGAAGCGCTCGGCTGATTATCGCGCCTATTTTGCGGATGGGGTCACGATTCTGGCTCAGTTGCCGTCCCATCTGACATTGTCCGTTTTTCATTCAGAGCCCCATGATATTGTGACCATTGGTCGAGTTCAGCATATGTCTTCGGCTGGACCTCAAATCGTGATGGAAAGCGTTTCGGCAAAGTCGGCAACGATAGAAGACGTTCAGGTTCGATTGCCTGCCGAGGCTGCAATTGAGTTGGCTATTGGTTTGCTCATAAACACCGTTGCGACCCATCAGGACCTGGTTATCAGGAGAGTAAACGACAATCCGGCTATCCGGGCCCTGTTCAATGATCATGACTGATGGTGGGCACAGCGCTTCAAGCTATGCAGGAGCCGCCAGCGGTAGGATGGGTTGGATCCCATATAGTGCTGAAACATCAGCTTCCGATGCTGCTTTTGTGGATGTTCCAGTTATCCGGAACGCCAATCCGATATCGCCACCGCGCCTTCCGAAGGGACAAATCATCGCCACCCTTTTTGAGGTGCAGTCTAATCAGCCGGAGCAAAGTGAAATGGCCGAAGCGGCCTCAAGGAAGCAGGTAGAAGATCTTGCGGCTGAGATCAAAATCTTATCGGAAACGCTTTCCCAGCAAGCGCCAAAAAAGGGCTTTTCAGCTTGGTTCGCAAGCAATAGCGCCTTGCTCGGGTTTGGAATAATGATCCTATTCAGCGCATACAATTTCATGGGCCGGCTCGATAAGATTGACAACCATATAGATTCTCTTGGGAAGCAGATTGATGCTGACTATCGCAATCTCAGCCAATCGATTGGTGAGCTTAAAGTGCAACTCGCTCATGATGAAGGTAACAAGAGGTAGCCGCTCGGAGCTGTTTTCGATCTAAACCGCGACTTGTGGCCTTTGCAGGCTCGCGAGGGACGCAGGAGAGATCGCTCCTGCATGGGCGTTCCCCGGCTACCCCACCACCTCCAACCGCTCCAGTCCCCGGAAGAATGGCAGGGTGCGCCACTGCGGCGCCTCGTCCGGGGCTTTCAGGCGCAGCTTGGGGAAGCGTTTGAATAGCATGTCCATGGCGACGCTGGCTTCCAGTCGGGCGAGGGGGGAGCCGATGCAGATATGGGCGCCGCCGCCGAAGGCAACGTGGGGCGCGCGTTTGCGGGTGATGTTGAATATGTCCGGATCGTCGAACACGGCGGGGTCGCGATTGGCGGCGCGCAGCGACAGCATCATCGACCCGCGGTCCCTGATCGGGCAGCCCTGCACCTCCATTGGTCTTGACGCGATGCGCGCGGTCACGTCCACCGGCGGCTCGAAGCGCAGGGTCTCCTCCACCAGGGCGCCGATCAATGACGGGTCGGCGATCAGCTTGGCGAGTTCGTCCGGGTGAGTCAGCAAGAGCCGCACGGCGTTGCCGATCAGATCGGTGGTGGTCAGGTTGCCGGCGACCAGCAGCGCGCTGAGATTGGTGTTGATCTCGTCGTCGGACAATTCCGCGCCTTGCGCCTGCAGCGTGACCATGTCGGTCACCAGATCGTCCTGCGGGTGGGCCCGACGCTCCACCATCATCGCGTTCATATATTCGCGCAGGGCGTCGCCGCACAGGATCATTTCCTGTGTCTGCTCGGGCGTGATGAGCGGGTTCAGGACGTGGATGATCCCCTCCGACCAGCGCCGGAAGTCGCCCAGCCGGTCGTGGTCGACGCCCAGTATGGCGGCGATCACGTCGATGGGGATGGGCAGGGCGAATTGCGACATCAGGTCAAAGCTTGCCTGTCCCTCCACCCGGTCCAGCGCCGCCGTGACAATCGCCTCCACCTGCGGCTTGAAGCGGGCGGCGCGGCGATAGAGGGCCTGGGCCAGCGGGTTGCGCACGCGCGCATGATCGGGATCGTCCAGGTGCAGGATGGAGTGCGGGCGCGACGGCCGGTCCGGGGCAGTCGGCCCATCGACCATGCGGCGTGTCAGCACGGCGTCCGCCTCGGCGTTGGCAGGGTGGCGCAACATGGTGAGGTCGGTCAGGATGTTGCGCACATCCTCATGGCGACTGATGAAGTACAGACCCGCCATCTCGTCGCGATAGACGGGGTGGTCTTGGCGTATCTGGTTCAGGATGGGGTATGGGTCGGACTGAAACGCAGGATTGAGCGGGGTCAGGGTCAGGACGGGCGGCGGGGGAGCCTTATCCACGATTGATCTCCAGTCCAGCCATGTCGCCGGCATCGCGCCATTGCTCCAATAGGTGGATGAAGGCGATCGGACCCTTGCCATAGGAGCCATTGCGGGTGGCCAGCGCCGAGGGCTTGCCTTCATTGTTGTAATAGCCCGGCGTGCAGTCTTCCTGAAACTTCTGCCGCATGATGGCGCTGTCGATGATGGTCTGGACCCATTCGGCTTCGGCCTCTTTCGTGGCCTCGATGGTGCGGGTCTGGTTCTGGCTGCACTGGCCGACGATGTGGGCCAGATGCTGGGCCTGGGCGTTCATCATGTGGGGGAAGTTGACGGTGAAGCCGGACTGGCTGTTGCTCATGACGAACAGATTGGGGAAGCCATTGACGTGCATGCCGTGCAGGGTCGACACGCCGTCCTTCCACTTGTCCGTCAGGGTCTGTCCGTCACGTCCATGGACTTCATAGCCGGAGCGACGGACATAGCTTGTGCCGACCTCGAAGCCCGTGGCGTAGACCAGACAATCAACCTCATAGGCCTTGCCATCGACCACCACCGCGTTTTCGGTGATCCGCTCCACCCCTTTGCCGCCCGTATCGATGAGGCGGACATTGGGGCGGTTGAAGGTCTTGAGATAGTCGTCATGGAAGCAGGGGCGCTTGCAGAACTGGTTGTACCAGGGCTTCAGCGCCTCGGCCGCCTGCTTGTCGGTTACGACGGAATCGACCCGTGCGCGGATCTGCTCCATCTTCTTGAAATCCGCCAGCTCGGCCAGTTCGGCCAGATTTACGCCCTTGCCCGCCGCGCTGCGACCGATAAGCAGGATATTGCGGATGATGTCGGTCCAGCCGTCTCCGACAAGGTCTTCCTCCTGAAGGCCGCCGGACACCAATATGTTGAAATTGTCCATCCGGCGCTGTTGCCAGCCCGGCTCCAGGCTCTGGGCCCAGTCGGGATCGGTGGGACGATTATTGCGCACGTCAATGGAGGAGGGCGTGCGCTGAAACACATAGAGTTGCTTGGCGCCTGCGCCCAGATGCGGCACGCATTGCACGGCGGTGGCGCCTGTTCCAATGATGCCGACCCGCTTGTCCTTCAGCCCGGTCAGGTCGCCCTCGGAACTGCCGCCCGTATAGTCATAGTCCCAGCGGCTGGTGTGGAAGGTGTGGCCCTTGAAGGTCTCCACCCCTTCGATGCCGGGCAGCTTGGGCCGGTGCAGCGGGCCATTGGCCATGACCACATACCGGGCGCGGATGGCGTCGTCGCGATTGGTGGTGATCAGCCAGCGCGCGTCCTGCTCATCCCAGTTGAGCGCCTTGATCTCGGTCTGAAACAGGGCGCCCTTGTAGAGGTCGTAATGGCGGCCAATGGCCTGACTGTGGGCCAGGATCTCGGCGGCGGGCGAGTACTTGAATTTCGGCATGTAGCCGATCTCTTCCAGCAGCGGCAGGTAGATGTAGGATTCCACATCGCAGGCCGCGCCGGGATAGCGGTTCCAGTACCAGGTGCCGCCGAAATCGCCCGCCTTTTCAATCAGGCGGATGTCGGTCACGCCCGCTTCGCGTAGCCGCGCGCCGGCCAGCAAGCCGCCAAAGCCGCCGCCGATCACCGCGACCTCGACGTCTTCGCTCACCGGTGCGCGGCTGAAGCCCTGCGGCACATAGGGGTCGTCGAGATAGCGGGCGAACTCGCCCTTGATTTCGCGATACTGCTCATTGGCCTCGGCGCGCAGGCGCTTGTCGCGTTCCGCCCGGTATTTTGCGCGCAGCCAGTCAGGGTCGAAGCCCAGATCGGTGGCGGACACGCTTTTCACGGGCTCTGCATCATCGGCCATGGTTCTCTCCCTGTGTCGGCCCCGTTCTGGGTGAAGGCCGTTCAGATAGAGTTTGGCGCCCTTTTTACAGCCCGGCCAGTGCTTTGATGGGCGAGGCTGTCTGAAGGTCTAGCGGGGCAACAGACTTTCGCCCATCAGCATCTCGTCCACGGCGCGGGCGCACTGGCGGCCCTCGCGAATGGCCCAGACGACCAGGGACTGACCCCGGCGCATGTCGCCGCAGGAGAACAGGCGCGCCTCGCTGGTGGCATAGCTGAGCGTGTCAGCCTTGACATTGCCGCGCGCATCCAGTTCCACGCCCGACTGCTCGATCATGCCCGTGGTGCGCGGGCCGATAAAGCCCATGGCCAGAAGCACCAGATCCGCCTTCAGCTGGAACTCGCTGCCTTCGATCTCGCGCAATTCCTGACGGCCGTCTGCGCCCTTGATCCATTCGACGCGGACGCATTCCAGCGCCTCCAGAACGCCGCGCTGGCCCAGGGCGCGTTTGGTCAGGACGGACCAGTCGCGCTCGCAACCCTCGTCATGGCTGGTGGAGGTGCGCAGCCGCATCGGCCAGTCCGGCCAGACCAGAGACTTGTTTTCCTTCTCCGGCGGGCGCGGCATGATCTCCAGCTGGGTGACGCTCAATGCGCCCTGACGGTTGGACGTGCCAACGCAGTCAGAGCCGGTGTCGCCGCCGCCGATCACCACCACATGCTTGTCCTTGGCCGACAGGGTGCCGCGCGGCGCGGCGCGAAGTTCATCATCACCGGCGTTGCGCTTGTTCTGCTGGGTCAGGAACTCCATCGCCAGACGCACGCCCGACAGCTCCGACCCCGGCCAATCGACCCGGCGCGGCTGTTCCGCCCCGCCCGCCATGACCACGGCGTCAAAGTTTTCGAGGAGAGACGGGACGGACACCATGACGCCCACCTCGACGCTGGTGCGGAACTCAACCCCTTCGGCCTCCATCTGCTGGCCGCGCCGGTTGATCAGGTGCTTTTCCATCTTGAAGTCTGGAATGCCGTAGCGCAGCAGGCCGCCGATGCGGTCGCTCTTCTCGAACATGGTGACCGCATGACCCGCGCGGGCCAGTTGCTGGGCGCAGGCCATGCCTGCGGGGCCGGATCCGACCACAGCCACGCGTTTGCCCGTCTTGACGGCGGCGATCTGCGGCGTGATCCAGCCCTCTTCCCATCCGCGATCCACGATCTGGCATTCGATGGACTTGATGGTGACGGGCGTGTCTTCGATGTTGAGCGTGCAGGCCGCCTCGCAGGGCGCCGGGCAGATGCGACCGGTGAACTCTGGGAAATTGTTGGTGGAGTGCAGGGTCTCCAGCGCATTCTTCCAGTCGTCCGCATAGACCAGATGGTTCCAGTCCGGGATCATGTTGTTAACCGGACAGCCATTGTGACAGAATGGAATCCCGCAATTCATGCAGCGCGAGGCCTGGGCGCGCAGATCGGCGTCCGGCAAGGGCTTGATGAACTCGTGATAGTGCTTCAGCCGTTCTTCGGGCTTGGCGTATCCGCGGTCCCGGCGCTCGATCTCAAGAAAGCCAGTGGGCTTGCCCATGGGTGCTACTCCAACCGGTGTGATTATTCAGCGGCGAAAGAGGCGGCGTTGCGCGCGGCCTCCATGTCGCGCAGGGCGCGGCGATAGTCTTTCGGCATCACCTTGACGAAACGCGCCAGAGCGTTGCGCCAGTCGTCCAGCAGGGCCTTGGCGCGCGCGCTTCCGGTGTGCAGCAGGTGCCGCTCCAGCAGGATTTTCAGACGCTCGGCGTCGTGACGCAGCATGTCGCCCATGCCGTTATCCGTCACATCCACGCTGCGCTGAAGGGGCCGCCCGGTCCCGTCCTCGGCGTCGGGCTCTGCGGACAGGGGCTCGATGTCGACCATGGCGGTGTTGGCGCGGCTGCGGAACTTGCCGTCGGCGTCATAGACATAGGCCACGCCGCCAGACATTCCCGCAGCGAAATTGCGCCCGGTCTGGCCCAGAACGACAACACAGCCGCCGGTCATGTACTCGCAGCCATGATCGCCCACGCCCTCCACCACCGCAATCGCGCCGGAATTGCGCACGGCGAACCGCTCGCCCGCCACGCCCTGCAGGAAGGCTTCGCCCGCAATGGCGCCATAGAGCACCGTATTGCCGACAATGATGTTTTCCGAAGGCTCGCGGCTCACATGGGCGGGCGGCTTGACGATCACGCGGCCGCCGGAAAGCCCCTTGCCCACATAGTCATTGCCGTCGCCGGTCAGTTCCAGCGTGACGCCATGCGCGAGGAATGCGCCGAAGCTCTGCCCCGCCACGCCGGTCAGCGCGATGTTGATCGTATTGTGCGGCAGGCCGGCATGGCCGTAGCGGCGCGCGACTTCGCCCGACAGCATGGCGCCGACCGTGCGGTTGACATTGCGCACGGCGGTCTCGATCCGCACCGGCTCCGCATCATCGATCGCCGCCTTGGATTGCATGATCAGCTGCTGGTCGAGCGCGTTTTCGAGGCCGTGGTTCTGGAAGTCCACCTGATGCAGCGGCGCGCCCGGCTTGATCGGTGTTTGATAAAGAATGCGCGACAGGTCGACGCCCTGCGCCTTCCAGTGATGAAGCGCCTTGTGCATGTCCAGCCGGTCCACGCGTCCGACCATGTCCTCGACGGTGCGAAAGCCCAGCTGGGCCATGATCTGGCGCAGCTCTTCGGCCACGAAGAAGAAGTAGTTGATCACATGCTCCGGCTGGCCCTGGAACCGCTTGCGCAGAAGCGGATCCTGTGTCGCCACGCCCACAGGGCAGGTGTTCAGGTGACACTTGCGCATCATGATGCAACCGGCTGCAATCAGGGGGGCGGTGGCGAAGCCGAACTCGTCGGCGCCCAGCAGGGCGCCGATCGCCACGTCCCGTCCGGTGCGAAGCCCGCCGTCCACCTGAACAGCGATGCGGCTGCGCAGGCCATTGAGCAGCAGGGTCTGCTGGGTTTCCGCCAGACCGATTTCCCACGGGCTGCCCGCATGGGTCAGCGAGGTCAGCGGGGAAGCGCCCGTTCCCCCCTCATAGCCCGAAATGGTCACATGATCCGCCCGCGCCTTGGACACGCCCGCCGCCACCGTGCCCACGCCGACCTCGGAGACCAGCTTCACCGAGATGCGGGCCGCCGGATTGACGTTCTTCAGGTCGTGAATCAGCTGGGCCAGATCCTCGATGGAATAGATGTCGTGGTGCGGCGGCGGAGAAATGAGGCCGACTCCGGGCGTGGAGTGGCGCACCTTGGCAATGTTGCGGTCCACCTTGTCGCCCGGCAGCTGGCCGCCTTCGCCGGGCTTGGCCCCCTGGGCCATCTTGAT
>CAIOJR010000095.1 GCA_903858685.1 uncultured Caulobacterales bacterium | reverse complement strand
GCTGGGGCAATCGCTCAGGAGCCGAAATCTGGTTGGTCCGAGTGGCAACCAATTGGGAATGGCATAGAAGTTAGCTTCGCATATATTGGAGGCGGCATGACATGGCGTTTTACCAACTTTGGAAGCCAAAATATCAAATCATTTTCCTTTGCATACAGAGATGACAATACATCCATTGAGTGGCAACAAGGTGTAGAGCCGAATCCGCTGCCTCCTAGGGCGGTATTTGGTGGTTTTCCAGCTTTTAACTGCCAGTGTTATTCGGCACCAACTATTGTTCTTGGCAAGGTAAATTATTAGGTGGCTGTGCCGTCTTGGGCGGCACCCTGATATTTAAAACCAGGTGCTAGAGCATAGTCCGATCAGACTGCATCAAATCCGGCGGCTGAGAAGTAGTTTGCGCATTCGTTAGGCGAGTAGGTGTCGATAGCTTTGGCGATGGCAGCCCAGAGGTCGTCAATGGTTCTCGTCGCGGCCTTCCTCAGTTGAGATTTCAGCTTCGCGAAGGCGTTCTCGATGGGGTTGAAGTCGGGGCTGCAGGGCGGAAGGAACATCAGTGTTGCGCCGACGGCTTCGATAGCAGCTCTGGCTCCAGGGGTTCGGTGCGCTGCGAGATTGTCGAGGATGACGACGTCGCCGGGCTTCAAGGTCGGAGCGAGGACCTGCTGCGCATAGGCGGCGAACCAGGCGCCGGTCATGGGGCCATCAAGGACCATGGGCGCAGTCATCCCGGTCAGCCTCAGTCCGCCGATAAGCGTGGTTGTCTTCCAGTGTCCGTGAGGCAGGCCTATCCGCAGTCTTTGGCCGCGCGATGCGGTCTGGCGGACCGTGTGACATTCATTGACGGCGATGCGCTGAACCTGCCCTTTGACAACGACGCGTTCGATGTGGTGTTCCTTCAGCACGTGGCGATGAACATCGAAGACCGAGTGGGGCTCTATGCCGAAGTGCGGCGCATCCTGAAGCCCCAAGGGCGGTTTGCGACCTACGACGTCGTCATGCGCGACGGGGATGTCATCTATCCCGTCCCGTGGGCGCGCGATGCTTCCACCAGCTTCCTTCTCACGCCGGATGAAACTCGCGCGGCCTTGGAGGCCGCGGGGTTCACTGCAACCCTGTGGCGGGACGACACCCAAACTGCAGCCGACTGGTTCAACGCCGTAGCCGCGGATCCACCGTCTACCAGCGGTCTGAACCTCGGCGTCGTGATGGGGGCGGATTTTCCGGGGACCGCCGGGAATCTCGGCCGGAACATCCGAGACGGCCGGCTGGGCATTCTGTCGGCGGTACTCATTCGGGATTGACTGGCGACGACAACGACGCCCGACGCCGCTCGTCATCGGTTTGCGGCCCGCAATTAAGGGTCGATTCCGGACCCACGTCCCTCGCCCGAATGCTAATGTTGAGACGGCAACGGTCCAGGCGCCCCGAAGCGGGCGTCCTGAACTTCTGGATTGGGGGAAAACTGGGCGAACAGATCGCCACCTACGGCTCCTGGGCACAGAACCATCGTGAACTATCGACCAAGCCCGGATCATACCGCTGATGGGCGTAGGAGACGTTGCGTTCGGCGGCAGGTCAGGCCATGGCCCGATCAGCCTACCAGAGCCGGGCGCAACACCACGCCCCGCACCAAGCGGCGAAGCGTGAGCACGATGGCCGCCGCCGCGATGTACGCGAAGGGAAGCGCGAGCAGGCCGACTTGAAAGCTGCCTGTGGCGTCCTTGGCGATACCCCACGCAAAGGGGGCGACGAAGCCGCCGATGTTGCCCAATGTGTTGATCGCAGCACTCCCGACAGCCAACAACCGGATGTGCAGAACATCGGTCCAGATCACCACGGACAGCATCAGGACTGGGAAGGAAGTGGCGCCGAACACGAGATAGGCCACTATGGCGACCAGGGGCGATGTGGCCAGAGCAATGGCCAGAAAGGCCCCGGCTATGACGAGCATGCAAGCCGCAGCGACCAGGAAGCGATCGCCGCTGCGGTCTGAGATCCATCCGCCCAACAGCATTCCCAAGGCGCCCAGGACGCCGCCGGCGCTGATCAGGTAACCCACATGAGCCACGTCGAGGCCGGTCTTCCCAGCAAGGATGGCAGGGGCCGACAGGATGAACGTGATCTGGGCGGCCAGGCAAAGGAAGCTTGCTCCGCCCAAAAGCAAGACCCGAGGGTGGCTTACAGCTGCCCAGAAGCTGTGGGAGATCGGCTCACCGATCCGAAGGTCGTCTGCCGCCAGCGCCGCCGACAGCGCCGCCTTCTCACGCGGGCTCAGCCAGCTCACCTTCTCCGGGGACGCCGGCAGCCACCACAGCAGGGCAATGCCTACCAGAACCGAGGGCGTCCCCTGAACCAGGAACAGCCACTGCCAGCCATGGAGGTGGGCTGCTCCGTCCAGCCCGAGCAGCCAGCCGGAGACGGCCCCCATGGCCACCGTCGACAGCGGGGCGGCGATATAGAACCGGCTGACCACCCGGCCATGTTCGCCCCTGGGGAACCACTGGGACAGATAGTAAAGTACGCCGGGAAAGAAGCCCGCCTCGGCCACACCCAGGAGGAAACGGGCGAGATAGAACTGCATCGGCGTCCGAACCAGCATCATGCACACGCCGATCACGCCCCAGGTGATCATGATGCGTGCGATCCACGCCCGCGCGCCGACCCGGACCAGAACCAGGTTCGACGGGACCTCGAGCAGCGCATAGCCGAGGAAGAACAGTCCGCCGCCCAGCCCGTACACGGTGGCGCTGAAGCCAAGATCGGCGCTCATCGTCTTTGCCGCGAAGCTGATGTTCACCCGATCCACATAGGCGACGAGGTAGGCGAGGATGATCAGCGGCAGGATGCGCAGCGCGGCCTTGCCCGTTGCTGCGCGCAGGAGGTCACGGTCGGGGTTCTTGGCATCATCCATTCGCGCACCTGTCAGCGGGATCGCCGGCTCCGTCCGGCAGCCATTTGGGCGCCCGTCGATCCAATCCGCAGACTGGAGCTTAGGGGCAACCCAGTGGCGATGGCAATCGTTGTGGTGCACGGATCTCCGGATCTGGCGGCCGAGAGGGCGCCCCGAAGCTGACGTCCCAAATGTCCGAGAAGGGAAGATTCAGGACAGTGCTGTCAGTTTAGATGTAACAACTCTCTGGATTTCGACAGAATTTGATTTCGAAAATAAATACAATGTAACCATTGTCGTTCACGGGCTACAGATTTTCGCCTGACGTGATCAAGCATGCGGTCTGGCTGTATTTCCGGTTCACCCTGGGCCTGCGTGACGTCGAAGAATTTCTGGCCCAGCGTGGAATGGAGGTCAGTTATGAGACCATCCGTTGCTGGGTCAACCCTTTCGGACCGTTGAACGCGGCCAATATCCCGCGGCGGCGCGGACCGCCCACGGGCCGCTGGATGAAGCCGTGATCTTTATCAAGGGAAAGCGCTTCTGGCCTGGGCGCGCCGTCGACGATGAGGGCGAGGGGCTCGACGTCCTGGTCCAGAAGCGTCGGAACACCGCAGCTGCCATGAAGCTTCTGCGCAGGCTCCTCAAGAACCAGGGCATTCATCCCGAGACGATCACGACGGACAAGCTGGCCTCCTATCGCGCCGCGTTGAGAAAGCTCGGGATTTTGGACAAGCATCGCGCCGGCGGGATCCGAGCGCCTGTAAATCGCGCAGCCTTGTCGTCCCGGTTCCGTCAATGTGTATCCGAGATGGTCTACCGATATGTCTGGGCGCGGCGTCAGAGGGAGGGGATTTCCGAACCTGTTTGCGCTCCGCTCATGTCGATAGTGTTGTCCTTGACGGTGGACAGCGACCGCCACTCGGATGTGTCCTCGTTTTCTTCGAATGCGCCGGTTCGGCGTCAAGCTCTTCAATGCGAGAAGATGGACTGTGACCTATGGAGATTAAAGAGGCGATCCAAGGTCGTCGCTCGGTGCGTGAATACACGTCTGAGCCCGTGCAGGAAGCGACAATTCTGGAGCTGATCGGCGCAGCCATCATGGCGCCAAGCGCGATGAATGAGCAGCCCTGGGCATTCACTGTGGTGCGCGATCAGGCCCTGCTGGCAAAACTTTCGGATGGCGCCAAGGCACATGTGATCGCCACTGCTCAGACGGATGGGAGCGCTCATCCAGCACATGGCCTGCTTGATGACGTGGACTTCCAAATCTTCTATCACGCACCCGTATTGGTGGTTTTTTCGGGCGTTACGCAGTCTCCATGGGTCGTGCACGACTGCACTCTCGCTTCTGAAAACTTCATGCTTGCCGCCCATGCTGCCGGACTGGGAACATGCTGGATCGGTCTGGCGCAGAGTTACTGTAACACTGCGGAAGGAAAATCGGCCCTCGGCCTTTCCGGGACCTGGACTGCTGTGGCGCCCATCATCCTGGGGCGGCCAAAGGTGACGCCGCCGCCGACATCTCGCAAGGCGCCACAAGTCCACTGGGTGACATGAACCCCGTCTCAATTCACGCGAAGGCCTGATCGCGACCATTCAATCCCGTGGCCTTGCGCTTACGGAATGGGCCGCAGGTTCGTTCGGCCTCGCAGCCAAGGCAGGAGACCACTTATGGCATTTGTCTATCGGATTATCGAGCACGATGACGGCTACGCCTATACGGCGGACGGTACGGTTTCAGAAACCTTTCTGTCGCGAGAGGCGGCCTTGGCTGCGGCGCGCAAGGCCGTTGCAGAGCAACGCGTTCCGGGGGACGAGGTCGATATCTCCTACGAGTCGTCAGATGGCGTTTGGCGGGAAGAAAAATCAGCTGGTGATGATCGACCCGGGGCGGATCTGGAGGCCTGAAAGACCGCCGCAAACGGGCGCCATAAGGTTCGGACCGCGCATTGAGCCGCCTCCTTTCGCGGAGGTAGCCAATGCGGCGCCGACTCAGTGGAGATTTGTCGCGTCGTACAGGTGTGAGTACATTCCGATTCTGTTTAAATCGATAAACAAAACCTAATAATCAGACGCAATAAACTTTTGAAACCGCAGATTTCT
>CAIOJR010000094.1 GCA_903858685.1 uncultured Caulobacterales bacterium | reverse complement strand
CGCTCGCGCATGTTCGATGAATTGCTGACCCGCGTAAGGGCGGCCTGACACCATGGAAGGAGCCCCGCCCCATGGCTGAAAACATCGAGGAAGACTGGAGGGCCAGCCGCGCGATGTTCGCCGCGCTTGTGTCCGGTCCCACCCTGTTCCTGTTCGCCTTTCTGCTCGCGCCGCTGGCCATTGTCTGGGGCTACAGCCTTGGCCATAATCAAGGGCTGAAGGAGATCATCGTCGATGGGACGATCAGCAATTACGCCCATGCGCTGAACCCGCTCTACCTGTCGATCCTGGCCAAATCTTTCTTCTTCGCCGCTGTCACGACGCTGCTTTGCCTCGTCATCGGCTTTCCCGTGGCGCTGGCCATCACCTTCGCCAAGCCCGGAAGCAAGGCCTGGCTGCTGCTCCTGATCATGCTGCCCTTCTGGACCAATCTGCTGATCAGGACCTACGCCCTGATGGCGGTGTTGCGCACCCAAGGCTATGTCAACGGCCTGTTGCGTCTGATCTGGGACGCAGCCGCCGGGTTCCTGGCTGTGGTTCACGGCCCGCATCTGGCGGCGTTCCAGCCGCTGGACCTGCTCTACAACAATTTCGCAGTGGTTCTGGGCCTGGTCTATGTGCAGCTGCCCTTCATGGTCCTGCCGCTCTATTCCGCGCTGGACCGGCTGGATCGCTCGCTTCTGGAGGCAAGCCTGGATCTGGGGGCGGGCCATATCCGCACCCTCTTTGCCGTGGTCGTTCCGCTGGCCATGCCCGGCATCGCTTCTGGCGTGCTGGTCACCCTGATCCCGTCTCTGGGCGCCTTCCTGACACCGGACCTGCTGGGCGGCGTGGACAGTCAGATGATCGCCAATGTGATCGAGCGCCAGTTCAAGGCGGCCAATGACTGGCCATTCGGCGCGGCCCTGTCCTTCCTGCTCATGTACATGACCTTCGCCGCCATCGCGATCCAATCCATGATGACGCCAAGACGGGGGCGGCGCTGATGCGCGCAACCGTCCGCACCCGCGAAAAGCCCGGTCCGCTCGACTATCTGTCCCGCTGGCCGCTGCGACTGTGGGTCGCCGCCACGACCGTGTTCCTCTACTCGCCCCTGATCACCCTGATGGTGTTCAGTTTCAACAATTCGCGTCGCAATATCGTCTGGCGCGGATTCACGCTCGACTATTACGCCATGGTCCTGAGTGACGAGGGGCTGATCCAGGCCTTCGTCAACAGTCTGACCATTGCATTGGTCTCCACCGCGCTGAGCGTCGTCCTGGGCGCAGCCACGGCCCTGTTGCTCTGGCGGTTCCGCTTCCCGTTCAAGCCGGCGCTTGAAGGCGCCCTGTCCCTGCCCATCGTGGTGCCGGAGATCTGCATGGGCGTGGCCCTGCTGGTGTTTTTCACCAAGGTGGTTCCCTGGCCGACCAATCTGATCTGGCCGTTCAATCTGGGCGCCATCATCATCGCCCACATCTCATTCTCGTTCAGCTTTGTCGCCAGCGTGGTGCGCGCAAGGCTCGCCTCGTTCAATCGCGAGCAGGGAGAGGCCGCGCGCGATCTAGGCGCCAGCGAGTGGCGCACCCTGGTGGACATCATCATTCCGCACATGAAGCCCGGCCTGTTCGCGGGCGCGCTTCTGGCCTTCACCCTGAGCCTGGACGACTTCGTGATCACCTTTTTCACCTCGGGGCCCGACACCACCACCTTCCCGGTCAAGGTCTATTCCATGATCCGATTTTCGGTCACGCCCGAGGTCAATGCGGCCTCCACCATCCTGATCGTGATCACGGTCGCCCTGACCGCCATTGCGCTGCGGATGCAGGGCCCAGACGCCGCGGAGGCCGCCCACAAATGAGCCAGACGCCAAAGCGCACAGACGCCATGCCGCGCCGCCCCATCATCACCTTCGAGAACGTCACCAAGCGCTATGGCAAGGTCGTGGCGGTCGACAATGTGTCCCTGACCATAGACGAAGGCGAGTTCTTCGCCCTGCTCGGCCCGTCCGGCTGCGGCAAGACCACACTGCTGCGCATGGTCGCAGGGTTCGAAACCCCCGATGAGGGCCGAATTCTGATCGATGGCAAGGACGTCACCGCCATCGCGCCCAACCGGCGCCCGGTCAATATGGTGTTCCAGTCCTACGCCGTCTTTCCCCACATGACGGTGGCGGACAATGTGGCCTATGGCCTGAAGGTGGCAGGCACGCCAGAGGCGGAGCGCCGCACCCGCGTGGCCGAAGCGCTGGCGCTTGTAAAACTGGACGGTTATGGCGAGCGCAAGCCTGATCAGCTGTCCGGCGGCCAGCGCCAGCGCGTCGCTCTGGCGCGCGCTCTTGTCAAACGCCCCCGCGTCCTTTTGCTGGACGAGCCCCTGTCTGCGCTCGACGCCAAGCTTCGCGAACAGATGCGGTTCGAACTGACCCAGCTTCAGCAGACCATCGGCGTCACCTTCCTGATCGTGACCCATGATCAGGACGAGGCTCTGGCCATGGCTGACCGGTGCGCGGTGATGAACCGCGGCGCCTTGCAACAGGCGGGTGCGCCGTCCGACCTCTATGAGTTCCCAAACAGCCGTTTCGTCGCCGACTTCATTGGCCAGGTGAACATGTTCGAGGGCCGTCTGACGGTAGATGAGCCCGATCACGCCCAGATCACGGCGGGCGAACTGGATGCGCCCGTCTTCCTCGACCACGGCGTGACGGGCGCGCATGGCGCCACCGTCTGGGTCGCCGTGCGTCCCGAAAAGATCGAGCTGTCCAGCCGCGAGCTGGATCAGCCCCGACCGTCGATGGAAGACGCCCCGCCGGGCGCCAACGTCTTTCCCGGGGTAATCCGACACATCGTCTATCTTGGCTCTGAGTCGGCCTATGAGGTACAACTGGCGTCGGGCCGCACGGTCAAGGCCCTGCGCACCAACCTGACCCGCTGGGATCAGGAGGATTTCTCCGAAGGCCAACCCGTCTGGCTGGCCTGGCATGCCTGCTCCCCCGCCATTCTGTTCTCCTGAAGCCGCTATGAGCCGTCCCGTTCCTGGCGTCATCTGCTGCAACCGCACCCTGCCCGACGAACCGGTCCAGGCGGTGAGGCCCGGCGTGGAAAAGGCCGTTTCGGCCGGGGTGAACTCTGCGCCGGTTCTGGCGGTCCGGCGGCGCTCCGAATGGGACGCCGCGACCCATGCCGACGCCAAGCGCCATTTCCAGCGGCTCGTTCGCGCCCTGCGCGGCGAGCGGCTCCACCCACATCCTGTCGCAAACCCGAAGGAAGAGCGCTCATGACCCTGCGCAATCACGATATTGCAGAGCTTCGCCGCCTCGACGTCGCCCACCACCTCGCCGCCCAGCAGGATCAGGGCCTGATGCGCGATCTGGGCGGGGCCAATATCATCACGACCGGCAGCGGCTGCTACATCACAGACGGCAATGGCAAGGTGCTGCTGGACGGCATGGCCGGCCTGTGGTGCGTGCAGATCGGCTATGGCCGGGAGGAACTGGCCAAGGTCGCCTATGACCAGATGGTCGAGCTGCCCTATTACAACACCTTCTTCAAGACCGCGACCGCGCCCGCCATCAAGCTGGCCGCCAAGATCTCCAGCCTGTTGGGCGGCAATCTCAGCCACGTCTTCTTCAACAGTTCAGGCTCGGAAGCTGCAGACACCATGATCCGCATGGCCCGGTTCTACTGGCAGGCCAAGGGCGAGCCCGAGCGGTCGATCATCATTTCGCGACACAACGCCTATCACGGCTCCACCATTGGCGGCATGAGTCTTGGCGGTATGGCTTTCATGCGCGCACAGGGCGGGCCGCTGGTGCCGGGCTTTGAACACATCATGCAGCCCTACAGCTTCAATCTGGGTTTTGGCGAGGATGAGGACGCCTTCTGCGACCGCGCCGTCCAGGCGCTGGAGGACAAGATCTTGGAGGTCGGACCGGACAAGGTTGCGGCCTTCATCGGCGAACCCGTTCAGGGCGCGGGCGGCGTGATCATCCCGCCGCGCGGTTACTGGAAGAAGATCGAAGCCGTCTGCCGCAAATACGGGATCCTGCTCTGCTCTGACGACGTGATCTGCGGCTATGGCCGACTGGGCGAGTGGTTCGGCTTCCAGCATTTCGGGATCCAGCCGGATCTGGTCTCGATGGCCAAGGGGCTGTCCTCCGGCTACCTGCCCATCTCTGCGGTCGGCGTGGCGGACCATATTGTCGAGGTGCTGCGCGCCTATGGCGATGATTTCGTCCACGGCTTCACCTATTCCGGCCACCCGACCTGCGCCGCTGTCGCGCTGGCCAATGTCGAGATCATCGAGCGCGAAGGTCTGGTCCAGCGGGTGCGCGACGATGTCGGCCCCTATGTCGCCAGGGCCTTCGCCGCCCTGGGCGAACACCCGCTGGTGGGCGAGGCGCGCACGGTCGGCCTTCTGGGCGCGGTCGAAATCGTGTCGGAAAAGGGCTCCAACCATCGCTTCGGCGGCAAGGAAGGCAAGGCCGGCGTGATCGTTCGCGACGCCTGCATCCGGAACGGCCTGATGGTGCGCGCCATTCGCGACAGCATCGTCTTCTGCCCGCCCCTGATCATCACCCATGCCGATATAGACAAGGCCATCGACATCATCCGCCGTTCGCTGGACGAGGTGACGCCGCTGCTGCGCGCTATCGCAACGGAGGCTTGATGAGCGTTTGTCCGCCCTACCCTCGCATAAGGCGGGCGCGCGGATGTCAAAACTCAATGCTGGATCGGCTTGTCCCGACCTTGGCCGGGACAGGCGGTCAAGACGCTGAGCCGTCACACATTCAGCAGCAGAAACTCCCGTTCCCACGGGCTGATCACGCGCATGAAGGTGGCGAACTCGGCTTTTTTCACGGCGGCGAAGGTGGTGACGAAGCGGCGGCCAAACACCTCGACCAGTTCTTCGGTGTCCTCAAACAGCCGCACGGCTTCCAGGAGGCCTGAGGGCAGATCAAACTCCGCCGCCTTGCTGGCGCCGGACACGGGCTCGCTGGCGTTGTGACCCTCGGTCAGGCCGAAATAGCCGCAGGCCAGCACGGCGGCCAGCGCCAGATAGGGGTTGGCGTCCGACCCCGGCGCGCGACACTCCACCCGGCGATTGGCGGGATTGGAGGGGGGGATGCGCAATCCCGTGGTGCGGTTGTCATAGCCCCATTGCACATTCACCGGCGCCGACGAGTTCTGCACAAGACGGCGGTAGGAGTTCACATAGGGCGCAAGCATGCAGGTGACCGCCGGCACGTATTTCTGCTGCCCGCCGATATAGTGGAAGAATTCCGGCGTCGGGCGGCCTTCGTCGTCGGTGAAGATGTTGCGGCCGGTGTCCACATCCAGAATGCTCTGATGGATGTGCATGGCCGAACCCGGTTCATTGGCGATCGGCTTGGCCATGAAGGTGGCGTAGATGTCGTGGGCCAGGGCGGCCTCTCGGATGGTGCGCTTGAGCAGAAACACCTGATCGGCCAGAGCGACCGGATCGCCGTGGCGCAGATTGATCTCCATCTGGGCTGCCCCCTCTTCGTGGATCAGGGTGTCGACCTCCAGGTTCTGCGCCTCGGCGAAGGCGTAAATGTCCTCGAATACCGCGTCGAACTCGTTCACAGCCGAAATGGAATAGGAGCGCCGCCCCGCCTCGGCCCGCCCCGAACGACCGATCGGCGGCTCCAGCGGATAGTCCGGATCCGTGTTGCGCTTGACCAGATAGAACTCGATCTCCGGCGCCACAACCGGCGTCCAGCCGCGCTTGGTATAGAGATCCACCACCCGCTTCAGAACCTGACGGGGCGCGATTTCGACCGGTCGTCCGTCGCGATAATGAGCGTCGTGGATCACCTGGGCTGTCGGGTCCGCTGCCCATGGCACCTGGCACAGGGTGGAGAAGTCCGGCTTCAGCTCAATGTCGCCGTCCGAAGGATCATAGCGGAAATCTTCAGTCTCATCTGGATATTCGCCTGCGATGGTCTGCATGAAGATGGACGAAGGCAGGGCCATGGCCGTGTCGTCAAAGAACTTCGAGGCGGGCATGATCTTGCCCCGCGCCACACCGGCCAGGTCTGGCACGACGCATTCAATCTCGGTGATGCGATTGGCGTTGGCCCAGCTGCGGGCCTCGACGGCGTTTGTGATCACGGGATGGACCGGACGGTCCGTGGAGGTCTTCTTTTTGGACATGTGAGGGCTCTGCTTTTTCTGCCGGAGGTGGGGACCGGCGCATCATCCGGTTGGGAGGGTGCGGGTCGGGCGCGGCGCGGGAGGCCGGTCGGCTGAAAACGGGCTAATCGTCCGGCGCAAACCCGCAACGTCTGTGCGCCCCGCCCGCGCGGCCGCGCTTAAAGACCCTGAAGGGCTGTTGACGACAGCCCAGATCACCGTGTTTTGCGTTCGTGCCCATGCATGACGCCAGATGTTTCAGGCGCCAGCTGCTCCGACTTGATTGCAGATTTTTTCATCATACCCTGAACGGCGCTTTGGCGCCAGTGGGCTGGAGGCCACAGTCCGCCATCTTGTGATCACAGAGCCTTGACAGCCCTCTTCCCGGAGCGGAACGTCACAATCTGTTCACGATGGATCGGGAAAAAACCATGTCGCGTGTCAAGCCTTGGCGCAACGCTCTGGTTGCATCTACAGCGCTGATTCCGATCAGCCTGAGCGGCGCGGCGGCGGCGGCCGATTCAGGCGCCCCTGTCAGCCCGGCCTCCGCCACTGACGCCAATATCGTGCAGGAAGTCACCGTCACCGCGACGCGCACGTCCCAGGTCCTTTCCAAGGTGCCGATCTCGGTCAGCGCCTTTACACAGGACACGATGGACAAGCAGGGCATCAAGAACTTTGCCAACATCGCCCGCTATACGCCCGGCGTGACCTTTGACAATTCCAGCAAGGACGTCTCCATTCGCGGCATCCAGTCCAATGCCGGCGACGCCACGACCGGCATCTATATCGACGATACGCCGATCCAGCTTCGCACCCTGGGCTTCAACTCCAACAACACCCTGCCCGCCGTATTCGATCTGGACCGGGTGGAGGTGCTGCGCGGACCTCAGGGCACGCTGTTCGGAGCCGGCTCTGAAGGCGGCACGGTACGCTACATCACACCCCAGCCAAGCCTGTCCAAATATTCCACCTACGGCCGGATCGAGACTGGCTTCACCGATGGCGGCGGCCCCAGCTATGAGGCGGGGGTGGCCGTGGGCGGACCTGTCCTTCAGGACAGGCTTGGGCTGCGGGTCAGCGTCTATGACCGCCATGACGGCGGCTATGTGAACCGTGTCGACACCGTCACCGGCAAGACCAGCGCCACCAACACCAACTGGACCGACACCCTTTTGTGGCGCGCCGCCCTGGCCTGGGCGCCTACCGAAAGGCTGACCATCACGCCGTCGGTTCAGTATCAGTACCGAAATCAGAGCGACACCGACAATTATTGGGAATCTTTGTCCAACACGAAAGGCGGCTCATACAACAACGGAAACCCGGAAAAACAGTCTGACAGCGATCATTTCTATCTGGGTTCGCTGAAGATGGAATATGATCTGGGAAAGATCAAAATCACATCGGACACTTCAGTTTTCACACGCCGCGAATACATTTTGAATGGCTATGAGGGCACCCTCTATAATATGGCGTTCTTCGGCAGCTTCGTGGCGGCGGGAACCGACCCCCAGGGCGCGCCCTGCGCGGGAGGACAATGTCTGGCGCTACAGGCCGCCAATCCCGGCAGCCCTCTGCTAAACCCCAATGGGCTCAATCTTCCGGGCTTTGGACGCTATAGTTCTCCCAACAGCATCACCAATGTGCAGCAGAACT
Source organism: uncultured Caulobacterales bacterium (assembly GCA_903858685.1). Lineage (GTDB taxonomy): Bacteria > Pseudomonadota > Alphaproteobacteria > Caulobacterales > Caulobacteraceae > CAIMFV01. Next base: position 12,306 of record CAIOJR010000094.1, on the reverse strand, counting down.
TCACTCAGGAACTCCGCTTCCAGTCCACCGATCCCGACGCGAAGATCACCTGGGTGGCGGGCATATTCTATTCCAAGGACCGGCAGGAAAGCATCGAGGAAATCCACGATCCGCAGTTTGGCGCCCTGATGCAATATCTGTTCGGGGAAACCATCGCCCAGGCCTGGACCGAACCTGCCCTTTTGCCCAATGGCGACGACTATTATAACCGCAATGTGGGGCATTCCTCGCAAACCGCCGTGTTTGGCGACGTGACCTGGAACCTGAACGAGAAGCTGAAGCTGATCGGCGGCCTGCGCATGGCCACCACCCATTTCGACATCGCCAATAATGCCGACGGCCCGCAAAACTACACCGCCACCGGCGGCGCGAATGGCAAGAATGATACGCCGATCACGCCAAAGATCAGCGCCTCATACCAGATCAATGACGACAACATGGCCTATGCGACTGTGTCCAAGGGCTATCGTATTGGCGGCGCCAATGTGCCTCTAGGGCAGGCCCTGATAAACAGTTGCGCGGCGGATCTGGCTGCGCGCAACATGAAGGCGACGCCGGCGACCTATAATTCTGACAGCACGCTCAGTTACGAAGTCGGGGCGAAGAACAAGCTGCTGGACCGTTCGCTTCAGATCGCCACCAGCCTCTATCACATTGACTGGTCCAACATTCAGTATCAGGACCTGTTGTCCACCTGCGGCATTCTCTACACGACCAATCTGGGCTCAGTGTCCAGCAACGGCCTTGACTTTCAGGGGACGTGGATCCTGAGCCACGGGCTGGAAGCCGATCTGGCGATTGGTTACACCGACGCCAAGTTCACCAGGGACGCGGGCGCGGCAAACGCCCCCACAGTCCGCAAGGGCGATACGATCGGGGGGCCGCCCCTGACCGTGACGATGGGCGGGCGCTGGGACTTTCAGGCCGCTGACCTGCCTGCCTACATCCGCGTGGATGACGAATACGCCAGCCGGAATACGGGCAAGACGCCGATCCTGGATCCCCAGACGGCGGCCTATGACCCGGCCCTGGTCAAACCGCCCTCCACCAACTACCTGTCGGTGCGCCTTGGGGCCAAGGTGGCGGCGTGGGATGTGTCCATCTATGGCAACAACATCCTGAACGCCCATCCGGAACTGACCCGACTGCACGCCACGGGCGCGTCGCCGATCTTCCAGCTCACCACAGCCCGCCCGCTCACCATCGGCATGACCGGCGTGTTCCGCTATTAGACCGCGCTCTGCGCAAACAGGAAGGGGCGCAGACCCGGCAAGGTCTGCGCCCCTTTTGTCCGCCCGGCCGGGCGATCAGGCCAGAGCGGCCCGTACGGCCGGATGCGTAATCGCTCCGCCCTTGACATTCAGGCCCAGAGCAAAGCCCGGATCAGCCGCGAAGGCCGCCTCTACGCCCTTGTCCGCCAGAGCGATCACATAGGGCTGTGTCGCTGCGTTGAGCGCATAGGTGGAGGTGCGCGCCGCCGCGCCCGGCATGTTGGCCACGCAATAGTGCTGCACCCCGTCCACCCGATAGGTCGGATCGGTGTGGGTCGTTGGCTTGCTGGTTTCAAAACAGCCGCCCTGATCAATGGCCACATCGACCAGCACGACGCCCGGCTTCAACCGGGCCAGATCGGCGCGGCTGATCAGTTTGGGCGCCGAGGCGCCGGGGATCAGCACGCAGCCGACGATCAGATCCGCTTCTCGCGCGGCGGCCATGAAGGCGTCATGGGTGGAGAAGACCGTCTTCACCCGCCCGTCGAACCTTGCGTCCAGTTCAGCCAGTCTGTGCGGGTCGATATCGAAGATGGTGACGTCCGCCCCCTGCCCCACAGCCATGCGCGCCGCTTCCGTTCCAGCCACGCCGCCGCCCAGTATGACGACCTTGCCCGGCGCCACGCCTGGAACGCCAGACAACAGAACGCCCGGGCCGCCCCAGGGCTTCAGCATCAGCATCGTGCCGACATCAACCGCCATGCGGCCCGCCACCTGGCTCATGGGGGTCAGAAGCGGCAGCCTGCCATCGCGCCCGACAATGGTCTCATAGGCGATGGCTGTGCAGCCCGACTCCTGCAGACCCTTGGCCTGCGCGGCGTCGGCCGCCAGATGCAGATAGGTGAACAGGATATGGTGCGGCTTCAGGCGCGCGATCTCGACAGCCTGAGGCTCCTTCACCTTCACGATCATTTCCGCCCAGGCGAAGACGGCGTCGGCGTCCGCCAGCACGGTCGCACCCGCCGCCACATAGGCGGCGTCATCGGCGCCAATGCCCATGCCGGCCCCGGTCTCGACGGCAATTTCGTGGCCCCGCCTGACCAGGCCCTTGACCACTTCCGGGATCAGGCCGACCCGGTCTTCAAGGGTCTTGATTTCTTTGGGAACACCGATGCGCATGACAGGTCTCCAGACGGAAAGCAGCTGGCGACCAGTCTAACCGAATCTGCATGACGGTTTCCGTCTTTGTTGGTCTGGGCTAGGATGATGTTTCGCAGGTTCCACGGCCAAAAAGGTCATTTTTGATGGATTCCACCGCAAATCTCGACTCGACCGATCGGAACATTCTGAAAGTCCTGCAGCGGGAGGGGCGCTGCTCCAACGCCGCCCTGGCGCGCGAGGTGAACCTGTCGGAAAGCGCATGCCTGCGACGGCTTCGCCAGTTGGAGGATGAGGACGTCATTCAAGGCTATACAGCCCGGGTCAATCCCGGCGCGGTGGGCTTATCCGTCAGCGTCTTTGTGCAGCTCAGCCTCACCACCCAGTCCCAGGCGGCCCTGACCGCCTTTGAGGAGGCGGTCGCCCAGATTCCCGAAGTGATGGAATGCTACCTGATGACCGGATCGGCGGATTATCTGTTGCGCATGGTGGCGCGCGACGTCGCCGATCTGGAGCGGCTTCACGCTCAACGCCTGACGAGAATTCCGGGCGTGAGCCGTGTCACCTCCAGCATCGCCATGCGCACAGTCGTCAAGCGTACAGGTTTGCCTTTGTAAAAGCGGATCAAGATCACGAAATCCACCCGGATGGACCTCAAAATTCAGAATTAACTCGCCATTAAACGCCTGCTCATTTGTTCTTAACCACGGCGTAACAATCGAATAGGTTGAAATAACTCTTCTTTCACATCGATCAGCTAGCTTGGACATCAATTGTGCTGATCGAAAGTCATTGTATGCAAGACCCGGGACAGCTGAGGCAGGTGGCGGAATCGAGGCTTCAAACCCTCGGTTATCGGTCGCTTGTCACAGGTCTTCTCACCATGGCGGCGCTGTCCATACATATTGACTGGGCGCCCTTGATCTGGGCTGCGGCGGTCGCCGCCACGATGCTGCTGGACTGGATCGTGATGCAGCGGCTGGTCAAGTCGGCCCAGGCCGCATCGAACCTTCGCTTTGGCGCCCTCATCGGCTGGATGAGCGCCACCTTCGCCGTCTATTCCAGCATCGGCGTCTATTTCTGGACCTATGGCGGGGAATATGGCCGCTGCTTTGCACTCATCCAGGCCTGCGCGGGCATGATGCAGGCGGCGATGCAGATGCGGGCGAGCCGCCCTTTGGTGGCCGCGGCAGTGGTCGGACATGGCTGGATCCTGCTCTGCATACCGGCGCTGATCGGCCTGAACGGCGTCGGCGCCGCCCCTGTCCTGATCGGCATCGGAGGGCTTGGGCTCTTCTGCTGGCAGCTCTTCAATCTGGTCAACCGCAGCGCCGCGGAAAGCGCCAGCCTGCAGCAGGCGTCTCGCGAGGCGGAGATTGAACGCGCCTTCACAGACAGCATCATCGACAATGTCCCAAACCTTCTGACCGTCGTCGACGCCGAGACCGGCAGGATCATCCTGGTCAACAAGGCCGCTCAGGTGATCGGGGGCACGCGCCGCGAGGACGTCATCGGGCGCGGCTATGAAGATCTTTACCCCGCAGACCAGGCGGCCCATCTGCGCGTACTGGATGCAGAGGCCGTCGCGGCGGACCGCACCCCGCCGTTCAGGGATGAAAAAATCACGCTGGAGAACGGCAATGTCCGCACACTGCGGGGCCGTCGGGTTTGTGTGCGCGATGATCAGGGCAGGCCGCGCTACGTCATCGTCACGGCCGAAGACGTCACCGACATGCGCGAGGCGGAGGCTCAGGTCGTCCGGCTGGCCCATTATGACAGCCTGACGGAACTGCCGAACCGGGTCCTGTTCCGGACCCGCCTGAACGACGCGTTCAACGATGCGCTGCGCCATTCGCGACCGGCCGCGCTGCACTGGATCGATCTGGACTATTTCAAGGAGGTCAACGACACCCTTGGACACATGGTCGGCGACCAGCTGCTGATCGGCGTGGCGGAGCGCCTCTCCAGCGCGATTGGCCCCAATGACACGGTCGCCCGTCTGGGCGGGGACGAGTTCGGCATCGTGCAACGCAATGTCGCCAGCCGCGACGACGCCGCCACCCTGGCCGGCCGGATCGTGGACTCGCTCAGCCAGCCCTTCCATCTCAGCGGTCGCGAAGTCCGGATCGGCGCCAGCGTCGGCATCGCCTTCGCGCCCATCGACGCCAAAACGGTCGATGAGTTGATGGTCAATGCCGACATGGCGCTCTATCGCTGCAAACAGGCAGGACGGGGCGGCCACAGCTTCTTCGAGCGCGAGATGACGGACCGCCGGCGCGCCCGTCGCACCATGGAGCAGGAGCTTCGCGCCGCATTCGCCAATGGCGAGTTCAGCGTGATGTACCAGCCGCAGCTTCACCTGAAAGAGGGTCGCATCGCCGGATGCGAAGCCCTGGTGCGCTGGAAATCCAAGGGCCGCTTCATCTCGCCAGCGGAATTCATCCCCGTCGCGGAAGAGATCGGACTGATCAACCAGCTGGGCGAATGGGTGCTGAAGGAAGCCTGTGCAGAGGCGGCGAAGTGGCCCGCCCATATGAAGGTCGCCGTCAATATCTCGCCCGCCCAGTTCAAGGACCAGAACCTGGTCCGCAACGTCATCTCTGCGGTCGCCCATGCCGGTCTGAGCCCCGACCGGCTGGAGGTGGAGATAACCGAGTCCACACTGCTCCAGGGCAGCCAGACCAATCTGACAACCCTGTTCCGCCTGCGCGAACTGGGCCTGTCCGTGGCGCTCGACGATTTCGGAACCGGCTTTTCGAGCCTGAACTATCTGCGCCAGTTCCCCTTCACAAAGATCAAGATCGACCGCTCCTTTGTCAGCGACCTGTCGCTCAGTCTGGAAGCGGTGTCGATCGTCAAGGCGATCACCGGCATGGCCGCAAGCCTTGGCATGGACACCACGGCGGAAGGGGTGGAGACGGAGCGCCAGATGGAGATGGTCACCGGCTATGGCTGCACAGAAGTGCAGGGCTATCTGGTGTCGCGCCCCTGCACGCCGGCTGATCTGAAGGCGGTGTTTGACCGGTATGGCGGGTTCGACGATTCCGCCTTCGCACCTGTATCCAGCGGTGATGCAGAACTGTGGCTGGCGACCGGCTAGACAAGGCGTTGGCAAAGCATCCTCGCTTAGCCCTTGCAACCGGACACCGGAAACGGAATGCTGTTCCCAGAAGACCCCGCTTCAGGGGCGTGTGGGAGGGTGTTCGCCATTCGCGCTGTCATTCGTCGCGGCTCAAGCCTCATTTGCGAGGATATGGCCGATCCCGTTCCGGGCCCGGGTCAGGTGCTCGTCAAGACCCTGGCCTGCGGCATCTGCGGGTCTGACCTTCACGCCCTGCACCATTTGGACCACATGATCGAGATGGGTCGGCGCGCGGGCGCCAGCGACCGGATCGACACGAAGAAGGACATGGTGTTCGGCCACGAGTTCAGCGCCGAGATCCTTGACCATGGGCCGGGAACCCAGGGTCTGCTGAAAGCGGGAACACGCGTGGTCTCCTTCCCGGCCGCCATAGGTGCTGATGGCGTCGAACTGATCGGCTATTCCAACACCTATCCCGGCGGGTTCGCGCAACGCATGGTGCTGACCGAGGCCATGCTCCTGCCCGTCAAAAATGGGCTGTCCGACGAAGAGGCCGCCATGACGGAGCCCTTCGCCGTCGGGGCTCACGCCGTGGCCCAGGCGGATCTGCAGCCCGGCGGGGTCTGTCTGGTTCTGGGGTGCGGCCCGGTCGGTCTGGCCATAATTGCGGCCTTGAAGCAGCGTGGCCATGGCCCCGTCATCGCCGCTGACTTCTCGGCGGCCCGCCGCGCCATGGCCGAGCGACTGGGCGCCGACAAGCTGGTTGATCCGGCCCAGATGTCGCCTCACCTCGCCTGGAGCGATTTTGGCGTGCCGTCCACCATGGCCGCCCACATGCTGGCGGAGATGACCGGCCAGGCCATAGCCCGTCCGGTCGTATTTGAATGTGTCGGTGCGCCCGGCGTCCTGCAATCCGTAATCGAGGGCTGCCCGCCCAAGGCGCAGATCATTGTGGCCGGGGTCTGCATGGAAGCGGACCGGATCGAGCCGTCGCTCGCCATCAACAAGCAGCTGGACCTGCGCTTTGTGTTTGGCTATTCGGCGCAGGAGTTCGGCCAGACCCTGCACGACATCGCCGAGGGTCTGCTGGACGTGTCGCCCGTGATTACCGCACGTGTGGCGCTGTCGGACACGCCTGACGCCTTCAAAACGCTCTCCAGACCCGATCAACAGGTGAAAATCGTGGTGCAGCCGTGGCGGTAGATGCTGATGCGACGCGGGCGAAATATGATGCGCCGACAGACGGCCCGCTGAAAGCAGAGGGTCAGGCCGCCGTGCGGCCCAAGGACGCCGCCACCCTGATCATGCTGCGCCGGGACGCATCCAGGCCGCGCGTCCTGATGGGCAAGCGGCACCGCTCCCACAGCTTCATGCCGGAAATGTGGGTCTTTCCCGGCGGCAAGCTGGACCGCGGCGACTATCGCGCGCCCGCCTCCAGCGAACTGCGCGACCCGGTGCTCGGCGCCCTGATGAAAACGGCGCCGGCCAACAAGGCGCGCGCGCTGGGCATGGCTGCTGTGCGCGAGACATTCGAAGAGGTGGGCCTGAGGCTGGCCCGCCCCGCCGCGCCAGCCCGCCTCTCAGGCCCATGGAAGGCGTTCGGGGCCGACGGCGCCCTGCCCGACCTTGGCGCCCTGGACCTGATCGCCCGCGCCATCACGCCGCCCTATCGCCCAAAGCGCTTCGACGCCCGGTTCTTCACCGCCGAGGCTGAACGGCTCATCTCACTGGAGCCGACCGCGGGCAGCGGCGAACTGGACGAGATCGCCTGGGTCAATCTGGAAGAGGCCATGAAGCTGGACCTGCCCGCCGTGACCCGTTTCGTGCTTCAGGAACTGGCGCTGCGCCTGGAAGACGACACGCGCCGCCCGGTCTCCCTGCGCTATTCGCGCGGCGGGCGGCTCATGGAGCGGCTTTAGACGCTCACGGGCGGACTTCGGTAATGATAGGCATAGAGCATGCGATCAAATCCCAGCCCCTCATAGAGTTTGCGGGCCCCGTGATTGTCAGCGACCACCTGAAGGCAGGCCCCTGGGACGCCCTGCGACTGCGCCCAGTCCATCAAGGCGCTGACGACACTGCGCCCGTGGCCCTGCCTGCGCATGGCCGGATCCGTCGCGACGGACTCAATCACCAGTAAATCCCGGCACAGGGCGCCATAGGCCGCACTGACCACAAGGCCGTCCACCGCGACGGAGGCAAAGCAGACCGGCGTGATGATATTGGAGACGGTGTCCGCATAGCTGCGGGCCTCATCCGGGGTCGCAGCCGTGACCCTGTTGCGAAAGTTCAGCCAGGCCGCATCAGCCCTATCGCTGCGGAGCGCCTTTCCGTCGCCGACCGGACCCCGCCGTCGCAGATCAGCAAATGATGTGACCGTCTGCGACGACGCAACATAGCCTGAAGCTTCGAGCACATCGTCCATGCCTGTGGCGATGGACGGCGCGCGATAGACCGGCGCACGCCCCAGACGGCCATAGACTGCCTCTGATTCGGCCATGACGGGTCTTGGGTCATAAGTGGGCCCGCGCAGCGGGTTGACGGAATTCAGCCGACGGGTCGGCCCGCCCGCCGCCCGGACCCGCCACTGTCCAAGAATGATTTCGCGCGTCGCCGGCCAGGCGGCGGCGCAAGCCTCTTCCGCCCGCCAGCACAGATCAATATCGATCATTGACATGCCCTCAAATGCGCAAGCTAACGACGAATATTGACTGTCGCAATGATCCAAAGCGCCCGACAGCTCAGGCCATGCACAAACCTTGGCGCAAAACCGGGGCCAGGCATTGACATCTTCGCGCGGATTCGTATTGTCCGCGCTCTCGTTTTTCCCGGACTGGTGATTTGCCCGTCCGTTAGGAGTTTTCTGGCATGGCGAAGCCGGCTTCCATCAAGATCCGTCTGAATTCTTCGGCGGACACCGGGTTCTTCTACGTGACCAAGAAGAACGCCCGCACCAAGACTGAAAAGCTTGTCATGAAGAAGTACGACCCCGTCGTGCGCAAGCATGTCGAGTTCCGCGAAGGCAAGATCAAGTAGTCTTGCCTCGCCTCAGCGCGACATAAAAACGCCCGGCTGATCCCTCAGCCGGGCGTTTTTGCATTTGGGAAGCGACCCGCGCAGGCCAAAAAATTGCCGCGGGATCAAGCAGCGCTGGAAATCACCAGATTGCGGCCGGACGCCTTGGCCTCATAGACCGCATCATCGGCACGCTTCAGCAGATCGGCGGCCGTGTCGTCGGGTCCGTGCGTAGACGCCACGCCGACCGAAATGGTCACAGCCAGCATGTCTTCAACACCGGTCACCTTGAACAGGGAATCGGCAATATGATTGCGAAGACGCTCCGCCACGCGGCGCGCGCCCGCCATGTCGGTGTCGGGCATGATCACGACAAATTCTTCCCCGCCATAACGACAGGCCAGATCGATGGCGCGGACATTGGACGCCAGACGCACGGAAAACTCTCGCAGCACCTCATCGCCAACCGCGTGGCCAAAAGTGTCATTGATGCGCTTGAAATGGTCGATATCAACCAGCAAGGCCGACACCACTTCTCCACCATGCGCCGCGCGACGCACGAGCGCGGCAAGCTGGCCCGACATGTAGCGCCGGTTATGCAGACCCGTCAGCGGATCAGTCACCGCCAGCTCCAGACTCTGGTCGAGATTGTTGCGCAGGAAGTCGCAATAGCGCTTTTGCCGCAGCAGGGTCCGGACGCGGGCGCCCAACTCCTCCACATCCACCGGACGCGGAAGGATGTCATTCACGCCCATGTCCAGCGCCTTGATCATCCGCCCGCGTTCAGATGGATCGAGGATAGCCAGGATCGGAATGTTGCGCGTCGCCTCGTCAGAGCGGACATGGGCCGCCAGACGCAGACCGTCAAAGCCTTTGGAGGCGCTGTTGATGATCAGAAGGTCGCCATGCGAGCGGGTGGCCGTATGGGCGCGATCGGGGTCCGCCTCCACAAAGGCGCGATGCTCGTCTGCAAGTTCAGTGGCGATCCGCTCGGCCTGGGCCTCGTTGTCATCAGCAATGATGATGCGACCGCCAATGCCGGACATCTTCGACGCCGCGCCTTCGATCACGCCCATGCGGCGGCCGGACGCCTCGCGCTGACGTAGTTCGTCAATGACGATCTTCATCCGCGTCAGGCTTTTGACCCGCGAAAACAGGGCGACATCATCGATGGGCTTGGTCAGGAAATCGTCTGCTCCGGCGTCCAGTCCGGTCAGACGATCCCGCCGGCCATCCAGGGCCGTCACCAGCACGACGGGAATGTGACGGGTCGCGGGGTCGGCCTTCAGCCGGCGGCAGACGTCAAACCCGTCCATGCCGGGCATCATGACGTCGAGGAGAATGATGTCTGGGCTGATGGCGGCGGCCTTCAACAAGGCCGACGGCCCGTCGAACGCGACCGAGACGTCGTAATATTCCGCCGTCAGCTTGGCTTCCAGCACCCGCACATTCGGTTCGATATCGTCTACAACGAGGATACGGGCGGTCATGTGGCCTTACCCCAGAAAACGACGAACAGTGTCGAGGAAATACATCACCGAGATCGGCTTGGAGATGTAGGCCTCGCACCCGCCTTCACGGATGCGCTCCTCATCGCCCTTCATGGCGAAGGCGGTGACGGCGACCACGGGAATGTGCGACAGGTCGTCATCCTCCTTCAGCCATTTGGTCACCTCAAGCCCGGAGATTTCCGGCAACTGGATGTCCATCAGGATGAGATCGGGTTGATGCAGGCGCGCCAGCGCGAGGGCTTGCAGACCTTCGCGAGTCTGAAGCGTTTCATATCCCTGAGCATCGAGCAGATCATGAAAAAGCTTCATGTTCAGCTCATTATCCTCAACGATGAGGACTTTCTTGGTCATAATCTGATCACGCCAACCATCGCCTGTCGCGCGCACGTTTGTCCCCGCTCACAGCGCTGTAGCTTTAGATGTCGCACAGATATCCTTAAGTCCGAGTTAGCCGAAGTCGATAGGCGGGATTATACAATCCCGAAGAGAACAGGATAAGGACGACAGGACGTGCCCGGCCGCACCCTTTGCCGAGATTGTCTATGGACAGGCCCAACGCCTGCGGACCGCCGATGCCCGGCCTGCGCTTCTCCACGCCTTGTTTCGCATGATGAACTTGACCGCCTGACCATGGCCCACCTGGACTCTGACGCCTTTTACGCCAGCGTCGAAAAGCGTGACAGGCCGGAATTGCGAGATCAACCGGTAATTGTCGGTGGGGGGATTCGTGGTGTGGTGTCGACCTGCTGCTACATCGCCAGAACCTATGGCGTGCGGTCCGCCATGCCCATGTCGACCGCCCTGCGCGCCTGCCCGGAGGCCGTCGTGATTCGCCCTGACTTCGCGAAATACAAGGCTGCGAGCCGTCAGATCATGGGGATGCTCGAGGCGCTGACCCCGCTGGTGCAACCCCTCTCCCTCGACGAAGCATGGATGGACCTGTCGGGCACCGAGCGCCTGAACGGCGGCTCGGCCGCCTGGCAACTCGCGCGCCTGCAGCGGCGCATCGCCAGCGAGGTCGGTCTGACCGTCTCCATCGGCCTCGCGCCCAACAAGGTGCTGGCCAAGATCGCCTCGGATCTGGACAAGCCGCGCGGTTTCGCCGTGATCGGCGCGACCGAGGCGAAGCGATTTCTGGCCGATCGTCCTGTCACCCTTCTGCCCGGCGTCGGTCCGGCGCTAGCGCGCACGCTGGAGAAGGACGGCGTGCGCCGGATCGGCGATCTCAGCCGCATGGGCGCGCGCACCCTGGCCGAACGCTATGGCGCCTTTGGCCTGAGGCTCGCGGAACTCGCCGAAGGGCGCGACAGCCGCACTGTAAATCCGGACGAAACCCGCAAGGGCATCAGCGCCGAAACCACGTTCAACACCGACCTGACGCATCGCGAAGCTCTGGAAGACCGCCTGTTCTCCGCCTGCGAGAAGGTGGCCATGCAGGCACGCGCAAAGGGCGTGGTGGGTCGCGTGGCGACGCTGAAGCTCAAGACGGCGGATTTCAAGCTGGTGACGCGCCGACGCACTCTGCCCCATCCGACCCAGACGGCCCACACCCTGTTTGAGGCCACGCGAGAGCTTCTGGCGGGCGAGGTGGACGGCCGCGCCTTTCGCCTGATCGGCGCAGGCGTGTCCGAGTTGGTGGAAACAGCCAAGGCGCCCCTCGACTTCTTCGCTCAGGATGAAGCCAGGGCCCGCGTGAAGGAACAGGCGATGGACAGCCTGCGCGCACGTTTCGGCGCATCCGCCCTTGTTTCGGGCCGCAGTTTGAAGTCGCGCCCCTAGTTACACTCTGGAGGCTGGACATCGTGCGCATTGGCGCATCAGATTGTCTCACATTGAAGGAGTGATCCGTGTCCAGATTCGTTATCGCGGCCTCGCTGGCGGTGATGGCAGCGACCCTTTCCGGTTGCGCCGTCAGCATCGGCGGCAGCGCGCCCCAAATTGCGCCATCCAGCCCGCCAGCCAAAGACTCAACGGAGAAATCGGCGCCTAAGCCCTTGCGGGCGGGCCTGGACCCGTGGGCCAACCCTGATCCTTTCCCCTCGACCTACAAGCCGATGCCGTCAGTGACGACGGCCATCGTCGGAGCCGCCATCCTGACCGCCGCCGGCGACCAGATCGACTCCGGGACCATTGTCCTGTCGGGCGGCAAGATTGTCGCCGTCGGCGCCGATGTGAAGGTTCCCGACGGCGCAGTCGTGATCAATGGCAAGGGCAAGTGGGTTACGCCGGGCATTATCGACCCGCACAGCCATCTTGGCGTTTACGCCTCTCCGGCTGTGGAAGCCCAATCCGACGGCAACGAAGCGACGGATCCGAACACGGCGAACGT
>CAIOJR010000093.1 GCA_903858685.1 uncultured Caulobacterales bacterium | reverse complement strand
CGGCACAGCTAGACAGGAAAGGTTTTAGATGGGTCGCCCAAAGACGCCCAAGCCCGCCCAGGAGGCCGCCTCCAACTCGGCGCCGACCAAAGACGAGATGTTGGGCTGGTACCGCGACATGCTGATGATCCGCCGCTTCGAAGAGCGGGCGGGTCAGCTTTACGGAATGGGTCTGATCGGCGGTTTCTGCCATCTCTATATCGGTCAGGAAGCCATAGCGGTCGGTATGCAATCGATTAAGGTCCCGGGCGACCAGATCATTACCGGCTATCGCGACCATGGTCACATGCTGGCCGCGGGCATGGACCCCAAGGCCGTCATGGCTGAGTTGACCGGGCGCGCGGCCGGCGTTGCGCGCGGCAAGGGCGGCTCCATGCACATGTTTGACGTCGAGGCCGGATTCTTTGGCGGCCACGGCATTGTGGGCGCACAGGTCAGCCTTGGCACCGGCCTAGGCTTTGCCAATCACTATCGTGGCAATGGCAATGTCAGCTTCACCTATTTTGGCGACGGCGCGGCCAATCAGGGTCAGGTCTATGAGAGCTTCAACATGGCGGAGCTTTGGCGCCTGCCGGTTGTCTATGTGATCGAGAATAACCAGTACGCCATGGGCACCAGCGTCGAGCGCGCCTCTGCTGAAACCCATCTGTTCAAGCGCGGCGTGTCGTTCAACATTCCCGGTGAGGAAGTGGACGGCATGAGCGTGGAGGCGGTCCGCGAGGCCGGCGCCCGCGCCGCCGAGCACGCCCGCTCCGGCAATGGGCCCTATCTGCTTGAAATGAAGACCTACCGCTACCGTGGCCATTCCATGTCCGACCCTGCCAAATATCGGACGCGGGAAGAGGTGGACGAGGTCAAGAAGACGCGCGATCCCATAGAGCATTTCCGCGAACGTCTTGACGCGCTCGGCTATGCTGATGAGGCCGCGCTGAAGGCGATCGACGCCGATGTGAAGAAGATCGTGGCGGAATCTGCTGAATTCGCCCGCACTGCGCCGGAGCCGGACCCGTCCGAGCTCTACACCGACGTTTATCTCGAGGCCTGAACTGCATGAGCGTGGACGTGCTGATGCCCGCCCTGTCCCCCACCATGGAGGAAGGGACCCTGGCGAAGTGGAATATCAAGGTCGGTGACACGGTCTCGTCTGGCGACGTGATTGCGGAGATCGAGACCGACAAGGCCACCATGGAGGTGGAGGCCGTCGATGAGGGCGTGGTAGAGGAAATCCTCGTTCCCGCCGGAACCGAAGGCGTGAAGGTCAACACCCCCATTGCGCGTCTGGCGGGCGAGGGGGCGGTGTCGAACCCGGTTCCAGCCCCCCTTTCCGCTGAAGCGGTGGTTGATCCGGCGCCTGTGACGATCAAGGTGCAGGCGCCCGTCGAGGCGGACCCGGAATTGCCGCAAGGGGCGACCATGGTCCGCGTGACCGTGCGTGACGCCCTGCGCGACGCCATGGCGGAAGAAATGCGCCGTGATCCCAATGTCTATCTGATCGGCGAGGAAGTGGCCCAGTATCAGGGCGCCTACAAGGTCAGCCGCGACCTCCTGCAGGAATTCGGCGAGAAGCGGGTGGTCGACACCCCGATCACGGAGCACGGATTCGCCGGCATGGCGGTCGGTTCGGCCTTTACGGGTCTGAAGCCGATTGTCGAGTTCATGACGTTCAACTTCGCCATGCAGGCCATCGACCATCTGATCAACTCCGCCGCCAAGACGCTCTACATGTCTGGCGGTCAGATCAAGTCATCCATCGTCTTCCGCGGCCCCAATGGCGCCGCGGCGCGCGTCGGCGCTCTGCACAGCCAGGACTATAGCGCCTGGTATGCGGCGGTTCCGGGCCTCAAGGTCGTGGCGCCCTATGACGCCGCTGACGCCAAGGGCCTGTTGAAGGCGGCGATTCGCGATCCCAATCCGGTGGTCTTCCTGGAACATGAAATCATGTACGGGGTTGAGTTCGACGTGCCGGAAGGGATCGACTGGGTCGTTCCCATCGGCAAGGCGAAGGTCCGTCGCCTGGGCGCAGACGTCACCATCACAGCCCATTCCCGCATGGTGGGTCTGGCGCTGGAAGCCGCCGAGGTCCTGGCGGGCGAAGGCGTTTCGGTGGAAGTGGTCGACCTGCGCACCCTGCGTCCGCTCGACACTGATACGATTGTGAACAGCGTGAAGAAGACCAACCGTCTTGTCACCGTCGAAGAGGGCTGGGGCCCCTACGGCGTGGGCGCAGAGGTCTGTCAGCGCGTGGTGGAGAACGCCTTCGACTGGCTCGACGCACCGCCTGTTCGCGTCCATGGGGAGGATGTTCCCATGCCCTACGCCGCCAATCTGGAAGCGCTTTGCCTGCCGTCGGTCGACAAGATCGTGGCGGCGGTGCGCGGCGTTGTCGCGCGCGGCTGATCTGGGATGACGGGCGAGACGCCATTTCTGACCCGGACCGGCGGCTGCCACTGCGGCGCTGTTCGGTTCGAGGTCGATCTGGCGCCAGGCTCGTCGGCCCAGAGCTGCAATTGCTCCATCTGCGCCATGACCGGATTCATCCATCTGATTGTACCGGAAAGTCGCTTTCGGCTTCTGACGGATGAGGCGGCGATGACGAGCTACAGCTTCAATACCGGCCTGGCCCGCCACCTTTTTTGCAAGACCTGCGGGATCAAGAGCTTCTACCGGCCACGGTCCAATCCCGATGGATGGTCGGTGAGCGCCCGCTGCCTAGATACGACGGACGGCCTCGATCTTCGGTTCGAGGATTTTGACGGACAAAACTGGGAGGCCCATGCACACGGGCTCGCCCATCTGAGCCAGGATCAGTGATGACAGACATCCTCATGCCCGCGCTGTCTCCCACCATGGAGGAGGGCGTCCTCGCCAAATGGAACATCAAGGTGGGCGACACCGTCTCAGCCGGCGACGTCATTGCCGAAATCGAGACGGACAAGGCCACCATGGAGGTCGAGGCCGTGGACGAGGGGGTGGTCACTGAAATCCTCGTACCGGCCGGAACCGAAGGCGTGAAGGTGAACTCGCCCATCGCCCGGCTCAAGGCGGAAGGCGAGAGTGCGGCCACCTCAGCGCCGTCTGCGCCTGCAGGCTCGGCGCCTGCGCCGGCGGTGGTCGCGGCGCCTGCGCCTGCGGGGGTTGCGCCAGCGCCCGCCGCGCCCCGGGCCGCTGATGGCGCCCGCATTTTTTCTAGCCCCTTGGCGCGCCGACTGGCGGCTCAAAAGGGCGTGGATCTGGCAAGCCTGAAGGGCTCTGGTCCGCGTGGCCGGATCATTGCCGCCGATGTCGAGGCCGCACAGCCTGGTCAGGCTGCGCCCGCCAGAGCGACAATCGCCGCCCCGGCGCCAGGGTCGGCGCCGCGTCAGGTCCAGTCACTGGAGCAGATGGGCATTGCGCCGGGCTCCTATGATCTTGTCCCGCTCGACGGCATGCGCAAGACGATTGCGCGTCGCATGACCGACAGCTTCCGCGACATTCCGCACTTCCCTTTGACGATCGATCTGGAGATCGACCGCCTTCTGGATGCGCGGGCACGGATCAACACCGCGCTGGAGCCCCGCAAGGTCAAGGTCAGCGTCAATGACATCCTGATCAAGGCCGTGGCCGCCGCCCTGAAGATCGTGCCGGAAGCGAACGCCAGCTATACGCCGGAGGGGATCGCCATCCACCACCACGCCGACATCGCCGTGGCTGTGGCGATTGACGGCGGTCTGATCACGCCGATTGTCCGGGCGGCTGAGACCCGCTCCCTGGCGGACATTTCGGTGGCCATGAAGGATCTGGCCGAGCGGGCGCGCAGCCGCAAGCTGAAGCCGGACGAGTTCCAGGGCGGAACCTTCTCCATATCCAATCTGGGGATGTTCGGCATCAAGAGCTTCGCCTCCATCATCAACGAGCCGCAGGGCTGCATCATGTCGGTCGGCACAGGCGAGAAGAGGGCCGTGGTGCGCGGCGATCAACTGGCCATCGCCACGGTGATGACGGTGACCCTGACCTGCGACCACCGCGTGGTCGATGGATCAATCGGCGCGAGATTTTTGAATGTATTCAAGGGTTTTGTCGAAGATCCTGTGACGCTTCTGGCCTGATTTCGTACGTCCTGACCATTCGATTCCCATTCGAACAAGGAGATCAGGGTCATGGCCCTCGACTTCGACCTGATAGTTATCGGCTCCGGCCCCGGCGGCTATGTGGCCGCGATCCGCGCATCCCAGCTGGGTCTGAAGACCGCGATCATCGAGCGTGAAAACCTCGGCGGCATCTGCCTCAACTGGGGCTGTATCCCGACCAAGGCGCTGTTGAAGTCCGGCGAGGTGTTCGAAAAGCTGTCGCACCTCAAGGATTACGGCCTGTCGGCGGAAAAGGCGGCCTTTGACTTCGACAAGGTGATCGAGCGTTCGCGCGGCGTGGCCAAACAGCTCAATTCCGGCGTCGGCTTCCTGATGAAGAAGCACAAGATCGAAGTGATCGAAGGCGTGGCCAGGCTGGAAAAGGGCGCGCCCGCTCCCAAGGTCGT
>CAIOJR010000092.1 GCA_903858685.1 uncultured Caulobacterales bacterium | reverse complement strand
CTGCCCGTGTCCTTGCGCCACAGCAGGAGCGGCCCAACGACCATGGCCAGCAACAGAGGCGCCGCCAGCGGCACGAAGGTCATGGCGTAATAGGGGGCGCCGACCGAGATCTTGTCATTGCCGCTCAATTCGATGAACAGCGGATAGAAGGTGCCCAGAAAGACCGTGCCGGTGATGGTCACCAGCAGGATGTTGTTCAGCACCAGACTGCCTTCGCGGCTGAACAGGCCAAACACCTTGCCGGAAGCCAGCCCCGGAGCGCGCAGGGCGTAGAGCGTCAGGCCCCCGCCGGTGGCCAGAACCAGAATGACCAGGATGAAGGCCCCGCGGGCCGGATCGACGGCAAAGGCGTGAACGCTGGTCAGGATTCCGCTTCGCACCACGAAGGTTCCCAGCAGGCTCATCGAAAAGGTCAGGATCGACAACAGAAGCGTCCAGCGCTCGAGTGAAAACCGGCGTTCCACCACCAGGGCCGAGTGAACCAGCGCCGTTCCGAGGAGCCATGGCATCAGGGACGCGTTTTCCACCGGGTCCCAGAACCACCAGCCGCCCCAGCCCAGCACCGAATAGGCCCACAGCGAACCGAGCGTGATGCCGATGGTCAGGCAGATCCAGGCGGTCAGGATCCAGGGACGCGCATACCTGACCCACAATCCGTCTGTCCGACCCTCTATCAGGGCGGCGACGGCGAAGGAGAAGGCGGTGGAGAAGCCCACATATCCCAGATAGAGCATGGGCGGATGGGACACGATGCCGGGGTCCTGCAACAGCGGATTGAAGCCGTCACCCTGAAGGGGAACTGGAAACAGGGTCAGGAACGGATTGGAGGTGGCGATGATAAAGGCCAGGAAAAACAGGCCGATCAGTCCTTGCACGCCCAGTACCCGGCCCAGAAACGCCTCTGGCAAGGCCGTTCCAAACACCGAAATGGCCGCGCCAAATACGGCCAGCACCAGCACCCAGAGCAGCATCGAGCCTTCATGATGCCCCCAGGCTGCAGCGATCTTGTAGAACAGGGGCTTGGACGTGTGAGAATTGGCCGCGACCACGGCGACGGAGAAGTCTGAAATGGCGAACAGACGGATCAGAACGGCAAAGGCCAGGGCAAGGAATACAAACTGCCCAAGCGATGCTGAGCGGGCGATGGACGTGATCTTGGGGCTGGATCGCCAGGGGCCAATCAGCCCTGCGCCCGCCTGAACCACTGAGAAAAACAGCGCCAGATACAGGCAAAAACGACCAACGTCCGCCAACATTCACTCCATCCTTACCAAGCCGGGGCCTAATTCTGAGCAGTAGACTGTGTTGATAACGAGGCTGTGTCTGCCATCGGGTTAACATAATCTCGTCTAAATCATACGGCGGGATCGATTCTGCACTGCATCTGAGTGAAATGGGGATGAACTCACAATGAGTATAGAGCTTAACATCGCGAAGTCCGGTGCGCGAACGTTGAACTCTACTTTGCGTGGACGTCCGGGCGCGCAGGGCAAGCGGCGCGCCTCAGGCGATGGCGTTGTCGCTATCTTACTGTTTTCAATAGTCAATTTAGCCGTTCTGGCCTTGGGCTGGATATATAGGGACACCCCCCTTCTGGCGCCCAAATTTGGAGCGCGATATCTGATCGGCATTGCGGGCGCGCTACTGATGCTGGCCTTGATCCTCTATCCGATGAGGAAGCGCATGCGGCTGATGCGCAGTTGGGGCAATCCCGCGAACTGGTTTCGCTGGCACATGATGCTGGGCATTGTGGGGCCTGTGCTGGTGGTGGTGCATTCCGGCTTCAAGTTGAACTCCGCCAATGCGGCCGTGGCCCTGCTGGCGATGCTGGTCGTGGCGGGAAGCGGCGTGGCGGGACGTTACCTTTACGGCCGGGTGCACCGCGGGCTCTATGGCCAGAAACTGGAAGCGCGCAGCCTGCGCGAAGAGGCGGTGGGCGCGCGCCAGTCGATCAGTCTCAGCGCGACCGGGGATCGCGCCTGGGCGAGTGCGCTGCAAGCCTTTGAAAAAAAGACGCTGGCGGATACGCCGACCCTTTCCTCTGCCCTGGCGCGAGCCCTGACGGTGGGCGGACATATCCGAAAATGTCGAAAGCTGATCCGCCAGGCCATTCACGCAGAACTGGATCGCGAGGCCAGGGCCCAGGGTTGGTCGAAGGACGACATCCAAAGCCATCGCCGCGCGGAGGATCTGGCCCTGAAGACCTATTTCAGCTCCATCAGTCGCGCCGCGACCCTGGGCGTTTATGAGCGTCTGTTTTCGCTGTGGCACGTGCTGCACGTTCCGCTCTTCGTGATCCTGGTCATTACGGCCCTGGTGCACGTCGTCGCTGTCCATCTCTACTAGGACGTCCTGATGGCCCGTCTGGTTCGATTTCTGGGACTTGTGTGGGCGGCGCTGCTCTTGTCGGCGGCGTCTGCTCATGGCCAGACGGTGATTGAAAAGCTGGTCTCTCCGGGCGCCCTGTCCCAGGCGCACGCCAGGTTTGAAGGCAGTTGCAAATCCTGCCACGCCGCGTTTGACAAGTCCTCGCAGAACAAGCTCTGCAACGACTGTCACAAGCCGATTGGCGCCGATATCGCCGCGCACCGGGGCTTTCACGGAAGGAACCCTTCCGCCTCAAACGCGGAATGCAGGACCTGTCATACCGAGCACAAGGGTCGCGGTGTGCGCATCGCCGAGTTTGCGCATAATGGCTTTAATCACGACCAGACAGAGTATCCCCTTCGGGGCGCGCATCTAAAAGTCGCGTGCGCGTCTTGCCATGCGCCGGGCGCCAGGTTCCGCGCCGCCCCGGTGGCCTGCGTCAGCTGCCACACAAAGAACGATGTGCATAAGGGCTCGCTTGGTCCCAACTGCGCCAGCTGCCACAATGAGGGGAGTTGGAAGGAGGTGAAGTTCGATCACGCCTCCACCCATTTCCCTCTGATTGGCGCCCACGCCAAGGCGACCTGCCAGAGCTGCCATGCCGGCGCCCAGTTCGCCAATACGCCAACCTCCTGCAACAGCTGTCACGCCAAGGATGATGCGCACAAGGGCACGCTTGGGCCGCAATGCGGGACTTGCCATTCCAGCATCGCCTGGACCCCCAGCCATTTTGATCATGGCCGAACCGGCTTTCCGCTGCTGGGCGCCCATGCGCGCGCCGACTGCAGCGATTGCCACGCCAATGGCCGATATCACGAGGCCAGGCCGACCTGCATCAGCTGTCACGGCAAGGACGATGTCCACAAGGGCAAGTACGGCTCCGGATGCTCGGAGTGTCACGGCTCACGGGACTGGAAGGTCTTTCAGTTTGATCATGGCCGCACGGGCTGGGCTCTGACCGGCGCGCACGCCAAACTGACCTGCAACGCCTGTCACGCGTCTTCGCCGTCGCCGGCCCGCGTCGCGCCGCCAGCGACAGACTGCCTGACCTGTCACGCCAAGGACGACAAGCACAAGGGGATCAATGGTCCGAAATGCGAGTCGTGCCATTCCACAACCAGCTGGAAGGGCTCAAGTTTTGACCATTCCAAGACCCGGTTCCCGCTGGTCGGCGCGCATGGCAAGGTCGCCTGCGCGCAATGTCATGTGCAGCCCGCCCAAACCGTCAAGCTGGATGTCGCCTGTGTGAGTTGTCACAAGAAGGACGACAAGCACGAAGGACAACTCGGCCCCAACTGCGGCGGCTGTCATAATCAGGCCGTCTGGACCAAGCCTGTTCGCTTTGACCATGATCTGACCAGCTTCCCGCTGGTGGGCAAGCACGCCTCTGTGGCCTGTGGGGACTGCCACGCCAGCAAACGCTTCAAGGACGCCAGTCTGACCTGCGTGAGCTGTCACGGCAAAAAGGACCCGCACAAGGGCGCCTATCGAAATGACTGCGTGCAGTGCCACAATCCTGCGGATTGGAAGGATGTGCGCTTTGATCACGCCCAGACCAGCTTCCCGCTGGACGGCGCCCATATCGGCGTGGCCTGCGCCACCTGCCACAAGCCCGGCAAGTCGCGCGTCAGCGCCACATGCGGGACCTGCCATCAGGCGCAGGATGTTCACACCGGCGCCTTTGGCGAGAACTGCCAGCAATGCCACACGACCAAGAGCTTCAAAGACGTTGAGCGTCGATTCTGACCGCTTGATTTTTGGGCTTAAGCCTTAGTCTTGTCGAAATTGCCTCGCACATGGGTTCGAGTGAATCTGTGCAGAGGTTGCAGATCTAAATGAGTCATTAATGCCGATTTGGCGTTAATGTCGATAACTCGGAAGCATGGACGGGATCGCAAGACCGTGTCGTTATTCGACAACATTGGTGAATACATTGGCGCCGCCATTGCCCGATTTGGGTATGCGGCGGCGAAATTCGCCCTTGTTGCAATTGTAACGATTTTTGTCTTTGCGGGCGGCGGTCATGTTTCGGCGTCGGGCTATGGCGCCTCTGATCCTCCGGGGGCGGATGATCCAAATGAGCTGTCTGCGGTCAATGTAAAGCGCACGCCCAGGGCCGCGGTTCCCAAGCCAAGGCTGGCGCCCGCGGCGGACATACCGGAGGTGGAGGGGCCGGTCACGGCCACGCTGGCGCCGCCTCCGCCCCTGCCGCCGCCGCCCGCCAGGTTCGATCACTTCAATACCGGCTTTCCCCTGAACGACGCCCACCGGTTCGTCAGTTGCCAGTCCTGTCATACGACCGGCCAGTTCAGCAGTGCGCCGCGCCAGTGCGCCGGGTGTCACAACAACCACATGGCGCCCGGCGTGCCGGTTCGCCACATCCCCACCCATCTGTCCTGTGATAGCTGTCACTCGACCCGCAACTGGACGATTGTTCAGTTCGATCACGCCCAGACCAACGTCGGCTGCGCCAGTTGCCACAATAATCTCTACGCGCAGGGCAAGGGCCCGACCCATGTTCAGACCACGGCGGCGTGCAGCGACTGCCACCGCACGACGGCGACCTGGGCCTCGGCCATGTTCAACCATGCCGGTGTGACGGGTAATTGTGTGAGCTGTCACAATGGCTCGTCCGCCCAGGGAAAGAGCGCCGGTCACATCAACACCAACAGCCTTTGCGCGGACTGCCACATCACCGCCAACTGGACGACGGTGACGGTGAACCATGCTGATGTGATCGGAACCTGCGCCAGCTGCCACAATGGCACGACCGCGACCGGCAAGCCTGCCACCCACCTTCCGACCACGGCGGATTGCGGGACTTGCCACAACACCGCCAACTGGACCTCGGCGACCTTCAACCATGCCGGCGTCACTGCGGCCTGCTCCACCTGCCACAATGGCACGACGGCCGAGGGCAAGAGCGCGACCCATATCAACACCAACACCAATTGCGGCGACTGCCACATCACCGCCAACTGGACGACGGT
>CAIOJR010000091.1 GCA_903858685.1 uncultured Caulobacterales bacterium | reverse complement strand
TTCGACGAGGGCGAGCGTGGCCCGCAGGACGATGATCTCAAGCTCATCCTGGAAGCCGTCGACCAGTTCACACCCGATGAGAAGATCACCGCCAAGGACGTCTTGCATGGGCTAATCCTGAAGCACCAGGCCCGCCGCTGGGACACGACACGGCCAGCCCCTGTCGCCGAGCCCGCCACCAAGAGCGCCTAGGAGAAGCCCTCATCGCCGCCAGCCGCCAGCTGGCGGCCACATCGCTGCGCCACCATCCAGGACCGCTCTCAGCGGCTCCTCTGGCGAAGCCTACTCAGCAGCTCTAAGGGTCAAGGGTCGGCGTCGCTCGGCCAGACGATCCACCACATCACCGAAGAGAGAGTTCCAGCGGGCGCCCGCGTAGCCAAGGGCGGGGCCGTGCCGTGGATTTCCTTGAGGGTTAAAGGATGCAGCAATGGAACGGCACTGTGGCGATCTCAGCGGCACGCCTTAACCTGCTGAACGACCACCATAAAATCGCCCATCCGGCGAGACCCTTTTATCTTGTCGTCGATCAGAACCACCCCACAAGACACCCCAAGCCGAAGCAGGATCTGGCAGGCGTCAGCGGCGGCAATGTGTAAAAAAGCGATGTCCGTCAAGGCGTTAAGGTTCCAGGGCACATTGCGCCCACACGCCTCACATTGCTCGATCGCCTAAAACATCACGTAAAAACAACCGACTAGCTGGGCCGCAAGGTGCGCCTTTTATCTCGCCTTTTCCGTAAAGCCCCACGACCACCACACCGTCCGTCCGCGTAAAGACCCGCCGCCGCAATGGCTATCCTGCCATAGACCCTAACCCTCGACGAACAGCGCTCAGCCGTATGCTATCCGCACGCTCTTCAATCTGTTGATTTTGTTGGGGTCGGCCACCACCACGTCCAAAGCGCACGCTATCCGCATGCACTCCAACCCCTTGATCGAGCTCGATCTTCTTCGCCGCACCCGTGCGTGAGGTGTGTCGCTCAATAACCACCAGCCAGTGAGATTAGCGGGCCCCAACAAGGCATCTTGAATCGTTTCAAATCTCAACAGAGAGCCAGCAACCCAGCTTGGAAGTGAGGGATTTCGACAAACCCGACACAGTTCACTTTCAACTCACGTGGCGGAAAATAACGCCCGCTCGAATCCCATAATGCGCAAATACATAGAATAACCCCAGAAGGCCGCCGAAGAGGAGCACGCCGAACGCTAGGGCCGTACCGATGGAAGCCAGCATGCGCGATGCTCCATAGGTCGAGGTCGCCAATACTATTTGAAGGGCGAACGCTAAATAAGTCAGCCCAATACAGATGTATATTATCGGCGGTGCGACCCCTAGACACCAAAGCAATACACCGGCGTTAAATGCGTAACCGAAAGCTATCGCCGTACCTTTCAAATATTTGTTCGGGATCACTTCAGAGTTTATTGGCACGATCCCGCCTCCTTACAGCCTGCCACGGTGGCAGCCTTACCGCCCGATCCGATAGCCAGGCTCGTAGCGGTCCCAGCCACCTTGCTAGCCGAAGTCTGTGCCGTTGACGCCCCCCAAGTTACAAGCTGACCCGGTACAGCTTTTGGAGCCGCCCCCACCGCGCTTGTCACAGCGTTCCCCGCCGCCTTACCGAGGCCGCCGAACGCCGCTCCCGCTGTCGCTTTAACCGCGATTGTTCCCGGCTTGTCACCATGAAGGGCTGAGGAGACCCCTGAAGTAACGCCGCCCTTCACGGCCGCTCCCGTTACAGAAGCCGCGGCTCTAGTTGCGACCAAAGCCGCACCCTTTTCCGCGAGCGCACCTATGCCCGCCCCCGTTGCGCCAGCAACCCCGCCAATAACTGCTTCCCTTGCGATGGCACCTCCGTCGAGATGTTGAAGGTCCCGACCTTCGACAAGAGTCTGTTTGGCTACTTCAAAGCTGGCGCCAACGATTGCCCCAATTGCAGCCCCACAGAATGGTTCACATTGGCCGTCCGTATCAATTCGATTCACCGGATCGTCCCCGACGTAGAGATACCAGTCCGGCCCATCCTTGTACCCAATAGGGTCGGTCTGCAGGAACCGCCCAGCCACCGGATCATAGACCCGCGCCTTGTAGTGATAGAGCCCAAGCTCCGGCAGGGCCATCTGGCCGGTATAGCGGAAGCGGGACCCGGTTGAGGACCAGCTGTTCGGCTCCCCATAGGGGCCATAGGTGTAGGTGGCCTGCTGGGTTCCGCTGGCGTCACTCCACCCGATCACCGAGCCCTGGCGGTCCTTGTGCAGGAAGCGGGCATTGGCAGAGCCGACACCCGCCCCCTCAAACCACAGTTGAGGATCGTCAACCCCGGCCCCGTCCACATAGCGCCGAAGCACATTGCCCGAGCCGTCATACTCGGCCACCAGATCAGACCCCGCATAGAGAAACTGGGTGGTGACCCCGTTGATCACCGTCTGGTTCAGCCGGCCCAGCGGGTCGTAGGTCAAAGCCGCCGTGGCGGGCCCGGACTCTGCCGTCAGGCGGTTTTCCAGATCATAGGTGAAGGTGCGGACCCCGTCATAGGTCAGGTTGCCGCGCACGTCGTAGCCATTGCCCACCGCAGCAATGGCAGAGTCCCGGTTCAGGCCGTCATAGGTCTTGGTCTGGGCCTGAGCCTGGCTCGTCGGCCAGCGATATTGCAGGTTGGACAGGGTGTTGGAGGAGATCTGGCTCGCCGCCGTATAGCCAAAGCCATAGGTCACATTGGTGGAGGTGCTGGTAAAGCTATGCACCAGCCCCGTCAGTCGATCGTCCGCGTCATAGGACAGAGTCGAACCGGTGGTGTTGGACCGGGCGATCCCAGAAAGACGGCCCGCGCCGTCATAGCTGAAATTCGCCCCGATCGTCCCGATGCCTGTCCAGGTGAGACGGTTGGCTGCATCAAAAGTCGAGCTGAGGGACTGTCCGTCCGGCCAGGACATAGAGGTCGGGTTGCCCGCGCCATCAAGGCCATATTGAAGCGTGCGGCCATTGGTGGCCTCAGACTTCAGTCGCCCCGCAGAGTCATAGCCATAGGCCACGCCGGGTCCGGTGGCGGAGTCGAAGCTGACAAGCGTAGGGCGGCCTGCAAGGTCATAGGTTGTGTAGACGGATCGCGAACCCGGTACGGTCTTGAGCGTTTCCCGATCCAGGGCGTCAAAGCTGAAGGTCAGAGTGTTGGCGGCATCCGTGGTGTTGGCTGCCGCTGCCGGGTTGCGCCGCCGCAGGCTCGTGCGATTGCTGTTGTTGTCGTAGGCGTAGGCCTCATAGTCCGTTGTGCTCGAGACGCCTGCGCCACGTGTGGTGGACGGAAGGCTCATCTTCACCAGGCGATTATAGCCGTCATAGCCATAGGTGGTCAGGTTGTTGTTGGCGTCCTGAACCGTCAGCGGCTCACCATCGAGTCCATAGGTATTGGTCAGATAAGCCTGCTCCAGAGCGGTTCCGACGGCGCGCCGCTCCTGTAGGACCTGGCTGGCCGCATCATAGACCTTGGAGCTGACACGGCCCACCGGGTCGGTGACCGTGGCGACGCGATCAAGGGCGTCATATGTGGTGGTGGTGACGTTCCCAAGGGGATCCGTCACCGTGTAGACCTTGCTGGTGGGCGTATAGGTCTTGGTGGTCGTCGCCCAGGCCGTCACATTGCTGCTGGCGTCAAAGGCTGTGGCCTTGGACTCCGTGATCGTCCGACCATTGAGGTCATAGGCCAAGGCAGAGGCCGTCAGGGCCTTGCCGGTTGAACCATCGCGACGCTGTTCGCCGGTCTTGCGGCGCATCACGTCATATTGGGTCGCCGTATAGTTCCCTCGCGGATCGGTGACCTGGGTCACATTCCCAACACCGTCCGTCACATAGGTGGTGACGAGGTTGAGGGCAGGACTTGCGCCCACCGCCGCCGCCCCGGACTTGGAAGTCACAAGGTTGCCGTAGGTGTCATAGGTGCTCTGGGTGGTGTACCCGGCCGCATCCACCACCTGGGTCGGAAGACCAATGGCATTGTACTGGAAGTTATAGGTCGGCTGAACACCGTTCACCGTGGGTCGAACTGCAGTGGCCATCATGGAGGCGCCAGCAACCCCTGACCCATAATATGTGAAACTCGTCGTCTGGGACTTGGCGTCGGTGACCGAGGCCAGCTTGTTCCAGGTGGTTTCATAGGTCGCTGTGATCAGCAGACTTGCAGGAGATGCGCCTGATTTACCGACCTTGGTCAGAGAGGTGACATTGTCATTGGCGTCGTAGCCAAACTGCTCCTTGTCCCCTTCCGGGAAGGTCCTAGACGCCACGCGATGGCGGCCGTCATAGGTCGAATCCACCTCACGTCCGAGCTCGTCGATGTTGCGGACAGCGTTTCCGTCCGTGTCGTAATAGACCACATAGGCGCCCCCGAGCGGGTCGTCGTGCTCGGCGCGCCCGCCATCAGCAATGAAGAAGCTGTAGGGATTTCGGGTTCCTTGGATGGCAACAGCATCCTTGGCCTGTTTGACCCGACCCAGAGCATCATAGCTGTATTCAAGAGCCGCCTGAGAGCCATTGACCGGCTCATAGACATGGACGAGCTCCCCGAAGGGGACGGGCCTTTGGCTATTGGCCGTGGTGGATCGAAGGATCGGGCTGGTAAAGTCGAACTTCCAAAGCGCCCCGGATGCATCGGTGATCCCCGAAGCCGTCTGGCCCACTGTGACGCCATTGACCGAGGCCGTCAGACCTGTGCCGGGCGCGCTTTGCGCAAAGGTGACCGAACGCCCAAGGCTGGTGGTGATGCCTGTGACCCCTTGCTGGTAGTCATAGGCGAATGTGGCAGTAACCCCTTGAGGGAAGGTCCAGGTGGTTGGCTTATAGCCATAGAGGACAGCGCACTTATTGAGATCCGGATCATAGATCCAGGTCCAGGGGGCAAAGCTCAGCACATCACCGCCCGCATTGCGCAGCGTGAAGCTGACGCCAGAGTGATCCCAACGCCGCCCGGTGGACTGGTTGGCGGCGCCGACCAGCGTAACGGCCGCCAATTGGCAGTTGTCCCGAACCTTGGCGCGGGCGCCGGACTGGGTCAGGACGCCCGGGGAACCGATGGGCGCCAGCCAGCTATTGTCCACCAGTCGAATATATTGCTGGCCAGAGAAGCCGCGATTGATAGTGACCGTATTGGCCACCATCTGCTGGCGCCACCAGTCGGCGGTCAAAGCGACATAGACGTCTTTTTCCAGATCGGTGCGACCGGTGGAGCCATAGATGTCCTGCATGACCAGGAAGGCGACAAGGGTGCCTGCCGCTGCAAACGGGCTGGTCGCGCCCATGGCTTCAGCGCCGGATCCGGAGTTAGAGAAGCGCACATCCCAGGCATTGTTCCAGCCACTCTGGATCGCCCCGGTGCAGGGACCGAATGTTCCCGTGCAGCTGTCAGGGCCTGCCTTGTAGGTGAGCTTGTAGTCCAGGCCATAGGGGAACTGGCCGCCAATGGAGGCAAGGGTGGGAGTGGTATAGCCGACTGTTCCGGTCTTCAGATCGATGCCGAGCACTGAGCTTTTATCGACAAAGCGGTCTTTCAGAATGTCCGCGGCTTTCTTGGGATCATATTCGGAGAACCGCTCCGGCTGCTTGCCCCCGCCGCCCTTGGTGATCCCGTCAACGCCGGTCAGGACATGGGCCACTTCGACAACATTGCCGTTTGCGTCAAACCGCGTCGCCACAAAGGCGCCGCCCCTTTGGCGAGAGGCTTTGTTGAAGGCGGTCGTCGTGCCGCTGATGACCGGTCCGAAACGTGAGCCTGGGCCGAGGAAGCTTTCTGAAGGGGCTGTGATATGAAAGCCCGCCGTTTGATAGGCGGCGATCGCGCTTTCCAGAGCCGATGGGAACGGCCCCAC
>CAIOJR010000090.1 GCA_903858685.1 uncultured Caulobacterales bacterium | reverse complement strand
CCTCTAAAGGGGTCCCTGTTGCACGCCGCTGCACATAGGATTTTGGCTTTGCCTGACCAGACCGCGGCTCGCGACGTGGTGAGCCATCGCCATATTTTCACATTAAGGCGTGCTATTAAGGGGTCTCGTTACCTGTTTGGCGGGCGGAAGGCGCCGCAGATCGCTGCGAAGGGTCAATCGTGCGGCGGACTCCATGCGTATCGATGGCGCCCGGCATAGGGGACGATTTTCCGCACACACCCAAATAACCGCTTTTTAGTGCAGCATTAAACCCGATTATTGATACATAGTTTGACCGAAGGCAGATCAGGATAGTGCTAAACCTGAGGGCTAACCGGCGACGTAAAACGAACCTGAACCGACTTTGGCCAAGCCGCGAAACTGTGTGGAACCAGGGGGCCACCTCAGATCGAGTGTTCGTAAAGATGGCGTCGAAAATATATCAATCAAAGCCTAAAGGCTTGAACAACGCGTCCAGATCTTCTTGTGTCAACGCCGCGCCGGATGTTGAGCCTCCATCGAGGATGGCGTCCGAAACGGCCTGTTTTTTTGCCTGAAGTTCGTGGATGGTCTGCTCAACCGTTCCCTCCGCGACAAGACGATAGGTGAAAACGGGTTTGTCTTGTCCTATACGATGCACCCGATCCATCGCTTGGCGCTCAACTTGCGGGTTCCACCAGGGGTCATAGAGGATGACGGTGTCTGCGGCGGTGAGGGTGAGACCGGCGCCGCCGGCCTTGAGGCTGATGAGAAAGAGCTCAGCCTCGCCCCTCTGAAACGCATCGACCACTTTGTCCCGATGGGTGGTCGCCCCGTCGAGCCACTGGTGACGCAAGCCGCGCGTGACCACTTCGGACCGGATCAGCTTTAGCATTTCCACGAACTGCGAAAAAACAATGACGCGACGCCCTTCTGACAAGAGCGCCTCGAGGAGTTCAAAAAGGCGATCAAACTTGGCGCTCCCGGCGACGGTGGGGGCGGCCAACTTGAGGAGCCGCGGATCACACGCGACCTGGCGAAGCTGAAGAAGTGCGGCGAAGATGGAGATTTGGCTGGCTTCGACGCCCTTGGCGCTGATGATTTCGCGCACCTCCGCGTGGCGGGCCAGACGCACGCTCTCGTAGAGGATTTTTTGATCCTTACCGAGGGGGACGGTCTCGATGATTTCTGTTTTTGGGGGCAGATCAATTTCCACCTCGGCCTTTGTTCTGCGAAGAATAAAGGGTTTGGTGCGGGCATTGAGGCGGGCCTGGGCGCTGGTGGAGCCGTCTTTTTCGATCGGTCCGCGATAGAGTTTGCCAAACTGCTCCTTATTGCCGACGAGACCTGGGACGATCCAGTCGAATAGGGACCACAGATCCGTTAGGCTATTTTCGACCGGAGTGCCGGTGACGGCGAGCCTAAGTTGCGTCTCCAGCTCACGAAGGCGCTTTGCGGTTTGAGATGCTGGGTTCTTAACCGCCTGGGCTTCATCCGCGATGACGGCCGCCCAAGGTTGCGCGCGAAGGGCCGCGATATCGCGGCTGAGCAGCGCATATGTGGTGACATAGACATGGGAACGGTTCGCGCTATCGAGCTTTCCATGTCTATCCAGACCGTGAAGCACCTCGATGGTCAGGTCTGGCGTGAAGGCCTCGGCGGCTCGCTCCCAAGCGCTGACGACGCTTGTGGGGGCGAGCACCAAAGAGGGCAGGGGGCTTTTTTGATGGAGGTGCAGGTCTGCAAGAAACGCCAGGACCTCGATGGTCTTTCCAAGCCCCATGTCATCAGCGAGAACGCCGCCAAATCCTGTTTCATGAAGGTCTCGCATCCAGCGATAGCCGACGAGCTGGTAAGGTCTGAGCAGGCCATGGAAGGAAGATGGGGCAGGGGCGGGATCTCGCTCTCCGAGGCGCTGAAGCTTCTGGGCTGACGCCAAGAGGTCCGCATCACCGAGCAAGGGAACTCCAAGGTCTTCAACGCCCCCAGCGAGATTCCGGTAACGACCGGCCTCGGCGGGGTGAAAGGGCTTGAGAGGCGCAGCATGCTTCAGGACACCTTGAATGATTTGGGCAAGAATAGCGGGCTCGATATAGAGGGCGTCATCGCCTTTCAGGCAGAGCCTTATGGGCGAAGGACCTAAGGCTTTCTCGAGGTCGAAACCGCGTTCCAGATCCCCGAATTTGGTGAGGGGCAGAAGCCGAATGATCTCGGTGACGAGGGGTGCGAGATCAAAGGCGCCTTCATCGCCGGACGCCATAAAATCGAGGCTTAGAAACCCCGATCCCGTCTTTGACAGACGAGCCGTCACCTCGGAAGGGGAGGCGGG
>CAIOJR010000089.1 GCA_903858685.1 uncultured Caulobacterales bacterium | reverse complement strand
CGTCGCCCCCCGTTCGATCCGCTTTTCGATATTCTCGATCTCGACAATGGCGTCATCCACCAGAATGCCGATCACCAGGGTAAGCCCCAAAAGGGTGATTACATTGAGGCTGAACCCCAGAAGCATGACCACGCCAAAGGTCGGCGCCAGAGACAAGGGCATGGCGATCGCCGCAACCAGAGTCGCCCGGATATTGCGCAGGAACAGAAAGACGACGAGCGCGGCCAGGCCCATGCCCTCGATCAGAACATGCACGGTTTCGGCATAGCTCTCCCGCGTCTCCTTGACGGTGGAGATCACCTCATTGATGGCGATGTCTGGATGGGCCTTGGCGAGTTCGGCGACCTTGGCCTTGACGAATTTTTCGGTGGAGACGTCGCTTGCCTCCTTCACCCGATTGACCTGAAACGCCACGACCGGGCGTCCGTTCAGGCGCGCAAAGCTGCGCACCTCCGCCGCCCCGTCGCCGATGTCCGCGACATCGGCCAGCCGCACATATCGGCCATTGACCGGTATGGTCATGGCCCTCAGTCGCGCCACAGTCTCCGCCGAGCCGAGCACGCGCACGGTCTGCTCCTGCCCGCCAATATTGGCGCGGCCGCCCGTGGCGTCGAGATTGAAGGTGGTCAGAGCCTTGTTGATCTGCGGCGCGGTCACGTCCTCAGCCGCCATGCGCAGCGGGTCGAGCGAGACCTGAATCTCGCGATCCACGCCACCCACCCGACTGACCTGAGCCACGCCCTTCAGCGCCTGAAGCGATGTGGCGACGGTGTCGTCGACAAACCAGGACAGGTCGGTCGGCGTCATGTTCGGCGACGACACGGCATAGGTCAGGATGGGGGCTGCATCCACATCGAGGCGCACGATCTGCGGCGCATCAATCGTTGAGGGCAGATTGGGCCGAACGCGGTCGATGGCGGTGCGCACATCGTCCGTCGCCTTTTGCATGTCCGTGCCAAGGTCGAACTCAAGCTGGGTGTTTGACGCGCCCATGGTGACGGACGAATAGATGTGCTTGACGTGCTGAACCGTGGCCAGCGCGTTTTCCACCGGACGGGTGATCTGGTTTTCGATTTCCGGCGCCGCCGCCCCGCTCTGGGTGACCGACACCGACACGGCGGGGAAGTTCACATTGGGGAAGTGTTTGATCGGCAACGAAAAGTAGGACATCGCCCCCCAGATGGTAAGGGCGATGAACAGGATGGCGACAGGCGTCGGGTTGCGGATCGCCCAGGCGGATATCCGAACCTTCATCGCGCGGGTTCTCCCTCGATCCGCACATGGTCGCCGTCAAGCAGGAACGAGCCGCCGCCCAGAACCACGCGGGTCCCTGCGGGCGGCCCCTCCGCCAGCGCCACAAAGCCATTGGCCCTCTGGGCTGTCTTGACGTTGACGCGGTGCACATGCGCGGCCGCATCCACAACCATCAGCGACGCGCCGTTGGAGTCGAACTGAACCGCTTTTTCAGGCACGACCGGCACCTGCACGCCGCGCCCGTTGAAGATGGCGCGGGCGAAACCGCCGGGCCGGATGTCGGCGCGCACCGGCAAGGTCACGCGCACATGACCAAGCTTGGTCGCCTGATCGATCTGGGTGGAGACCAGCCTGACGACGCCCGTCACACTGGTTCCGTCCGCCAGGACCACCTGAGCCTTGTCGCCGGTACGGGCCACGGACAGGCTGGTTTCGGGAACCTCCGCATTCAGTTCGACCACGCCGTCCTTGGCCATCCGGTACATGACCGCCGCAGGGCTGGCGACGTCGCCCAGCCTTATGGTGCGGTCCAGCACGCGACCGGCCACCGGCGCGCGAATGACCATCAGCCCCTCGCGGATTTTCAGATCCGCCAGTTGCGCCTTGGCGGACTGGAGTTGGGCGTGCGCTGTCCGCGCAGCGATGCGACGCTCGTCGATCTGTTCCTGCGGAAGGATGCCGATATTGTCGAGGCCGGCGACGCGTTGCGCCTCGGCCTCCGCGCGCTGGGTATTGGCGATCTGGGCGGCGACCGACGCCTCGCCCTGAGCGATCTGCGACTTCAGCAAGGTGTCGTCCAGGCGGGCCAGCGCCTGACCCTTGGCGACCGTTGCGCCCTGATCGACAAGGATCTCCGCCACCCGATAGCCATTCAATTCTGTCGAAATGGCCACCTCGTCACGCGCCGCCAGAAGCCCGGATGCGGTCAGGCCGCTGTCCAGTGTCTTCATCTGCACGTCCGTCAGGGTGACGGTGAGAATCTGTTCTGCGTTCGTGGCGCCTTTGGGCTTGGAGCACCCCGTCACGCTCACAGCCAGAGCGGCGCAGGCGACAGAGGCCAGAACGGCGGCGAGTGGTGCGGGATGCCGCATCGGTCTTATCCTTTCACCGGCGCGGACGAGCCGGACCAGCCGCCGCCGAGAGCCTTGATGGTGGTCACCGCATCTGTCAGCGCAGAGGCCTGCAGATTGGTCAGGGCCGATCGGGAAGCGCGCCAGCCGCGCTCCGCATCGAGCAGCGTGGTCAGGTCGATCAGCCCCATGTCGTAGCCGCGCTGGCTGGATTGAAAGGCGAAATGGGCGCTGGCCTCGGCCTTGGTCAGAAGGTCAAGACGCGAGCGATCAGCCGCCATCAGGTTCAAGCCGTTCTCGGCGTCACGATAGGCGTTCTGAACGGCCTGCTCATAGAGCGCCACCGCCTCCTCCGCCCTGGCCTTTTGCAGGCGCACCTGGGACATCAGCCGGGGCTGGTCCAGGATGGGCACAGTGGCGCCCGCGGCCAGGGTCCAGACAGACGTCGTGGTGATATAGTTGGCGTCGGTGCGCGATAGCGACGTTCCGGGCAGCAATGTAAAGACGGGAAACTGGGCCAGCCTGGCCAGGGTCGCCTGACCAATGGCCGAGCGCACCCTTTGTTCGGCTTCGCGCACATCCGGCCGACGCCGCAAAATGTCTCCCGGCGTCGCGGCTGGCGGCGCAGGCGGCCCGGCCATTTCCGCCTTGACGAAGAGACTTTCCACGGGCTCCGCCCCGCGTCCGAGCAAGGCCAGCAGAGCACGGCGCGCAGCGACGGACTGTTGTTTCAGACGCTGAACTTCGGCTTCCGCCGTGGCGGCGTCGCTCTCAAGCCGGGCGCTGTCGGCCTGAGAGGCCAGTCCGTGTTCCGCTTTTTTGGCCCCCAGGCTCGCCAGATCCCGGGTGATGCGCGCCGTTTCCCGCGCGTCCTCAAGCTGCACCGCCAAGGCGCGCGCCTGGAAAAGCGAGGTGGCGACATTGGCGCTGAGGCTGAGCCGCGAGGCGTCATAGTCGAAGCGCGCGGCCAGCAGATCGGCGTTGGCTGAGCGACGGGCGGCCTTGCGCTGGCCGAACAGATCGATCTCCCACGAGACATTGAAAGCGCCCTGGTAGGACTTGGTTTCATTCGCGGGCAGAAAAAGCTGACTGAGGCCAGACGAGCTTCCCGTCGAACCACTGCTCAGACTCGACAGATTCAGGCCGGAATATTTTGACTTCAGATGCTGATCCGAGGCCTGGGCCGTCAGCGCCCCTTGTGGATTGTAGGAATCGAGCGCCTCAGACCGGATCGCCATGGCTTCCTTGAGCCGCGCCATGGCCGTTCTGGCGTCTGGCGCACGGGTCAGGGCCTGACCGATCAGTTCATCAAGCTGGGCGTCATGAAATGCAGACCACCACGGCTCCGCAATGGCCACGGCGCCCTCGCCCGGTCGCGCGACCTCGAAGGCCGTGGGAAGCTGAACATCTGCCGGCCGCACCTTGGCGCCCGTGGCGCAACCGACCAAGGCCGTCGCCAGCAAGGCGGCGGTTAATGGAGTGCGCAATAGCCCGGCCATTCGGCGTGAGTCTCCCAGACCTTACCTGTTGGGTTGGACGTGGACCGGCCTGTCGACTTTCGCAACCCCCAGAATGCTACATTGCAAGAAAGTAATCGTCAGAATGCAGAACTGACACACTTTTCAGACCGAATAGATTAAGGGATCGCAGCGCACAGGTCCGACCGGCGCACCTGATCTGCAATCGCGAATCGCTCGGCGGTCGGGGCAAGCCTGCGATCCAGAATGATGCCGCGGTCGCTGGGCGACAGGATGACTGCGGCGCCGGACGCGACGCCCTGCCCAGGCTTGGCGAGCACGAAGTCCACACCGCGCGGGGCCTCACGGTCATTGACGGCGTAGATATTGTCGCCATTGGCCTGGAAGACCGAGATGCTCATATAGTCGCCCCACGGCTTGGACACGACGCGAACCGGGCCTTTCGACAGATCGAATACGCAGGATGAATAGACCAGATCGGGCGACGGCCGCACGACCTGACGCGACGCCTCGGTCGTTCGCGAGCCAAACTGGAACCGGTTCACGACCTGGCCGTGCTGGCTCATCCGGTTCATGACCACGCCGGTGATCAGATAGGGCGTCCCGAGCACCACGGCGGCGTGGCCAATGGCCGCGGCGCCGACGAAGCCTGCCAGATAGATCCACGGCTTCATGCGCCCGCCCCCCCGCAGCTCAAGGTCCGAAGGGTCGGAAAGGCGACGTCCTGCGGATGATCGAGCACCACCGCCTCTGGATTGTAGAGCCTGAGGGATATGGTGAAACGACCGCTGTTGCGGCTCGACATCCACGGTCCCTTGTCGGCATGGTCGCGCCCCACCATCACGCTCCAGCGCGCATCGGGGGTTCGGGAGGCGCGCGTGGCGTCAAAGGAATGGGCGTTGTCGCCATTGACCGCGAGATAATTGTCAGCCGCATAGAGCGTCACCGACCACCAGCGCGCCGGCAGGGGACCGCCGTCCAGCCGGTAGGTGCACTTGTCGGACAGGGCTCGTCCCTTTTCATCCGTCGCGCGCGTGAAATAGACCGCTTCCTTGCGCGTCAGGGCCAGAAGTCCGGTCCGCGCGACGATGGCGCGGGTATAGGGATCCGCCGCAGGCGATCCGACCAGTCTGGATCCGATCCACCCGCCAAAATTCTGTGTGCCGGTCAGATTGGCGTTGATCGCCCACAGCGCGCTGAGGCCGCCCACGACCAAGCCCAATAATATCAGCGCCGTCAGCGCCAAAGCCTGTCTCACCGAGCATCTCCCGGGCGGAT
Organism: uncultured Caulobacterales bacterium; assembly: GCA_903858685.1. GTDB lineage: Bacteria > Pseudomonadota > Alphaproteobacteria > Caulobacterales > Caulobacteraceae > CAIMFV01. Next base: position 3,220 of record CAIOJR010000089.1, on the reverse strand, counting down.
CCTGAGGATCGCAGTTAAGTACGGAATGGCGCGGACCGCCAGTGCGCTGTGACCGAGCGGCCCGCAAACCGGACGCATCAGACGGCGTCGAGATATTCCACATTCGGCGCCCCGGCGAGCGTCGCGCCCAGCGCCGGCCCCGCGGCCCGGAAATATTCGGTCTTCCCGTGCAGGCTGAGCGCGTCCTGGTCGGCATAAAGCTCCAGCACCTTGTAGACGGCGGCGTCGGTGCGCGAACGGGTCAGCTGATACATCAGATTGCCCGGCTCATTAGCCCGAACCTTGGCGCTCAGATCGGCGAACACCGCTTCGAATTCCTTTTCCTTGCCCGCCTGCACCGTCAGGGTCGCAACAACACCGATCATGATTTCCTCCGTCTCGCTTGGCCGTTTTGGTTACAGGGATGGTAACCCCGGCGACGGACGCGGGAAAGTCTGACCTAGCGTCAAGCAAACGCCCCTTTCCGTCCGTCCACGAAACCTCTATATAGGCCGGGTCAGGTTTCGGCCTGTCTATGGGGATAAACGCGCTCGTAATAAGCGGACTGGACCCGGGTGCGATTCCCGGCGGCTCCACCAGAACTTTTCCGGGTTATCGCCGGATGGATATGGGGCCGATCAGCATCGACAGACGTCTAAAGGTGTTGCTTTCTCTCGGAATGGGCCCCCGCAATCGGCCCTTTTGATAGTTGCGAACGATAACTTCGCTCAAGAGTATGCCCTCGCTGCGTAATGCGGTGCGGTCGTCTCGACCTCTAAAGTCCTATGGCCTTGAGCGGCTCTAGGCGGGGCTCGGAGGGGGCCTGGCAACAGAACCCCTCCACTCAAACCGCCATTGACCACGACCATTCGCCAGCCAGGCGCGCCTTTGCCGATCGTGGCGCGCGACAGACCCTGTGGCCTTGGTGTATCCTGTCGCCAAGAGCTTGCCGCCGAGGATGGAATGGCCGAAGAACGACCGCCCCTGGACCTGATGAATTACGAGACCCTGACTCACGACGCCCTGCGACAGGTGGTCAAGGCGGCGCTCAAGCGGGCCAATATGCCTGACGGCCTGCCCGGTCAGCATCATCTCTATGTCACCTTCAAGACGCGGGCGGGCGGCGTGGCCATACCGGCCGATCTGGTCGAGCGCTATCCGGACGAGATGACCATCGTCCTGCAGCACCAGTTCTGGGACCTGGCGCCGGGCGAGACCTTCTTCGCCGTGACCCTGCGCTTTGGCGGTCAGCCCAAACGACTCTCTGTGCCCTATCAGGCCATTACGCGTTTTTATGACCCCAGCGTGCAGTTCCTGCTGCAATGGCCGTCGCCGGACGTCGAGGACGCGGAAATCATCGCCGCCCCGGTTACCCAGCATCTGCGGCCCGAGACCGAACCGCCCCATGGCGACACGCCGCCAGACGGGGACGGCGGGCCCAAGATCGTGTCGCTGGACACGTTCCGCAAGAAGTAGTCTGGCCGCCAGGTGACGCCTGGCCTAGTCCGGCGGGGCGCGGCGAACATAGGGCGACACATTGATGGTTATGCGCTCCCGCTCACCGGGCGCGCGCTCCACCACAAGCCGCGCCACCTGCGAATCGTCGTGGAAGACATAGCCCTTGATCGCGTCCAGCAACGCCTTGGCCAGATTATCCAGATCAAGCCAGGGCGGATCGCCAGTATAATACATCGCGATCTGGACTTCATATTCGCCCCAGGCCGGACGGGCGCCGCGCCATTCCTTGCGAAAAAACTCATAGATCAGGGGCTTGTAATATTTGGCCTGAGTGGTCAGTCCATCGACCGCGATCTGGACGCCGCCGACATGCTCGCGCGCCCTTACCTTGCCGGATCCGATCCAGGGCGTTCTGTCCTCAGCCGCTCCGTCTGGGGCCACGTTCACTCTCCTGATGAGACGCCTGCGATAACGGATCCCGGCGGCAAAGTCGCCGCGCATGTGGTGAAATTGGCGAATTATTCTTTAATTCAGCGGCTTAACCCAGAAAATTCTCGTGAAATCCCGCTTTCCCTTTCGGCAAACTCGGGCTAGCCTTTGATTCCCTGTTCAACAGCTGAAAGGAGGTGATCCAGTGTCTCATTGTCATTTGCCGCGGTCGCAATCGACCTGGAGCCTCGTTACCGAGGGTCACGCCGGATAGCTTAAGCCTTGCGGCAAGGTTGATGATCGCAACGCGGTCACGACGATGTTCAGGGCCGCCCTTGGGAAACCGGGGGCGGCCTTTTTCAATGGGGTCCAGGGGCGGGGATGTCCGCGCGATCCTTTAGGCCGACTGTCGGCCGCTGCGCCGCTGCGCGGACCTGACCTGATGGGTCATCAGGATGAGCGCGACGATCAGGCGACCCAGGCCCGGCGCCAACAGCACCACGCCGAGCACGCCCAGCAACAGATTCCCCAGGCTCGCCTCACGAAGCAGAAGCGTGACGGAATGTGCGAACAGGGCGATCCCCACCACGGCAGCCAGATAAAAGGGCAAGGACGGACTGACGATCCTGCGTTTTGCGACGGACCGTCGGTGGATCTCGTCACGTCGAACGTCGGGCAGCGCCGCAACAGGCTCAAGGGGCGCGATGTCTGCAACCACAGTCGAGTCGTTGGGCGCCTGCTCATGCGCTTGCGACGGCGACGCAGCCAGGGCGGGCGTCGCAACGGGCTCTGCGGGCTCCGTCGGGGGGAACAGGTTTGTCTGTTGCACGATTTCCATGCGCGTGACCTCGCCCGTCAGCGGGGTCGACACGATGGCGGGCCGCACCCCCTGCAAACTCGACGGCGAGGTGAACATCAGATCGGACAGGGGCTGGACAATACGGCTCGACACCACCGGAAAATAATCCAACGGCGCCAGAAAGAGCGCCTTTTCAGCGGCCCGGCGACGCACCAGGGCGTCCACGACCTGGCGCTGGCCGCCCAGTTCCACCCGTCGCCACATCTCCATGGCCCCCGCCGCCAGATTATACTCCCCTTCATTGACGAGTTGCAGGACCCGGGATGAGGCGAAGCTGTCCAATCCGATATTGAACGCAAAGGCGGTCAGGGCCGAGAACTGGTTGTCATTCAGGGGCGCGCAGATCCGGCGGTCAATCTGGTCGGCCACATCACTCAGATCGAGGTAGAGCAGAGACTGCGCTTCCTCCCGCGTGACCTGCAGGCCCTGCCGGGCGAAGCGCACATGGGCGTAGCCCACTGTCCATCGACCATCGGGCAACCGCGCCGCATTGGG
>CAIOJR010000088.1 GCA_903858685.1 uncultured Caulobacterales bacterium | reverse complement strand
TGTTCGAGGCGTTCGATGCACTGGATCTGGCCCTGGCCGCCATGACCGGCATGGTTCGCGACCTGACGCCCAATCGGGCGCGCATGGCCGCGGCGGCGGGCTCGGGCTTTTCCACCGCCACCGATCTGGCCGACTGGCTGGTTCGGACCCTGAACATCCCGTTCCGACAGGCGCACCATGTGACCGGCGCTGCGGTCAAGCGCGCCGAGCAGCTTGGCGTCGACCTGCCGGAACTGCCGCTGTCGGAGCTTCAGGCGATCGAGCCCGGAATCACCGATAAGGTCTATCAGGTCTTGACGCCCGAGCGTTCCGCCGCCAGCCGTGTTAGCTATGGCGGCACGGCGCCCAGCGAAGTGCGCCGCCAAGTTGGTCTCTGGAAGGAACGGCTTTCCCATGACGCGTGACATCAGGTCTTCCCACCCCGTGGACGCCCGCAAGGTGCTGCTCGGCCTCGCCGCAGCATTGCTCCTGTCCGGCGCCATGGGGGGCTGTGGCAAGCTTGGACCGCTCGACCAGCCTGCCCCCCTGTTCGGCGCCCAGGCCAAGGCCGACTATCAGGCCAGGAGAAAGGCGGACGCCGAGGCCAAGGCCGCCAAGGACGCGGCCCAGCGCCAACCCGTCAACGCCAACGCCATCGCCGACCAGCCTGATCCGGAAATCGACAATGCGCCCAGGACCAAGCGCGATATCCAGGACCCGAATCAGAAGCTGACGCCCCTATCCGCGACGCCTGTCGACGGCTCTCCCAACCTGATGGGCGCGCCGGTCTCTACCCGTCCGCCCAACTGATGAACCATTTCGAGGATCGCCCCGGTCCGACGGGGGCACTGGAGCTGTGGTGCGAGGGCGTGCGTCTGGCCGATATTGCCGACGCGGTGGGCACGCCGGTCTATGTCTATTCGACCGCGACGCTGGAGCGGCACTTCACGGTGTTTCGCGACGCGTTGCAAAGCGCCATGCCGGGCCGCGATCTGCTGATCGCCTTCGCCGTCAAGGCCAACCCGAATCTGGCGGTGATCCGCACGCTGAGCGATCTGGGCGCAGGGGCGGACACGGTGTCCGAAGGCGAGATTCGCCGGGCCCTGGCCGCAGGCGTGCCGCCACAAAGGATCGTCTTTTCCGGCGTGGGCAAGACAGACGCCGAACTGGCCTATGCGATGGATATTGGCGTCGCCGAGATCAATGTGGAGGCCGAAGCCGAACTTGACCGTCTGGCCAAGATCGCCGCCGCCAAGGGCGTGCGACCGGCCATCGCCTTTCGCGTCAATCCCGATGTTGGCGCGGGCGGCCACGCCAAGATTTCCACCGGCAAGGCGGAATCGAAGTTCGGCGTGTCCTTCTCGGAGGCGCGCAGGCTCTATGCCAAGGCCTCCGCCCACCCGGCCCTGCGCCCGATCGGCGTTGCCTGCCATATTGGCAGCCAGATTTCCGACCTTGCGCCCATGGAGGCGGCCTTCATCAAGATGCGGGCTCTGGTCGAACAGCTCAGGGCCGATGGCCTGAGCGTCGAGCGGCTGGATCTGGGCGGCGGTCTGGGCGTGCCCTATCACGACACGCCGGCGCCGCCGACGCCTGCCCAATACGCTGCCATGGTGGCGCGCGTGGTGGACGGGCTGGACATTGCTCTGGCGTTTGAGCCGGGCCGCGTCATCGTGGCGAACGCCGGGGTTCTGATCGCCCGGACGGTGCATGTTCACCACCGCGCAGAGGGCCGAAGGTTCCTGGTGGTCGACGCCGCCATGAACGACCTTCTGCGCCCGACCCTCTATGAGGCCTATCACGCCATCCGCCCCGTGCGGGTCGGCAATGGCGCGCCAGAAGAAGCCTACGACGTCGTAGGCCCGATCTGCGAAACCGGCGACACCTTCGCCAGGGACCGCATGATGCCGCCAGTGGGTGAAGGCGAACTGGTGGCCTTCCTGTCGGCGGGCGCCTATGGCGCCTCCATGGGCAGCGAATACAACGCCCGGCCGCTGGCGCCGGAAGTCCTGGTCAGAGGCGACCGTTACGCCGTCGTGCGTCGTCGGCCGACCTATGAGGAAATGCTGTCGCGGGAACAGGCGCCGGACTGGTCCTAGGCCGCGCCTCCAGCCCGCCGATCAGCCATCGACGGCGTCAATGCCCGGCAGGCCGCGATAGCGCCCGCCGTCGTCCATGCCGTAGCCGATCAGGAAGCGTCCGGGCGCATCCCAGGCGATGAAGTCCGGCGACACCTCGCGCGGCTTGGGCCAGGGCTTGCGCGCAAAGACCGCCGACAGGACGTCCTTGGCGCCCTCGTCGCGCACCAGCTTGGTGGCGGCGACCAGGGACAGGCCGCTGTCCAGCACGTCATCCACCAGCAGCACCCTGGCGCCGCTGACGGAGCGTTGCAGCCCGGCCCGGATGATCACGCGCCCGCTGGTGGCGCGGTCGTCGCCGTAGGAGGCGAGCCACAACGCGTCGAACAGGGGATGCCTGCCCAGCCGCGCCAGCGCCCGCATCAGGTCCGCCGCAAACCACAGGCCGCCCGTCAGCAGACAGACCGCCACCGTGTCGTCGTCGATCACCGGCGCGATACGTCGCGCCACATCTTCCACGCACTGGGCCACTTCGGCCTCAGTCAACAAAATCTGGCGATCGCTCATAGGTCAGGTTCCGAACGGCTTATTCAGCGTGCGCGGCAGGCGACGCCGCCGCTGGCAGAGCATAGGGAGAGCCCGCAGGCAAGGGCCGCGCCGTCTCCGGCGTCTTTCCCGCATCGGCGCCGGGTGCGGCCTCCCCGCGGAGTTTCACCTCATGACCGCTCGTCTCGGGACGCCCTTGCCCCTCAGGTCGGGCCGCCGGATGCTGGGCGGACCTGGCGGGTGCGGGCTTTGGCTTGTCGAGCACAAATTCCACCTGAAACTCGGCGACATTGAGCGGCGGATCAAACACGTTCACGGCGAAATTTCGTGTTTCCCCCGGCGCCAGGGCCGGCCCCTCCACCGCGCCCTCATGTTCGGCAAGGCGATGCCCGGCCTTGTCATATAGCGTCAGGCGCACCGGCGCAGGCGGTCGCGGATCGGTCTGGACATTGCGCTCGACACCCGAAACCACCAGGGTGGCGCGCCCATTGCTCAGACCCGGCCCGCCCTGAACATTCTCCAGCGACAGCCCCGTGGGGTTCACTGGCAGGTTCACAGCCGCATAGGCGCCAGCCGTGGACGGGAACAGGCGCACGACCTGGACGCGAAACAGCACCGCCGCCACCAGCACCAGAGCAAAGGCGGCGCACAGCACAGCCCAGACCACGCCCGCCGCAATAGCTTCGCGCGTGCGGCGACGCGCCTCGGCCTTGGCTCTGATTTGGTTAGGGATTGTCGGCTCGTCAAACTCCGACGCCATGCCGGAGAAGGACGCCTCATCCGACGACGGGAACGGGTCGGAGTCCGGCGTGACCTGCGCCTCAGGGTTGACGGGCTCCGCTATGGCGTAGCCATGCCACGTGTTCCCGCAACCCGCGCAGCGCACCTTGCGGCCCTCGGGTGGAATGGAGCCCTCTCTCACAAAATAGCGAGTGGCGCATGCTGGGCAGGTGAGTATCATGTTCGCCGAATCGGAGGCTCAGCGCCTATAGGTCCGAGCTTGCCTATAACGGGGGCCATGTCTAGCCAACCACTTGATAACAATGAGCCATATGGGCCAGACACAGCGGCTCCCGTCGTGCGCTTCCAGGGTGTGTCGATGCGCTACGGGCGGGCGCCTGAAGTGCTTCGCGACATTGACCTCAACCTAGAGCCCGGCTCCTTCCATTTCCTTACCGGCGCCACAGGCGCAGGAAAAAGCTCGCTCTTGAAGCTCATCTATCTGGCGGCCCGGCCTTCGCGGGGCCTGATCAGCCTTTTCGGACGCGACGTGAACGCCATGGCGCGTCGCGATCTGCCCTTTGTGCGCCGTCGCATCGGGGTGGTGTTCCAGGAGTTCCACCTGCTCGACCACCTCTCGGCCTTCGATAATGTGGGCCTGCCGCTGCGGATCGCCGGGGCCCGGATCGAGGACTATCGCGCCGACGTGATCGAGTTGCTGCAATGGGTCGGGCTGGGCGGGAAGATCCACGCCTTTCCTCCCACCCTGTCCGGCGGCGAGAAACAGCGCCTGTCCATCGCCCGCGCCGTGGTGAACAAGCCGGACATCCTTCTGGCCGACGAGCCGACCGGCAATGTGGACCACGCCATGGCCCTGCGCATCCTGCGACTGCTGGTGGAGATGAACAGTCTGGGCACGACGGTCGTCATCGCCAGCCATGATCAGGATCTGGTGCGCCGTTCCGGCATGCCGGTCCTGCATGTCCACGACGGCGGACTGCACCTGATCGGCGCGGCGCCTCAGGCCAGCGCCGCAGAGCCCGCACCTCCAGAACCCGCGCGCCCAGAATCCGCGCGCCCAGAACCCGTCCCCCACGACGACCCGGAAGACCCTGAAGCGCAGTCCGAGCCTGAGCCGCCCCCGGCGGCGGAGGGGGAGGCATGAGCCCGGCCCGCGCGCCTCACAACGCCCCGGCGGACTTTCGCGCCGCCTCGCTGCTTCCCAGACAGGACGAGCGCGCGGGCGGGCTGGTCTTCACGGTCGCCGTCCTGGCCTTTCTGGCCTGCCTCGCCGTGATCGCCACCCTGGCCGCCGACCGCGCGGCGCGAGGCTGGGTCACGCAACTGTCCTCATCGGCGACGATCCAGGTTCGCCCCAGCGGCGATGAGACCGGCCCTGAAGCCGCCGCGCGGGCCGCCGAAACCGCTGCCGCTGTGAAGGGCGTCGTCGAGGCGCGGGCCCTGGACCGCAAGGCCGCCGAGACCCTGCTGGAGCCCTGGCTGGGCAAGGGCAACCTGCCCGCGGACCTGCCCCTGCCCTTTCTGGTCACGGTGGAGCTGGATCCTAAAGCTCCCGCGACAGCGGTCAGCCTGGATCAGGCGATGGCGCACGCGCACATCGACGCGTCCGTCGACGATCACAGCCGCTGGATGCAGGACGTCAGGCGTTCCGGCAATCTGGTTCGCGTGATTGCCGCCCTTGCATGCGCTCTGATTGCCAGCGCCGCCGGCTCCATGATTGCTTTCGCGACGCGGCAAGGACTAGCGGCGCGACGCGACGTGGTGGAAGTGCTGCATCTGTGCGGCGCTGAAGACAGCTTCATCGCCAATCTCTTCATGGTCCGGTTCTCCAGCCTGGCGTTCCGGGCTGCGGCCTACGGCGCCATCGCTGCCGCGGCGGCGGGCGCCCTGACGCGGTTGGCCGGCGGGTCGGACGGCTTCACCCCCGCCCTGCCCATCAGCTGGCTTGATCTGGCGAGTTGCATCGCCGCCCCCTTGCTGGGCGCCGCCGTCGCGGCTGTATCCGCCAAGACCGTCGCCACCAGGATATTGCGTGCCCAGCCTTGACGTCGCGCCCTCTCGAGCCTTGAAGATACCGGCATGAAGACGCTCGCCGCGCTTGCATTGATAGCTCTATTTTGGGTGGTGGGCCTGCTGGCTTTCGCCTCCAGGATCGCTGCGTCGACGCCTGCGCCGGAACCGGTTCGGGCCCAGGGCATTGTGGCCCTGACCGGCGCCTCCAATCTGCGCATCGAAGCGGCTGTTCAGCTCTTGCAACAGGGCAAGGGCAAGCGGCTGCTGATCTCCGGCGTCAATCCTCAGGCCCGTCGCTCGGAGGTGAAGGACGTCGCGCGCGGCGTCGGCCATGTCTGGGACTGCTGCGTCGATCTGGGCTTTCGCGCCACCAGCACGCGCGGCAACGCCACAGAAACCGCGCGCTGGGTGCGGCACTATGGCTACAAGACTCTGATCGTCGTCACCGCCGATTATCATATGCCGAGATCCATGCTGGAGCTGAAATCGACCATGCCGGACGTCACGCTCTATCCCTATCCAGTGGTCACCGATGCGCTCAGCGCACGACGCTGGTGGGTCAGAAGCGACGATTCCCGGCGCCTCGTGATCGAGTACTGCAAATATCTGGCGATCCTGGGACGTGAAATCATCCGCTCCGCCGGGCGCCGGCCGCAGGAGCCCGCAGGCAATACCGAAGGGGCGGGCGCGTGACACCTCCTCAGTCGAAACGCCG
>CAIOJR010000087.1 GCA_903858685.1 uncultured Caulobacterales bacterium | reverse complement strand
CGACCAGATTGTCGGTGGGAATATCAAAGAAGCCCTGAATCTGGCCCGCGTGCAAATCCATGGTCAGGACCCGGTGCGCACCTGCGCGCACAATCAGATTAGCCACCAGCTTGGCCGAGATGGGCGTTCGGCCGCCAGTCTTGCGGTCCTGGCGGGCATATCCAAAATAGGGCATCACCGCCGTGATCCGGCGCGCCGAAGCGCGGGCCAGAGCGTCGATGCAGATCAGGAGCTCCATCAGATTGTCGTTGGCCGGATAGGCTGTGGACTGGATCACGAACACATCTTCGCCACGTACATTTTCGTCAATCGTGACGAACACTTCCATATCGGCGAAGCGGCGCACCTGGGCGCGGGTCAACGGGGTGTCGAGATAGTCGCCCACGGCTGCGGCCAGGGTTGCATTGGAGTTGCCCGCCAAAAGCTTCATGGCCACATCTTCCCCGATTTCATGAGTCGCAACTGCGATCTTGCGCGACCTCTTAGGACGCTGGGCAAAGATCAGACAAGCACAATCGCCGACAAGAGGCGTCCATAGTCGCCCTCCTGCCGGTGAAAGGCCCGCCGATTCGAGAAAAACCGCTCATCGGCGCAGGTGTCGCAGCCGATCCACTGAGCATCGGCGACGCCCGCGCGGTCCAGACGAGAGATTACGTAGCCGGGTAGATCGAACTGCCGTTTTTGCGCATGAGCGCCCGGCGCAAACCACCGCGACGCGCCCGGATCGCCCGCTTCGAACCGATCCAGATATTCAAGACCCACCTCATAGGAGGCCTGTGCGATACAGGGGCCGACGGCGGCCACGATCCGCTCCCGTCGTGCGCCGCGCGCGATCATCGCCTCCACCACCGACTCAGCCATGCCGTCCAGCGCGCCCTTCCAGCCGGCATGGGCGGCGGCGACAATCCTGGCCTCGGCGTCAGCCAGCAGGATCGGCGCACAGTCAGCCGACAGGGCGCCGCAGATCAATCCCGGCCTCGCGACAACCACCCCGTCCGCCGCAGGTCGCGTCTGGCCGAAGGCGGCGTCCGCACTGACCACAAGCGCGGAATGAACCTGATGGCAGGTCAGAAGCGCATCCGCCTCCAGACCGAACAGGCTGGCGGCGCGGCGGCGGTTCTCTTCCACCGCCTTCGGATCATCATGCGACCCGCGCCCCACATTGAGGCTGTCATAGACGCCCGTCGAGACACCGCCCTCGCGCGTGAAAAAGGCGTGCCGCACTCCGCTCAGCGCGGCAAGGCGCGGATCGGTGACACAGGGGGGCGAAGGCGTCATGACATCTCTCCCAAGGGAGGGGCGAATCCGGGCGGCGACAGGCCGGGACTATGGACCGACAGCACCTTGAACAGGCGTCCCATCTGATCCTCATCCACCAGCCGCGCCATCTGGCGGGCGATCAGGGAGGCGGCGTCGGGCTGAGCGGCTTGCAAGGCCCTTGCTCGCTCGGCCAGGCCAAGGGCCATGAGAAAAGCGCCCTGGCTGACGACGCCGGCAACCTGGGCGCCGGTCGCCCGGGCCGCCGCAGCGACAGACGGAAAATCGGCGTGCACCGTCAGATCCGCCAGACCCGGCTCCGCCAGAGGATCAACCCTGGCATGACCGGACACGGCCTGAAACGTATCGCCATAACCCGGTTCGCCGCGTCCGTAATCGACCAGCAAGGCCGCCCCGCCCTGCGCCGCTATGCGTTCGCCGATCATCTGACCCAGGGCCTGCTGAGCGCTGGAAACTTCCAGCACTGCGCCTTCTGGCGGATGGTCCGGCGCTGCAAGACCGTTCGGCGCTGGCGCCAGTCCAAAGGCGAGTTCGCCATCCGCGCCCAGCCCGATGCGCTGTTCGAGCCAGGCGCCGCTGTGATGTACAAACTGGCGAACAGGCAGGCAGTCCAGCACCTCATTCGCCACAAGGATGATCGGGGCGCCGCCCGCCACATCCTCCAGCCGGTCGACAAATCTCGGCGCTGCGCTGTCAAGCCGCTCAGCCTGCAGGGCGCGCAACGGAGCGCTCGGCTCCACCAGCCAAAGATCCACCGCCTCCACAAAGCCTGGGACCGCGCGGCCAGCGCGCAGCAGATCGCTCATCAAAGCGCCCGTCCCCGGCCCCATCTCCACCAGCCGAACCGGCTGGGGTCGCCCCATCTGCAGCCACAGACTGGCCGCCCACAGTCCGATCATCTCGCCAAACATCTGGGAGACTTCCGGCGCGGTGATGAAATCGCCCGTTGCACCCAGAGCCGCATGGGCGGCGTAATAGCCGTCCGTCGGGTCGTGCAGACACAGGGTCATATATTGCGCCACGCTCAACGGCCCCTCGACCGTGATCAGGTCGATCAGGCGCTGTTTCAACCGGTTTCGCGATCCGTCCACTTCAGGGATCGACGGCGGCGGCGTCCACGGCCTCGGGCGCAGGCGCCGCCACTGGCGGACGGCTCAGCGCATAGGCCAGCAGCCCAAGCCCGACAAGGATCATGGGCAGGCTCAGGATCATGCCCATGCTCAGCCCCAGGGGAAAGTCCGGCATGCCGGCGTCAGGCTCGCGCACATGCTCGACCGCAAACCGGAAGAGGCCGTAAAAGGTCAGGAAGGTTGCGGCGACTGCGCCTGGACGGTTCAGCAGCTTCAGGCCATGGGTGCACAGCCGGATGATGGCGAACAGGACCAGGCCCTCCAGAGCCGCCTCATAAAGCTGGCTCGGATGGCGCGGCAAAAGGCCCGCATTTGGGAACACAATGCCCCAGGGCAAGCTGGTCGGGCGGCCCCAGAGCTCGCCATTGACAAAATTGGCGACCCGCACCAGTCCAAGCCCGACCGGCGCGCAGGGCGCGACAAAATCCCCTAGCCGCAGCAGGCTGATCCGATGGCGCAATGCAAAGCCGATCACCGCAATGGACACCCCGATCAACCCGCCATGGAAGGACATGCCGCCCTCCCAGGTCCGGAAGATCTGCAGCGGATTGGTCCAGAGGGTGGCGGTGGAATAGAAGACGATATAGCCCAGCCGACCCCCGCCGATAATGCCCAGCGTCACCCACAGGATCAGATCGTCAATCTGCGGCGCACTGATGGGCGCAGCCCCGCCGGGCCCCCAGATGCGCGAATTGCGGGTCAGGGCCACCGCATAGCGCCAGCCGAACAGGATGCCGAATATATAGCCGAGCGCATACCAGCGGATCGGAATCACAAACCACGGCGTGGGAATCGCCAAGGCGATGGGATTGAAGTCTGGAAAGGGCAAGCACTCGGCTCCGCGCGTCGGAAAAGCTGGGACTTTATCGCCTGGCGGACGGGATGCAATTGCGCGTCCCGGCCCCCAGGCCAGCCCCGTCATAGCCTGTCATCGTGTCAGCTGATAGACGCCGCTGATGGTGATCCTCACGCGAAGCTCGCCCGGCTCGACATCGGTAGGCGGCGCCGCAGGCGCGGCCATCCGCGCCATGGCCATCATCCGGGGCGGCGGCGCGATGTCGACCGCATCGCCCTCGGATAGGCTGACGAGCCTGGCCTCATGCAGGCCCGTGGCCTGAGCATAGAGCGCGGCCTTGTCCGACAGGGCCTGAACGGCGGCGCGACGCGCATCGTCCTCAGCCTTGTGACGGTCAGCAATATCAAAGCTGACGCCCGAGATCTGATTGGCGCCCGCCGCGGTCACTGCGTCGACCACCGCCCCCACCCGACCAATATCGCGCACCGTGGCGTTGACCCGATTGCTCGCCTCATAGCCGATCAGTCTGGCCGGCTGGTTCTGCGGATATTCATACTGCGCGGTCAGGCTCAGTCCCGAGGTCTGGATGTCGCGCGCCCCCAGTCCCGCAGCCTTCAGCGCCGCCACGACCGCGGCCATCCGAACCCGGTTCAGCGCCATGGCCTGCGCCGCTGTACCGCCGCGCGCGACCACGCCCAACTGCACACTGGCCATATCCGGCGCCAGCTCCACCTGCCCCTCCGCCGTCAACTGGAACATGGCCGCCCCAGACTCCGCTGCGTTCGCCGCCTCGGCGTGGCCCAGGGCCAGACTTGCGGCAAAACCGGCGGCCAACACCGACGCCGCAAGGCGGGTGTCAAATAAACGATGGATCATGGCGCGTCTCCTCATCAGATCATGCGACGCATCATGCGCCAAACCCACCTGAACTGAAGCTGAACATTGGGGCCGCCCCACGCATGGCGCCGTCACGCCAGATGACTTGGATCGCCGCCCAACCCATGCTAACGCACGCTCACGCCGCTCAGGCGGGCCTGTAGCTCAATGGTTAGAGCCGACCGCTCATAACGGTCTGGTTGGGGGTTCGAGTCCCTCCGGGCCTACCAGCGGCGCTGGAACAGCAGCCGGCCCGGGTTTGCGGATGTCAGCGGGAAACGTTTGAGGCGATGTGGTTGAAGGTCGTCTTCAGGTTCGTGCCGACCGTGCTGACCGCGCCGATCACGACCACGGCGATGAGGGCCGCGATCAGCCCATATTCGATCGCCGTAGCTCCGGAATCGTTCTTGGAAAAATTCCGGACGAAGCGAAACATGAACACTCTCAATGTTAGATATTCACAGTCTTGCTCTCACCATGACGGAGAAAAGTGAACAATTAATATATGTTTCAGCATCGAAACGCCTCGCTCCGGCTCATCCCGCCAGAAAGGCCCTGATCCATTTGGCCAGACGATCGCGGTCATTGGGGTTGCTGAGGCTTTCCAGACCCCTGTCGGCGAGGGCTTCGCTCAGGGCTGCGCCGCGGCGCAGGGCGATCAGGGCGCGGGCGTAGGAGGGGTCGAATTCGGGGTGGGCCTGGAAGCTCACAGCGCCGTCTTCGCGATAGAGCAGACCGGCATAGGGCGTGAAGTCGCTGTGCAAGATGACCTCGGCGCCGATCGGCTTTTCCACCACCTGGTCCTGATGCGAGGCGGGGATACACACCTGATCGACCTCATCCATCCAGGGCGCGCGTGCAGCGACCTGATAGGCGTGAAGGCCAACCGCCCAGCCCTTGGGCGACTTGATCACCCGTCCGCCGAAAGCCTGGGCCATGAGCTGATGCCCGAAGCACACGCCGACCATGGGCCGCACGCCCCGCGCCGCCCGCAGGAAATCGCTGAGAGGCTCGATCCATGCATGATCCTCATAGACGCCATGGGCGGAGCCGGTGATCAGATAGGCGTCATAGTCCATCACATCGGACGGCAGATCGCCCGCGCGGGCGTCAATGACCGTCGTCTCAAATCCGTCGCCCAACAGCTGGGTGAACATGTCGGGATAGTCGCCGAATTGCGCTTCCAGTCCGCCAGGCGGCCTGCCGGTTTCAAAAATCGCGACCCTGATCATATGGACATCCACACGGTTGAGAAACCAAATGAGAAAAGCCCCGCCAGCAAACGCCAGCGGGGCTTTGTAAAACCTCTTCAGAGGCGTCGCCCGTCTGGGCGACAACTCCACATCAGGCGGCGGCGGGCGCCTGGGCGGCGAGCTTGGCCTTGACCTGACGCTTGATCTTCAGCGCACGGGCCGACAGCACCTCGTCACGGCTGTTGAGCAGCACATTATCCAGACCGCCCTTGAAATCGATCGTCCGCAGGGCCGCATTGGTGATCTTCAGCTTGAAGGACTGACCGAGCGATTCCGACGGCAGGGCGATGTCCTGCAGCGAGGGGAGGAAGCGGCGCTTGGTCTTGATGTTCGAGTGGCTCACATTGTGACCCACCATCGGACCGACGCCTGTAAGTTCGCAACGACGCGACATGGTGCTGACCTTCAGGGCAGTGATAGACAATAGGGATGCGCCCACGGCCCACCGGGTCCGCATGCGAGAGGCGGTTCTCTAGGGCGCCTGGGCGGTGCGAGTCAAGCGCTGGATCGGTCTGGCGCCAAAGGATTGGAGCCGAAACGCCGCTCCGACGGCCTCACCGCGCAGATATGTGATGCAAGAATCGAATTTGGAGGCCGCATTCCCCCACGGCGCCCCTTCCGTGCTGATCGATGATCACTAAGATAGGAAGAGACAACCGGGCTTCGCCCGGCGGCTGCGGCTGTGCGTCCGAAACATCTGTCGGGCGTGTCCATCGGGAGGAATCAAGAAAATGCGCGAATATACGAAATTCTATATCGACGGCGCCTGGGTCGATCCGACAACGCCGAAACTGCTGGACGTGATCAACCCGGCGACCGAAGGCGTGGCGGGCCATATCAGCCTGGGCGCCAAGGCCGACGTGGACAAGGCCGTTGCTGCGGCGAAGAAGGCCTTTGCGAGCTATGCCCTCACCACTCGCGCCCAGCGGATAGAACTGCTTGAGCGCATCGTAGAGGAATACAAGAAGCGTTACGCAGACATGGCCGAGGCCATCACCGAAGAAATGGGCGCGCCGGGCTGGCTGTCGCAACGGGCGCAGGCCGCCATGGGCGTCGGCCATCTGCAAACCGCCATCGAGGTGCTCAAGACCTATGAGTTCGAGGAACATCGCGGAACGACCCTGATCGCCAAGGAACCCATCGGGGTCTGCGGCTTCATCACCCCCTGGAACTGGCCCGTGAACCAGATCGCCACCAAGGTGGCGCCGGCTCTGGCCACAGGCTGCACCATGGTCCTGAAGCCTTCGGAAGTGGCGCCCTTCTCCGGCTATATCTGGACCGAGATCATGCATGCGGCGGGCGTGCCTGCGGGCGTGTTCAACATGGTCAATGGCGACGGCCCGAATGTGGGCGCTGCTATTTCCAGCCACCCGGACGTGGACATGGTGTCCTTCACCGGCTCCACCCGCGCCGGCATCGATGTGGCCATGAAGGCGGCGGCGACCGTCAAGCGCGTGCATCAGGAACTGGGCGGCAAGTCGGCCAATATCGTTCTTGAAAACGTCGACCTAAAGGCCGCCGTGACGCGCGGCGTGCAGGGCGTGATGATGAATTCGGGACAGTCGTGCAACGCGCCCACCCGCATGCTCGCCCCGGCCAAGAAGATGGACGAAGTCATCGCCATCGCCCGCGAGGCCGCCGAAGCCACCACGGTCGGCGATCCCAACGGCAATTCGCAGTTGGGTCCGGTGGTGTCCGAAGTGCAGTGGAACAAGATCCAGGGCCTGATCAAGAAGGGCATAGATGAAGGCGCCACGCTGGTCGCCGGCGGTCTTGGCCGTCCGGAAGGTCTGGACAAAGGCTATTATGTCAAGCCCACCGTCTTCGCCAATGTCACCCCGCAGATGAGCATCGCCAAGGAAGAGATCTTCGGGCCGGTCCTGTCGATCCTGCCCTATGAGACGCTCGATCAGGCGATCGAGATCGGCAACGACACCGAATACGGGCTCGCTGCCTATGTTCAGGGCGCCGACATCAAGGAAGTGCGAGACGTGGCGTCTCGTATGCGCGCAGGTCAGGTGATCCTGAACGGCGCCCAGCCGGACATGATGGCGCCGTTCGGCGGCTACAAGCAGTCGGGCAATGGCCGCGAATGGGGCGATCACGCCTTTAACGAGTTCCTCGAAACCAAGGCGGTGATCGGTTACGGCGCCTAAGCCCTATCCGTTCACCCACCTTCGGGTGAACAGACGCCTGACGCCCCGTCGAAGCCAGCCTTCGGCGGGGCGTTTCCATTTTGGTCCTTTGGACGGATTGTGACCTATTAGACCAAAAACTAAGCATTCAGGCGCTCATGCCCCGTGACGGGCGCCCCTGAAATATGCGAGGACAAGGTCGGTCGGCAATTGCCTGACCAACTGCTTCGCAATGACCCACAGGCCCCCGGGGAGCCCCATCGCGCCATGAGCACCGCCCACGACATCGTCATCGTTTCCGCCGCCCGCACGCCTGTGGGCTCCTTCAACGGCGCGCTTTCGAGCCTGCCCGCCAGCGAACTGGGCCGCATCGCCATCGAAGCCGCCCTGGCTCAGGCCGGCGTACCCGCCGCAGATGTGGACGAAGTGATCCTTGGCCAGGTGTTGCAGGCTGGAACTGGACAGGGCCCGGCCCGACAGGCCGCCGTGCGCGCGGGCATCCCCGTCGCCAGCCCGGCCTGGAGCCTGAACCAGCTGTGCGGCTCCGGCCTGCGCGCTGTCGCCCTGGCCTATCAGCAGATCGCGGACGGCGCGGCCAATATTGTTGTGGCGGGCGGTCAGGAAAGCATGAGTTCGTCGCCCCACGCCGCCCACCTTCGCAACGGCCAGAAGATGGGTGATCTGGGCTTTACCGACACCATGCTGAAGGACGGCCTGATCGACGCCTTCCACGGCTATCACATGGGCCAGACAGCGGAGAACATCGCCGCGCGCTGGCAGATCACGCGGGAAGATCAGGACCGATTCGCCGTCGCCTCGCAGAACAAGGCCGAGGCCGCCCAGAAGGCCGGCAAGTTCAAGGACGAGATCGCGCCCGTCACGATCAAGGGCCGCAAGGGCGACACTATCGTCTCGGAAGACGAATATATCCGCCACGGCGCCACCTATGACAGCGTGGCGGGCCTGCGCCCCGCCTTCACCAAGGACGGCAGCGTCACGGCGGCCAACGCCTCTGGCCTGAATGACGGCGGCGCGGCTCTGGTGGTGATGACCGCGGCCGAAGCCCGCAAGCGCGGCATTGAACCTCTCGCGCGCATCGCCTCCTGGGCCCATGCCGGCGTCGAGCCGGACGTGATGGGCACAGGCCCGATCCCGGCCATGCAAAAGGCGCTGGCCAAGGCGGGCTGGACGGTGGCCGATCTTGATCTGGTGGAATCCAATGAAGCCTTCGCCGCGCAATCCATCTGCGTCGTGCGTGAGCTTGGGCTCGACCCCGCCAAGGTGAACGTCAATGGCGGCGCCATCGCCATCGGCCACCCCATCGGCGCGTCCGGCGCTCGCATCCTGACCACCCTGCTGCACGAAATGAAGCGGTCTGGCGCCAGGAAGGGCGCGGCCACCCTGTGTGTCGGGGGCGGCATGGGCGTCGCCATCTGTGTTGAGCGTTAAGATCAACTCTTGAGATCTGAACCCTAGGGGGGAGACAATATGGGACGTGTTGCATTGGTCACCGGCGGAACGCGCGGGATCGGCAAGGCCATCACCGCGCGCCTGGCGGCGGATGGCTATCGTGTATGCGCTGGTTATGCCGGCAATGACGAGGCGGCCAAGGCCTGCGCCGCTGAACTGGGCGTAGATCTGGTGAAGGGCAATGTGGGCGACTTTGACGACTGCGTTCGCGCGGTGCAGGAGGTCGAAGCCAAGCTCGGCCCGATCGAAATCCTGGTGAACAACGCTGGCATCACCCGCGATGCGATGCTGCACAAGATGACCAAGGAGCAGTGGAACGATGTGATTTTCGTCAACCTCGCCTCCCTGTTCAATATGAGCCGCCAGGTCATTGACGGCATGCGCACGCAAGGTTTTGGCCGGATTATCAATATCAGTTCCATCAATGGTCAGAAGGGCCAGATGGGCCAGACAAACTATTCAGCCGCCAAGGCGGGCGTGATCGGCTTCACCAAGGCGCTGGCCCAGGAAACGGCCCCCAAGGGCATCACGGTGAACTGTGTGGCGCCGGGCTATATAGACACGGAGATGGTTTCGGCCGTTCCGCAACCGGTGCTGGACAAGATCATTTCCAACATTCCGGTGGGGCGTCTGGGCCATGCCGAAGAGATCGCCGCCTGCGTCGCCTTTCTGGCGCGCGACGATTCCAGTTTCATTACCGGCGCCACCATCACAGCGAACGGCGGGCAATACTTCGCAAGCTGACGCCTCGATCGTAAGAAAGCATGGCCGCGCAACCCTATTGGCGCGGTCATGCCCAAAATGCGCCCTGATCTCACGGCTACTGCATCATATGGGTAGTTGGAGTACAGCCCGAGCAGCCAGGGGGGGCGGAACCCGGGTTCGTCTCGCGGGCTTGATCATTGCTGCGTTGCTGTCCAGCAGCAACTCCCCCGCCATGGCTGGGGAGCCCGCAAGCCTGCGCGATTTCCTGTTTCCAAGCCATGACAAACCGACCCTGGAAAAGGGCCGCTACGCCCCGTCGGACGGCGAGGCGTTCATCGTCGATCACCTGAACAGCAAGGATCTGCTGCTTCGCTTCGAGGATAGCCAGGAAATATGGGCGCTGAAGCCCACGGCGGGCCCGCGTGGGGATGTGATCTACAAGACGGACACCGGGGAACCGATGTTGCGCGCGACCCGCCTGGGCGGGCTGACCCTGTTCACCGGAGAGCGTCCCAATGGCGCAGCCGCCGCCTATATGGGCGAAGGCGCCACCCTGAGGCCGCCCGTCATTCCCAATCCCAGTGTCCTGTTTCAGATCCTGATCCAGGCCAGTCTTCGCGCCAGCCGCGCCACCCAGCATCTGGTCGTGTTCGAGGCTCAGGACCTGACGCCGCATGACCTGACGCCCGCCTCCAGCGCCGTGCTGGCGGACACCGCCATCAATACGGCGGAAGCCTTCAACAAGATCGCCGGACGCAATGGTCAGGGCCGGCCCGTGGTGACCCGCTTCAATCGCGTGCAATTCACCACCGGCAAGGACGTCGCGATCAGGATCAACGGGTCCGTCGTGCAGATCACCGTCGTGGCGGACAAGGGCTATGCCGGACGGCCGTCTTCCGCCCGGATCATGTCTGTGCTGCAAAAGAAGTAGCCGGCGCCCCGCCGCCAGGCGGTCAGGGCGCCCCGGGCGGAGTGGCGGCCTTTAGTGCTGGCTTTCCGGCAGACGGACGATCATGCCGTCCAGTTCGTCCGTAATCTTGATCTGGCAGGCCAGACGAGAATTGGGTTCAACGCCTTCGGCAAAGTCCAGCATGCTTTCTTCCATGGCCGCAGGCTTGCCGGTCTTGTCGAGCCAGGCGGAGTCCACATAGACGTGGCAGGTGGCGCAGGCGCAGGCGCCGCCACAATCCGCATCAATACCTGGAATATTGTTCTTAACCGCTGCTTCCATCACGGACAGCCCGGTCTTGGCGTCCACTTCGTGGGACGCGCCTGAATGCTCAATATAGATGATTTTGGCCATGGGTTCCGTCTTCTCTCGCGGGCTTTAAACCGCGACCTCCTTCATCGAGACTGAAATGTCGCTAAGCTTGTCGGGCGCAACTGGTTTACGATTTCCCACCAACTGGCGTCCGGCCATAAATTCAGGCGCCGCGTTGATCGCCTCCACCGCCTGGACCCGATTTTCAGCATCCAGATGGAAGACCGCGAAACGCGCCAGCGCGGGATCGCCGCGCACGACCTGACGGACCGCGTGGAAAGGCATTCCCGCGATCTGAAGCTTGATGTCATATTGGTCTGACCAGAACCAGGGCGTTTCCGCCACCGGGGTCGGCTTGCCGCAGAGATGGGCCGCCGCCTGCCGCGCCTGTTCCAGCGCATTGGGCACGCTTTCCAGACGCCCGGTGAGAGCGTAGAGCGGCAAGGGCCGCCGGGTGCAGTCGCCAATCGCATAGATGTCAGCCACATCGGTCAGGGCGTTTTCATCCACCACAACGCCCTGATCGCAGGCGCAGCCCGCCTGTCGGGCCAGGGCCTCATTGGCTATGGCGCCCACGCCGACCAGAGCGGCGTCGCAGGCCAGCGTCCGGCCATCGGCCAGCCTGACGCCCGTCACGCGCCCGGCCTCGCCCTCGAAGGCCTCCACACCCGCGTTCAACTCGAACGCGACGCCCTTGGCCTGGTGATAGTCCTTAAAGAAGGTCGACAGGAGCTCGCAGGCCACCCGCGCCAGAATACGCGGCTCGCGTTCCACCACCACCGCTTCAGCTCTGAGCGCGCGCGCCGACGCCGCTGATTCCAGCCCGACATAGCCGCCGCCGATCACCGCCAGACGCTTGCCCGGTCCCAGCGCGCTTTTCAGCTTTTCAGCATCCGCAGCCGTTCGCAGTTCCAGCACGCCGTCGAGATCCGCCCCGGGAATGGACAGCTTGCGCGCATGGGCGCCGACAGCCAGAATCAGATGATCGAAGCCGACCTTTTCTCCGCTGTCGAGCGTCACCGCCCGCGCCGCCATGTCAACGCCGGACACGACGGTCGACAGGCGCAGGCCTATATTGTTGTCGCTATAGAAACTCGCCGGCCTCAGGGCCAGACTGTCCGCATCCGCCTCGCCCTTGAGCCAGGCCTTGGACAGGGGCGGACGTTGATAGGGCGCGATCGGCTCCTCGCCAATGAGGGTGATCGGGCCGGTCCAACCGAACTGACGCAAAAACGCCGCCGCTGACCCGCCGGCATGGCCAGCGCCCACGATCACAATGCGTCCCGACAGATCATTCAACCGCTTCCAAACGCTCTGAGAGAGCGCCTCCCTGATCTCAGCCTCTTGTCGCGCGGGCCGGACCCGACCAATATGACGCCTACGTCATCTTTGGGCAAGCCTCACAGACCACCTTGCATGGGGCGATAGCCCATGGAAAAGCCTTCGTCCATGAGCTCCAAAGCAGAAATGATCGAGCGCAAACTGGACAATGCTTTCCAGACACGCGCGCTCGCGGAAAAACTGTCGGATCTGTTGCAGATCGGCGACGCAATTCTCCTGCGCGGACCGCTCGGCGCAGGCAAATCCACCCTGGCCCGTGCGCTTGTGCGCAAACTGACCTCGCCGGATGAAGAGGCGCCGAGCCCGACCTTCACACTTGTCCAGTCCTATCCAACGCGCGCCGGCTTCGACCTCTATCATTTCGACCTTTATCGTCTCTCCGATCCTGACGAGGCCTATGAGCTGGGGCTGGACGAAGCGCTCAGCGACGGCGTCGCCTTGATCGAATGGCCGGAACGACTGGAGGACCGGCTGCCGCCGAACCGACTCGATATAGAATTGAGCGTTCCGACGTCCGCCCTCCTCGCCATCGATTGCGAGGATGAGCCGCGGCTCGCGCGGATCACGGCGTTCGGGACCTGGAAAATGCGAATAGGCGAGCTGGCCCATGACTGAAACGACGACCGACCGCGAAACGCTGCGTCGGGAATTTTTGGCCCAGCATGGCTTTGGCGCCGCCAAGCGCACGCCCCTGACGGGCGACGCCTCAACTCGCGCCTATGAGCGGCTCACCCTGCCAACGGGCCTGAGCCTGATCTTTATGGACGCCCCGCCCGCTGCAGAGAGCGAGCCCGCCACGCCTGAGACCAGCATCGAAGCGCGCCAGTCGCTGGGCTACAACGCCAAGGCGCGGCTGGCCGCCGGTCGGGTGGACGCCTTCGCCGGAGCCGCCGCCTGGCTGCGCGGTCTGGGCCTGTCCGCGCCCATGGTGGAGGCCAGCAATGTCGCGCAGGGCTTTGCTGTCATCGAGGACCTGGGCGACGACCTGTTCGCCCGCCGGATCGAGGCGGGAGAGGCGCCGGAGCCGCTTTATCAGGCCGCGGTCGATATTCAGCTGCGCCTGCACGAAGAACCTTCGCCCGTCTGGCTGACCTATGAGGGCGGACGCTGGCCTCTGCTGCCCTATGACGATCTGGCGCTGAAGACCGGCTGCGACCTTTTCCTGGACTGGTGGCCGAAATTTTCCGGACAGGGCGCCTTTCCCGCTGAGGCCGCACAGGAGTGGGAAGGCCTGTGGGCGCCGATCCGCGCCATTGGCGACGCCGCCGCCAATGGCGCCTCGGGCGTCTTCACCCATCGCGACTATCATGCCGAAAATCTGTTGTGGCTGCCAGATCGCTCCGGCCTCGCCCGTGTGGGTCTGTTGGACTTTCAGGATGCCGTGAAGGCGCACCCCGCCTGGGATCTGCTACACCTGTTGCAGGACGCCCGCCGCGATGTGGCGCCGGAACTGGAGCGCGCCATGCTGGAGCGCTATCTGGCGGCGCGACCGGCGCTGAACCGCGACGCCTTTCTGGCGGACTATCACGGGCTGGCCGCGTTGAACGCCGCGCGAATCCTGTTCATCTTCGCCCGGCAGGTGGCGGGCTTTGGCAAGCCCCGCTACACCGCTTTCATGCCGCGAACCTGGCGCGCGCTGGAACGCAATCTGGCGACGCCGGGCCTTGAGGGCCTCAAGCGCTGGTTTGACAGTCATGTGCCCCGGGAGCATCGGGCATGACAGCGAAGATCGAGACCGCCATGGTGCTGGCGGCGGGCCTGGGGACCCGCATGAGGCCGCTCACCCTGGACCGGCCCAAGGCGCTGGTGGAGGTGGCGGGCCGCCCCCTGATCGACCACATGCTCGACAGGCTGGAAGCGGCGGGCGTCCGGCGCGCAGTGGTCAATATCCACGCCTTCGCCGATATGGTGGAGGCCCACCTTTCCACACGCCAGGGCGGGATGGAGATCATCATCTCCGACGAGCGCGCCAGGGCCCTGGAAACCGGCGGCGGCCTGAAACACGCCCGACCCCTGCTGGGCGATGAGCCGATCCTTGTGGCCAATATCGATTCGATCTGGATCGAGCGGGGCGCGCCGACCCTTGGCGCAATGATGGCGGCCTTTGACCCTGATCGCATGGATATTCTGCAACTGACGACGCCCACGCAAAGCGCTGTCGGCTATGACCGCGCAGGCGATTTCTTCATCAGCGAAGCGGGTCAGGTGTCCATGCGCGGCGCAGCGACGTCTGCGCCCTATGTCCAGATCGGCGTTCACATCACCAAACCACAACTCGTCTATGACTGGCCCGGCGACGTTTTTGGTCTGTTCGACCTGTGGGTCCGGATCGCGAGCCGAAAACGCATGTTCGCCTTGGTGCTCGACGGCCAGTGGATGCATGTGGGCGATCCTGCAGCGCGGGACCAAGCCGAAGCCATTTTCGCAAATGAGGCCGCCAGATGAGCCATTCGCCGGGCCTTGATCTGCCGGAGCCCACCTTTCAGAGGGTATTCGGCCGCGCCCGGCCGCGTTGGTTCACCATTCCGGCGCACCGTCCCTTTGTGGATGATCTGGCCTATGGGCTGGTGGAGGCTCTGGCGCCCATCGGACCGGAAGCCCTGTCCGACGCCATCGTTCTGACCCCGACACGCCGGGGCATGCGTGCGGTGACGGAGGCCTTTGTCAAGGCCGCCGAAGGCCGCGCGACGCTGTTGCCCCAGATCCGGGCCCTGGGCGACCTGGAAGAGGGCGAAGCGCCGTTTGAGCCGGGCGACCTGGCGGTCGATCTGCCCCCCGCCGTCTCATCGCTCCGCCGCCGGTTCGAGCTGGCCCGACTGGTCAGCGAACAGGCTCACCTGCTCGAGCGCGACGGTATTGACGCGCGCCAGTCGCTCGACCTCGCCGACTCGCTGGGTGATTTTCTGGATTCGATCCAGATCGAGGAGGTCAGCGGTCTGCAGAAGCTGGACGCGCTGGTCGAGGGCGATCTGGCGGTTCACTGGCAGCGCTCCGCCCGCTTCCTGTCCATCGCCACCGAGCTGTGGCCAAAGCGGCTGGCCGAGCTTGGGCTGGTAGATGTCAATGTGCGTCGCGCCCTGCTATTGCGGGCCCTGGCCGAGCAGTGGCGACGGGATCCGCCAAGGCGCGCCCTGATCGCGGCGGGCTCCACAGGCACAGCGCCCTCCACCGCCGACCTTTTGGCCGTAATCGCCCAGGCGCCGCAAGGGGCCGTCGTGACGCCCGGACTCGATCAGGACCTTGCCGAAGACGCCTGGGCCCAGGTCGCCGACGCCCACCCGCAGGGCGCGCTGAAACGGCTTCTTGAACGGGCTGGCGTGGCGCGCAGCGATGTAGCGCCCTGGCCCTCGCCCGAGACCCCGTCTGAACGGGCGCGCGGACGTTCGCGCAGACGCCTGATCAATGAAGCCCTGCGCCCCGCCGACGCCACTGCCGACTGGCTGGTGCAGATCCGGCGTCTGCGCGAGGAAGGCGCCTCCACCGATGTGGACCCTGTGGCCGAAGGTCTGGAGGGGCTTTGTCTGTTGTCGGCCAAAGACGACATGGAAGCCGCCGAGATCGCCGCCCTGGCCCTGCGCGAAACCCTGGAGACACCCGGCAAGACGGCGGCTCTGGTGACGCCGGACGCCAATCTGGCGCGGCGGGTCTCCGCCGCCCTGACCCGCTGGGGGATTGAGGCCGATTCCTCAGCCGGTCAGGCCCTGGCGACCCTGCCGGTCGGCATCCTGCTGGGCCTGATGGCGCGCGCCGCCGCGGACCCGCTCAATCCCGTCCTGCTGCTCGGCCTGCTGAAACATCGCTTCGCGCGGCTCAGCTATCCCGAGCTGACCCTGGCCGGTCGGGCGCGCGATGTGGAAAAGCTGGCGCTGCGCGGCGCGCGGCCGACCAGTAGGGACATGCTGTTGGCGCGCCTAAAAGAGGTTCCTGAGGCGCAGGAGGCGGCGCAAAGGCTGCTGGCGGCGGTGGACAAGGCCGTCTGCGCCTTTCGCCACGGACCCGCCGCAGCGCCGGACGCCATGCGCGCCATAGCCGAAGCGATGGAGACCCTGGCGCTCGACGACCGGGGCAGTCCGGGCGACCTGTGGGCCGGACCAGGGGGAGAAAGCGCCGCCAGCCTGATCGCCGGCGTGCTGCGCGAGGCCGACGCCCTGCCCCCCTGCGACGCCGAGACCTTTGCGGGACTGATCGAGCGGCTGATCACAGAGGAGACCGTGCGCAGCGGCGGCGCGACCCATCCAAGGCTGCGGATTCTGGGCGCCATGGAGGCCCGGCTGGTGCGCGCAGACCGGCTGATCCTGGCGGGGCTGGAAGAAGGCGTCTGGCCGCGCATGCCGCGTCTTGACCCTTTCCTGTCGCGCAGCATGCGCCGCGAGATCGGCCTGCCGCCGCCGGAACGCCGCATAGGCCTCGCCGCCCACGACTTCGCCCAGGCCGCCTGTGCGCCGGACGTGCTGTTGCTGACCACCGAAAGACGCGATGGCCAGCCGGCCATTCGCTCCCGCTGGGTCTGGCGGCTGGAGACCCTGGCCAGGGGCGCAAATCTGTCCTTGCCGACCCGTGCGGACCTGCGCCAGTGGCGTCGCCGTCTGGATGAGCGGCTATGGCCCGCCCCGACCGACCTGGCCACAGCGCCGCGACCGGAGCCCAGGCCGCCCGTGTCAGCGCGCCCGCGCAAGCTGCCGGTCACCGCCGTAGAGGCCTGGGTGCGCGACCCCTATGCGGTCTATGCCCGCTATGTACTCAAACTCCATCCCATGGATCGCCCAAGCCAGCCCTTCGACAATCGGATCCGGGGCACGGCGATACACAAGGCGACGGAGCACTTCGCCAAGCACTGGCCCTACAAGGACGATCCGGCGCGCGTGTTCGCCGATCTCTATCTGGACGCTCTGCGTCAGGCGGGCGCGCCGGAAGCTGAACTGGTGCGCGAGCAGGCCCTGGCCGAGCGCACCGGCGGCTTCATGGCGCAGTTCGAGCGCCGTCGCCGGGCGGGCGGGGCGCGGGTGCTCATTGAACGTCAGGGAGAAATGACCCTGAACAGCCCCGGCGGCGGCTTTACCGTGACGGCGCGCGCAGACCGGGTTGAGGTGGCCGACGGCCGGATTCACATATTGGATTTCAAGACCGGCGCGCCGCCGAGCGCCAAGGAAGTCAAGGCCGGATTTTCGCCCCAGCTTACCCTGACCGCCGCCATAGCCCGCGCCGGGGGCTTTACAGAAGCTGGTCCCGGCGAGCCGGGCGAACTGGTCTATGTCCAGTTGACCGGGCGAGACCCGCCGGGACGGGAGACGCCGATAGACATCGCCGCGTCTGACGAACTGGCGACCGAAGCCCTGGCGGGGCTGGCCGAGCAGATCGCGCGCTTTGACGACGCCGCGACCGGCTATCGCTCCCGCGCCGCCATGCAATATGTGAAGTCGCCCAGCGACTATGACCATCTGGCGCGATTGAAGGAATGGTCGACCGGCGCGTCTGGCGACGGCGAGGAATGAGCCAGATGTCGCAAGGCGCGCAAAAGCCCGACCCTCAGAGACAGGCCGCTGATCCCCTCCTGTCCGCCGCCGTCAGCGCCAATGCAGGATCTGGCAAGACCAAGACCCTTGTCGATCGGGTCGCGCGGTTGCTGCTGCGCGGCGCGCGTCCGGAATCGATCCTGTGCGTGACCTACACCAAGGCAGCCGCCTCGGAGATGCAGCGCCGCCTGTTCGCCCAGCTTGGCGGGTGGGCCGTCGCCCCCGACGACGCCCTGGTCACCGCCCTGGCCAAGCTGGAAGGGCAGCCGGACAGTCGTTATGACGCCCTGATGCTGTCACGCGCGCGCCGGC
Source organism: uncultured Caulobacterales bacterium (assembly GCA_903858685.1). Classification (GTDB taxonomy): domain Bacteria; phylum Pseudomonadota; class Alphaproteobacteria; order Caulobacterales; family Caulobacteraceae; genus CAIMFV01. The sequence continues at coordinate 18,710 of CAIOJR010000087.1, read as the reverse complement.
TTTTTGCTCAGGCGCTGGAGACGCCGGGCGGACTGAAGATCCAGACCATCCACGCCTTTTGTGAAAAACTGCTCCGCCAGTTTCCGCTGGAGGCGGGTGTGACGCCTGGCTTCACCGTGCTGGACGACGTGGCGTCGAACGAGGTCTCCGAACGCGCCAGAACCGCTGTGGCGCGGCGCGCCCAGGACGCCTCAAGCGATTTTGGCCAGATCTATGCGCGTTTGGCCGTCAGGCTCGACTGGGCCGCCTTTGAAGACCTGTTCGCCATGCTGGCCGCGCGGCGCGACGATATCCGTCGCTATTTCACCCAGTGCGCTGAGACCGGCGGTCTTGGCCTGAGCATCGCCCGGAGTCTGGGTCTGGACCGACTGGACGATCCCGATCTGGTGCAGCGCGAAGCCTTCACGCCGCCCGCCTTCAACACAGCAGACTATTTCGCCGCCGCCCGCGCCTTTGCTCAAGGGTCCGAAAAGACCGACCAACCCCAGGGCCGCGCCTTCCAGCTGGCCGCGGAACAGGCGCTTGAAGGCGAGGTCGACCCCGCGCCACTGTGGAAGATCTTCTTCACCGACAAGGGCGATCCGCGACAGAAGAACTTCCCGACCGGCAAGGTCGACGCCCGAATGAAGGACTGGGTCGAGGCCGAGCAGGGACGGCTGATCGATGTGCGCGAGCACATGCGCGCGGCCCGGATCGCCACCGAGACCGCCGAGATTCTGATGCTCGGCGCCCTTTATGCGGACGACTACGAAACTGCAAAGGCCGAAATCGGCGCGCTGGATTTTGGCGATCTGATCGTGCGCGCCCGCGACCTTCTGGAAGACCGTCCGTCTGCGGCCTGGGTCCTGTTCAAGCTGGACGGCGGGATTGACCACATTCTGGTCGACGAGGCGCAGGACACAGCCCCAGACCAGTGGGCGATTGTCCGCTCCCTGACGGCGGAATTTTTTTCGGGCGAGGACGGCCGCGACCGGGCGTTGGACCGCACCGTCTTCATCGTGGGCGACGAAAAGCAGTCAATCTTCTCGTTCCAGGGCGCCGCGCCGCATCTTCTGGCTAAACAAGCCGAAGATTTTGCGCTGATGGCGGCGGGCGCCGGACGCGACTTTAAAGGCGTCAAGCTCCTGGTGTCGTGGCGTTCCACGCCGCAGGTCCTGGACTTTGTCGATCAGGTGTTCGGCACGCCCGATCGTGCGGCCTCGCTTGCGCCGCGAGAGGGCGCGGCCTCGTCGGACGCGGTCGAGCACATCGCCGTGCGCGCCGCCGATCCCGGCACGGTCGATCTGTGGCCTCTGGTGCAGGAAGAGCCCGCCGAACAGCTGCGCGCCTGGGATGATCCGGTGGACGCCGGCGCGCGCACCAACGCCTGGAAGCGGCTGGCCGAGCGCATTGCGGCCGAATGTCAGGCCCTCGTCGCGCGCGGCGATCAGGTCCACGGCGGCGAGCACGGCTGGCGAAGCGCCCATTTCGGCGACATCCTGATTCTAGTGAAAAAGCGCGGCCCGCTGTTTGAGGAGGTGCTGCGCGAACTGAAGCGACGCGGCGTGCCGGTGGCGGGCGCCGACCAACTGAAACTGAAGCAGCACATCGTCTTTGAAGACCTGTTGTCCCTGGCCCGCTACGCCCTTTATCCGTGGGATGACCTGACCCTGGCCGAACTTCTGCGCAGCCCCCTGTGCGATGTCTCGGAAGAGGACCTCTATGCCCTGGCCCATGGTCGTCGCGCCACACTGAACGGGACCCTGGCCGAGCGCAGTCTGGAAAAGCCGAGCTGGACCCGCGCGGCCAGGATCCTGGCCCGCGCGCGTGATCTGGCCCGCGCCGTACCGCCCTTTGAGTTCTATTCGCGGCTGCTGTGCTGGTCTGACGATCAGGGCCGCAGCGTGCGCCAGCGCTTCGCCACGCGACTGGGACCGGAATCCGGCGAGGCGCTGGACGCCTTTCTGGCGCAAGCCCTCAACGCCGAACAACGCGGCGTGCGCGACATGGAGCAATTCTGCGCAAGCCTTGAAAAGCTGGACGTGACCCTGAAGCGCGAAATGGACGAACCCAGGGGAGAGGTGCGCGTCATGACGGCCCACGGCTCCAAGGGACTGGAGGCGCCTATCGTCTTCCTGCCCGATACGGTTTTTGGCGCCGCGCCCAGACGCAGGCTGCATGACACGGCCGACAAAGGTTTTCTGTGGCTGGGCGCCGAGGCTGACGACAGTGAAGCGGCCCGCGCCGCACGCGAGCATCGTAAAAAGCTGGAGGAGGACGAATTGTCGCGCCTTCTCTATGTGGGCCTGACCCGCGCCCGCGACCGGCTGATTCTGGGCGGACGGCTCAGCGCCACGGCCAAGCCGGACAAGGCCAAGGGCTGGCTGCCCTGGCTGACCGACGCCTTTGACCACCGCCTGACCGACCGGCTGCGCGAGGTCGAGGACGAACAGGGCTTCACCTTCCGCCGTTTTGGCGAAGACCCCCCGCGCGGGGCGCCGGCAATATTGGCGGCCGCCAGCCCGGTCGCGACGCCGGACTGGGCCACAAGGCGCGCGCCGGGCGAGGCGGCGGAACTGGAATACGCCTCCCCCTCGACCTATGCCGAGGCCAGGCGCGGCCCCACGCCCTCCCCCCTCGCGGCGGCGGGCGGCATTGGCCGGTTTAGGCGCGGCGACCTGATCCACAAGCTGTTCCAGATTCTGCCCGATCTGCCCGCCGCCTCACGCTCGGACGCCGCGGAGCGCATCCTGTCCAAGGAACGCGACCTGACGCCGGAACAGCGCCGGGAAATGGCTTTGGCGGCGCTGAATGTCCTGCACGATCCGCGCTTCGCCGAGGTGTTCGGCGAAGGGTCCCGCGCTGAGGCCGCTGTCGCCGGAACCGCGCCGGACCTGCCAAAGGGACTGGCGATTTCGGGCCGGGTGGACCGAATGATCGTGCGGCCGGACCGGGTTCTGGTGATCGATTTCAAGACCAATCGTCCCGCGCCGGACCGGATCGACAATGCCGATCCCGCCTATATCACCCAGATGTCGCTCTATGCCGCCGTCCTGCGCGCCATCTTCCCTGGACGCCGGGTCGAGGCGGCGCTGGTGTGGACGGATGGTCCAAAACTGATGCCGGTTCCTGATAATCTCATGGCTGAGAAGCTGGCCTCGTTGCGCCGCAGCAGTTGATCGCAGACCTTGGGTCCCCTACATCGGTACTCGAGTCCGGCGCGGCGCAGCCCCGCCGGTTCCATCAAGGAGTAATTCATGGCCACTCTGAAGGTCACCGACGAATCGTTCGAACAGGATGTGCTGAAATCAAGCACTCCGGTTCTGGTGGATTTCTGGGCCGAATGGTGCGGCCCCTGCAAGCAGATTGCTCCGGCTCTGGACCAGATTTCCGAAGAACTGTCGGGCAAGATCTCTGTGGCCAAGGTCAATATCGAGGACAGCCCGTCAACCCCCGGCCGCTATGGCGTGCGCGGCATCCCGACCATGATGGTGTTCAAGGACGGCCAGATGATCTCGATGAAGGTCGGCGCCATGCCCAAGGCCAAGATTCTGGAATGGCTGAGCGAAAGCGGCGTCAGCGCCTGAACTGACCTGGCGCCCCCGGCCCGCCTCAGGCGGCAGGCCGGGGCGGCGCCGTGATCACCTCGACATTATCGCGCAGGAGATAGCTCATCTCCTCCAGAGCGGATCTGCGCGCTGCGGCGTCGTCCGCCTGACCCAGACGGGCGAGCTTCAGCGGCAGATCCTGCGAAATCCCCTTCAGGATACATTTGAGATCGCCGTCGGTCCCGCGCGCGGCCAGATCCAGATGGGCCTTCAGATCGAGCGCGGACAGGGCCTTGACGGGCTCTGACAATTGCCGCGCCGCGTCGGGATGATCCGCCTGTCTCAACTGGTCCACGGTCCCGCGCAGGGCGCGGGCGCGGCGCACAATATCGGCGAACAGGGGCTCGCGGGACAGGGGATTGGCGCCCGCCTTGGCGGCGACAAGCACATGGGGTTGACGTAGCGTCGCATCATCCATCGACGGCGCGGCGAATGCGAGATAAAGGGCGGCGGCTGCGACGTCACAGGACATGGCGCGGGGTCTCCCAAGGCTGGAGGCGATCGCGACATTCCCGCCTGTGATGGTCAATGAAGTGTTAATGCTCATGACAAGTTTCTGTCAGAGCGCGGTTCAGCCCTTAGCGACGGGGAATGCAATGAGCGACAATCATCCATCAGGCGCCACAGAGGCGTGGAATCGTTTCCATGCCGCAGCGAACGCCGCGCACGGGGCGCGGATCGTGGACCTGTTCGCTTCGGAACCGGATCGCCTGTCGCGCCTGACGCTCGACGCCGCCGGTCTGTTCATCGACCTTTCCAAACAAAGCTGGACCAGAGCGGCCCACGACGCCTGCATCGCTCTGGCGCAGGCCAGCGGCGTTGAGACCGCCCGCGCCCATCTGTTCGCCGGCGATGTCGTCAACACCTCGGAAGGTCGTGCGGTGCTGCACACCGCCCTTCGCGCGCCCGACGGCGCTGATTTCCGGTCGCAGGGCGAGCCTGTGTCCCACGAGGTGGAGGCCGGACGCGCCCGCATGAAGGCGCTGGCCGACGGCGTGCGCTCTGGCGACATTGTCGGGGCGACCGGCAAGGCCTTCACCACCATCCTGCACATCGGCATCGGCGGCTCCGACCTCGGCCCGCGACTGGTGTGGGAAGCGCTGAAGCCGCTGGAGCCCGCCATTGACCTGCGCTTCACCGCCAATGTGGACGGCGCTGAAATCGCCCAGGCCCTGGCTGGCCTTGACCCTGAAACAACCCTGGTAATCGCGGTCTCCAAGACCTTCACCACGCTGGAAACGCTCGCCAACGCCGAGGCCGCGCGCGACTGGCTGCGCGCCCGACTTGGGGATGAAGGCGCGCGCAAGCATTTCGCCGCCGTGTCCGCAGCCCCGGACAAGGCCGTGGCCTTCGGCGTCGACGAAGACCGCGTCTTCGCCTTCTGGGACTGGGTCGGCGGCCGTTTTTCGATCTGGTCGGCGGTGGGACTGTCCTGCGCCATTGCACTGGGCTACGAGGCTTTTGCCGGGTTTCTGGCCGGCGCCAACGCCATGGATCGCCACTTTGTCGAGGCGCCTCTGGCGACCAATGGGCCAGTGCAATTGGCCCTGGCCCATCTGTTCAATCGCAACGGACTGAAGCGCGCAACCCGTGCGGTGACGCCCTATGCCCAGCGCCTGCGCCTCCTGCCCGCCTTCCTGCAACAGCTGGAAATGGAATCGAACGGCAAGCGCGTGACCCGGGACGGCCAGCCCGTCGCGCAGGAGACCGCCACGGCCGTGTTCGGCGACGCCGGCACCAATGGCCAGCACGCCTTCTTCCAGCTTCTGCATCAGGGAACTGACATCATTCCGGTCGACCTGATCGGCATGGCGCAGACCGATGAAGGCCCGGCCGGGATGCATCGGAAGCTGCTGGCCAACCTGATCGCTCAGGCTGAAGCCCTGATGATCGGACGGTCGCAAGCCGATGTCCGCGCGGAACTGACCGCCAAGGGTGTGGACGCCGCCACGATCGACCGTCTGGCCCCGCAACGCACCTTCCCCGGCGACCGACCCACCAGCCTGATCCTGGCTCAGTCCCTGACCCCGGAAAGCCTGGGCGCGATCATTGCGCTCTATGAGCACAAGACCTTTGTGGAAGGCGTAATCTGGGGCGTGAACAGTTTCGACCAATGGGGCGTGGAACTGGGCAAGACGCTGGCCGTACGCATTCAGGGCGAACTGGAAGGCGGCGCGCGCGGGGCGCACGACCCCTCGACCACGGCGCTTGTCGAACGCCTGAAGGGTTGAGGACTGAGGTTAAACGCGGCGGTGACCTATTCGTGTTATCCGGGCTCGATGATCGCCTCTGACCTCTGGTTCGCATGAAGCTGCCCCAACCGCCTGACCTGACCACGCCGCTTCGCATGGCGCTGGCCTCGATCGTTGTCGCGATCGTGGTCAGTCTGGTGCTCTACAGTTCGGCCAGTCACTGGATTCCCGGTGCGCTGGGCGATACCGATGATGCGACGCGCATGGTCATGGTGCGCGAGCTTCTGGCCGGGCGCGGCTGGTGGGATCAGCACTTCCTGCGCTATCAGCCGCCTCTGGGCCTCTATATGCACTGGTCGCGTCTGCTGGATGGCGGCATTGCGGGGCTGGATCTGGCGTTCCGGCTGTTTCTGACGCCCGCCAATGCCGAGATCGCCACCCGCGTCGCCTGGCCGGGACTGTGGGTCATCCCTGCCGTCTGGGCGTCGCTCGCCGCCGCCCGGGCTCTGGCCGTGGGCGTAGGGGCCAGCGACGGAGGACGCAACGCCGTGGTGGCCGCCATGGTCGTCACCGCCATCAGTCTGCCGCTCTACACCCAGTTTCATCCCGGCCGAATCGACCATCACAACGCCCAGATCGCTCTGACCATGCTGGCTCTGGCGGGCGTGATGCAGCCGCAGGAGCGCAAGGGCTGGGCCTATGCTGCGGGCCTCGCTGCAGGCCTTGGAAACGCCGTGGGACTGGAGGCCCTGTTCTTCCACGGCGTGATCGCGGGCGTCTGCGCCCTGCGCTTTGCGACGGACCCGAAGGCGAAGCCCTTTGTTCAGGCCTATGCGACGGCCTTCCTTTTCTCCACTCTTGTCGCATTCGGCGTTCAGACACCGCCCTGGCGCTGGACGGTCATGGCCTGCGACGCCATCGCCGCCAATCTGGTGGGCGGGATCGTCACTGGCGCCCTGGGCCTGATCCTCGCCATGAAGCTGACCTGGAAAAGAAGCTTCACCGCCCGCCTGTCGGCTCTGACCGTCGCAGGCCTCGCCGCCGTGAGCGTCTTTTTCGGCCTGCATCCAGCCTGCATCCACGGCCCGTTCGCAGATGTGGATGTGAGACTGCGCGCGATCTGGCTGGACAATGTGACTGAGGTGGCCAATCTGGCCCTGCACTATACGCGTGATGCAGATCAGGCCCTGTCCATGGGCATAGCCTGTCTGGCGGGCGCGCTGGCCCTGATCGGATTGGGCCTCTACCGTCGGCAATTCCATTCGCCAGCCTGGTGGGCGCTCTGCCTGTCGATCGTGCTGGGGCTTGTGGTCGGCTGGTCGGCCATCCGCATGACCTCCTATGGCGCATGGTTCGCCGTTCCGGCCGTGGCGGCGGCCGCTGGTTTTGTCGCGACGCGATATCAGTCGGCTCTGGGCGTTCTGGCCCCCATTGGCGCGGCCCTCGTTCTGGCGCCGGTCGGCTGGAGCGGTCTGGCGAGCCAGCTCAACACCGCCCTCACCCACAAGGCCCCGCGCGCTCAGCCCGACACGGTGGCTGCCGGCCACGCCAATGTCGCCGCGACGACCAGCGCAAGGCCCAAGGCCAAGCCGCCGGCCGACTTCTGCTTCAACGCCTTCGCCTACAAGGATCTGGCCCGGGCGCCCGCAGGTCTGACGCTCAGCGAGATCGATCTGGGGCCGTTTGTGGTCGCCTATACGCCCTCGTCCACCCTGTCGGCGCCCTATCACCGGATGGAATGGGGCATCATGGCGGCGCGCAATGTGCTGACCTCGGACGCCGATCACGCGCTGCCCATGATCAACCGGCTGGGCGTGACCTATGTTCTGGAATGCCCGCACCATTCCAACCATCTGGATCGGGTGAAGCTTGGGAAGCAGGCGCTGCAATACCGTCTGGACCACAATGATCCGCCGCCCTGGCTGACCCGGCTGTCTGATCTGACATCGCCGGTGATCGTCTATCGCGTCGCTGCGCCAAAGACCCAGTAGCGCGACAGGACAAACAGCGTGACTGTATAGGCGCCAAGCGCCGCCGCCTGGGCTGCCGCTCGCCCCGGATCGCCATAAGGAGCCAACAGGCGGCGCGCGGCGATCAGGACCACGACATTCAGACCATAGGCGCAGGCCACAGCCGCCATGTAGCGGGGCCCGGCTCTGCCCACTCCAGAGGTCGACCTGAAGACAAAGCCGCGATTGAGGACAAAGCCGAACAGGATTCCGGCGGCATAGCCACAGGCGTTGGCCACAAGATCCGGCGCGTGAAGGCCAAATTGCACGGCATAGATCACCGCCAACCCGATGGCGGTATTGGCCAGCCCCACAAGCCCATAGCGCCATAGATGGCCGATCAGGTCACGACCGGAGGCCTGGATCTCAGGCATGGGCCAGCGTGTAATACTGGGCGCCGACCGGAATCGGCGCAAGCCAGGGCTCCAGCGGTCGAAGCATGCGCAGCGGGCCGGGGAAAAAGCCGGTGAATCGTGTCTCCACCCGGCCAAAGCCCGCCGACCTTTGCCGCTTGGCCAATTCCCCGGCGGGGACCAGATGCGCGTTCTCGTCAAAGGGACAGGTCGCCACAATATAGCGCGTCACCGGATTGATCGGATTATGCTCGAACACCACCAGCCGACCACCGGGCCGCAACAGGGCGTGCAGGCGGGCGAACAGCGCCACATGCGCCCCATGGTCGATATGGTGAAAGACGCAGGCCGAGAAGATCAGGTCCTGGGAGGCGGGCGCCAGAGGCACGACTTCGCCGTCATAACGCAGCATCGTCGCCAGATCAGGAAAGCGCGTCGCGGCGATGTCGATGCTCTTTTGCGACACATCCAGCGCCGTCAGGCGAGCGTTCGGAAAGGCCTGGCTCAACCACGGCAGACTGGCCCCGATGCCGCATCCGAAATCCAGCACGTCGTGAGGCTCCGGCAAGGACTTTGCGGTCCACAGGCGACGCAATTCGTCCAGCTTGTAGCGGGCGAAATAGTCCGGCTCCTCGCCCGAGATGCGCAGATTGTCCTTGTGGGTCGCCAGATATTCCTCGGCGAACTTGTCGAACTCGGCGGCGTCCATGGCGTCAGTCGTCCTCGCGCGGGCGCGCGGCCCTGATCTCGTCAATCAGATAGAGGGGGCGGCCCTTGGCCTGCATATAGGTACGGCCCAGATACTCGCCGAATATGGCCAGGCAGATCAGTTGCGCCGTGGAGAAGAACACCACGATCAGCGCCAGGCTCGTCCAGCCCGGCGTCGCATGCCCCGTCAGAAAGCCGATCAGCACATAGACAAGCAAGCCCGCCGCGGCCGCCACGCCAAGACCGGCCAGAGCGGTGGCCAGCCGCAAGGGCGCCGTTGAAAAGCTGGTCAGTCCGTCCGTCGCCAGTCGCAGCATTCGGCGCAAGGTGTAGTGGGTTTCGCCCGTGGCGCGCGCATCGCGGTCGTACAAAATCTCGGTCTGGCGTCCGCCCAGCCAGGCGACCATGCCCCGGATGAAGCGATCCCGCTCCGGCATGGCGTTCAGCCGGTCGACAATCCGACGCGACATGAGACGAAAATCGCCTGTGTCCAACGGGATCTCGCTATCGGCGAGCGCCGACAGGGTGCGGTAGAAGAGACCCGCTGTGGCGAGCTTGAACGCGCTCTCCCCGGCCCGCGTGCGACGCCGGCCAAACACGACGTCAAATCCCTGATCCAGCTTTTCGATCATGGGGCCGACCAGCTCTGGCGGGTCCTGCAGATCTGCGTCAATAATCAGGACGCGCGCGCCCCGGACAAGGGACAGACCCGCCGTGACCGCCAACTGGTGGCCGTGATTGCGCGAGAGCCTGACCCCGACAATGGCGGGATTGTCCACGCTCAGACCCTGAATGACGCTCCAGGTCGGATCGCGCGACCCGTCATCGACCAGGATCAGCTCGTAGAAGCCCGCGCCCACAGCGGCCTCAGCCGCCGCCGCCATGCGCAACACAAATCCAGCCAATCCCGCCGCTTCATTATAGCAGGGCGCCACGATGGACAGTTCAGGCAAGGCCGTCATGGAGCCAGAGCTCCTTTCTCAAAGCGACGCGAGCAGGCCAGCACGCCAAACCGGCCTCTGCCATATTGATGACAGCCAAATGAGGGATCGACCACCGGAATGCGCGGCCTGAAACCTGTCGCCGCGGTGCCGTGCACCCGAACATCATAGATCCACAGGATCACCGCGCCCGGTTCGCGGGCTGCCGCCACCAGCTTGAGATTCGGATCATCGCCCGGCCGGACCATCACGGCGGTGACGGGAATATTGGCGCCCGCCCGCCGAAAGAAGAAGCCGCCCGCTGCAACATACTGGCTTTCGTCCTCCACCTGCTGCGCCGGATGATCCCAGATGAACACCAGACGCGTCGGATGGGTCGCCACCAGATCGCGACTGGCGGCCTCATAGGTGAAGAAGCGCCAGAGCTTGCCCGCCGAGGTCGCGCCCCACAACGTGCTGTTGGCCAGCACCATCAGCATCAGAGCGATACGCGCCAGAGGAAAGACGGGCGTCAGACAACCGGTCAGGAGCGAGGCCAGCAGGAACAGGCCGGGCACGAAAGGCGTGGCGTAGCGCAAGGCGAAGCTTGGCCGAACCACGCCGATCCCCACCACCAGCACCAGACCGATCAGCGCGCTCAGCCCCGCCAGCCACAGGGCGGCAGGAGCCGTTGACCGGGGCGGCGGGGCCTTGCGCGACAACCCTTGAACCATGGCGAGGATCAGACCCGCCGCAGGCAGAAACAGGAGCGGCCAGCGGTCTGTGATAAAGTTGACGACCTCGACCATGGCGTCCGGGGTCACCAGATCGTACCAGGCCACATCCGGTCTTGCGAATTGCAAGAGGCGCGGCAGATGCCAGGCCAGGACGGCGAAACCAGGCGCATAGCCGATGAGGGCGGGGAAGGTGCGCACAGCGCGCATCCTGTGGACCGCCAGATAGATCAGACCCTGCACAGCCCCCAAGGCCGTCGCCTGGTAGTGGGTGGCCATGACAAGACTGCCCAGCCCCGCCCAGATCAGAGCCCGTCGAAGGCTAGGCTCTCTCATCAGCCTGGCGAAGGCGAGAGTCTGGATGGCCGCCAGGAGGAGCAGCAGGGTGTAGCAACGCGCTTCCTGCGACATCACATAGCCCTGCGTCCAGACGGCCAGCATCACACTCAGCGCAAACCGGTCCTGCGGTCGCCATGAATCAACCTTGATCAATAATGGAACAAACGGTGTCGCAAGTCCAAAGATCAAGGAGGGGGCGCGCAGAGAGATATTGGACTGACCGAACAGACCGATCCATCCATGCATGAACAGGTAATAAAGGGGAGCATTGGCGTCTAGCCATGTCTGGCGGATCACGTCGGCCCAGCTCGGCTGTCCGGCGATGCCGCCGGTCCAGGTCTCATCCAGCCACAGCGGAATCTGGGGCGCCACGACAAAGCGCAGCACGCTGGAGATGACAATCGCTGCGGCGAAAATCCAGACCGTCAGGCGGTCGACGCCTTCCAGCCCCAGACCTTTCGCAATCCGCCTCAGGATCAAAGGCCGAGCCTCGCCCTCAGTTGCGCGATGCGAGCGGACTGGGCTTCGAACACATAGTCCGGCCGTGTGACGCTGACCGGCCCGACGCCGGCGCCCGCCAGAGCGCCCGCCACTTCGAACAGATCCGCCTCGCGCACCAGCACCCCGTCAGAGCGACGCGAGGCGCCGGCGGAGACCCACCGCGCCACGGCCAGCTGGGCGGCGCCGTCCTGCTCGGCGGGCCAGCGCAATGCGGACAGGCTGCGACCTGCGGCGCGGGCCTCCACCACCGAGACCAGGCGCGTCGCCACGGACAGTTGCGCTTCGCTCCAGCCGATGGTCAGGCTGGCGGCCAGATGGGCCTGACTCTTCAGAATCACCCCGTCCTTGAGGATCTTCAGATTATTGGCCGCCAGAGTGGCGCCCGTCGTGGTGATGTCCACCACCAGTTCCGCCGCGCCCGCTGCAGGCGCGCCTTCGGTGGCGCCGACGCTGTCGACGATGCGATAATCCGCCACGCCCCTGGCCGCGAAGAAAGCGCGCGTCTGGGCGTGATACTTTGTGGCCACACGCAGACGACGGCCCGTGCGGGCGAGATAGAGGTGAGCCACGTCGTCCACATCGGCCATGGTCTCGACGTCGATCCAGCTCTGGGGCGCCGCCACGACCAGATCCGCGCGACCAAAGCCCAGGGCGCGCAGCAGCATGACGCGTGCGTCCACATCGACGCCGCGCTCACGCAACAGATCTTCACCCGTCAGGCCCAGATGCACCTCGCCCGTGTCGATCGACGCGGCGATATCGGAGGCCGACAAAAGCCGCACCTCCGCCCCCGGCAGGCCCTTGAGGCTGGCGCGATAGCCGCGCTCGCCGCCGTCAATGTCCAGGCGAAAACCACAGTCGGACAGCCAGGTCTCGGCCTGTTCCTTCAGTCGCCCCTTGGAGGGACGCGCGATGGTCAGCGGCTGCGGGCTCATAGGCCGGCTCCCCTTGCGACTCTGGACGGACGGACCATGCAGCCCACGGCGCCCGCTCGACCGCCCAACCGCGCCGGGACGCCGTCATAGCGCCCGCCGCCTGCGACGGGCTGATCGTTTTCCAGACCAGCACTGAGGATTTCAAACAGCATCCCGTCATAATAGCCGAACGGGCGAATATAGGCCGTGGTCAGGGTCAGGGCCGACATGGGCACGCCATGAGCGTCCAACGCCTTGAGGCGTCGACGCCAAGCCTCGATCAACGGGTCCATCATCCCGCCCGCCTCCCTGGCCAGGGACTGAACGGCGTCGAGCACGGCTTCAGGCTGGTCCGTCAGGGACAGGAAGCGGCTGATCAGATCGCGCTCCGCAGGCGTCAGGCGCGGCGCCTGCGCGGCTTCAGCGCGGGCGGCCAGCCTCTGAATGATCTCTGTCGCGCTGCGTCCGCCCACTGGCTGAATGCCCGACAGTCGCCAAAGCTCCTCCAGAACGCCGGACGCCTCCGATTCGGGAAGGCCGCCCAGCAATCCAGCCAGTCGGGCATGCCGGTCATCCGGCGCGTCAAGGCCTGCACGCTCCAGCTCCGCCGTCAGGGCGCGCTGGCTGTGGAAGGCCCGCGACAGCCGCTGGCGAGTGGACTGTGGCAGACCCAGTGCGCCGAGAAAGCCGGAAAACAGACCCGGGTCGCCAAGACGCATCGACAAATCGTCACGCCCGCCAGCTTTTGCCGCAGACCAGGCCAGGGCCGCGATGACGGCGTCATCCGCCCATGGATCATCGCCAATGCCGAACAGCTCCGCGCCGATCTGCAAGAACTCCGTCGGGTGTTGCGACCCGCGCTCGGCCACCAGAAAGGCTTTGCCCTCATAGCGATACCGGCCCTTCGCGGCGCCAGATGCAATATGGTTCTGGACCACCGGGATGGTGAAGTCAGGCCGCAGCGCCTGCTCCGCCGCGCCCTCGCCCTGCACCACATAGAGCCGCGCACGCATGGTCTCGCCCGCCAGATCGAGCAGAAGGCTCAAGGGTTGCAGGACGGGCGCGTCCACCACCGCTCCGCCAAAGGCCTCGAATGGCGCGCGAATGGCTGCCATCAGCTTGGGATCCAGCGCCAGTTCGGTGCGCAACACAGCTCAGCCCTCGATGATGCGGCGCACAAAGGCGACCAGTTCGGCGCGGCGTATCGTCGCCTGGCCGGGCCGCTCGCCCCGCCAGGTCTGGTTGTCTGTGACCTTGGCGGCAAGTGCGCGACCAAGGTCGAGGTCCTTGACCGTCACGGTTCCCGCCGCAATCTCATCACCGCCCAGCATGACGGCGGCGGGCGACATGCGCCGGTCAGCATATTTCATCTGAGCCTTCATGCCTGACGACCCCAGATAGACCTCAGCCGCAATCCCCGCCCCGCGCAGCTCGCCGGCCACTTCAAAATAATGAGCCATGTCGGCTTCGGAAAAGGCGATAATCACGACAGGACCACGCGCCTGATGGCCGGGCTCGCGTCCCGCCGCCCGAAGCGCCGCCGCCAGACGGCTGACGCCGAAGGAAAACCCGGTGGCGGGGGTGCGCTCACCGGTGAAGCGCGCGACCAGATCGTCATAGCGACCGCCGCCGCCAATGGAGCCAAAGCGCAGACGCTCGCCCTTCTCGTCCACTGTATCCAGCAGCAGTTCGGCCTCGAAAACCGCGCCTGTGTAATATTCCAGACCCCGCACGATGGAAGGATCAAACACGGCCTGATCTTCCGCCACGCCCAGCCCCTTCAGCGCGACGTCTATCCGCGACAGATCGGCCAGACCCTCGTCGCCCTCGGCCGATCCGCCGATCACATCGGCGATCCGGGCCAGCACGTCCGTTCGCGATCCGCCGCCCGCCGCAACAAAGGCCAGGACCGCCTCGATCCCGCGCGCATTCAGCCCCGCCCCCTTGGTGAAGGCGCCGCTTTCGTCTTTGCGGCCCTCGCCCAGCAGCAGACGCACGCCGTCTGCGCCCAGCCGGTCCAGCTTGTCGACCGCGCGCAACACGGCCAGCTTCTGATGATCGTCCGCCACGCCCGCCGCGGACAACAGCCCGTTCAACAGCTTGCGGTTATTGAGCTTCAGAACCGCCGTCCCGCGCGGCAGGCCGGCGGCCTCAAGACCCGCAACCGCCAGGGCCACGATTTCGGCGTCGGCTTCCGGACGGGCGCTTCCGACCGTATCGGCGTCGCACTGGATGAATTCGCGAAAACGCCCCGGCCCTGGCTTTTCATTGCGCCACACCGGCCCGTAAGCATAGCGCCGGAAGGGCTTGGGCAGGGTTTCCCAATGCTGGGCGGCAAAGCGCGCCAGCGGCGCGGTCAGATCGTAGCGCAGCGCCATCCACTGCTCATCATCGTCCTGAAGCGCAAACACGCCCTCATTGGGACGATCTGAATCCGGCAGGAACTTGCCCAGGGCGTCGGCATATTCGAAGGCGGAGGTGTCCAGCGCCTCAAAGCCGTATTGCTCATAGACCGCGCTGACCTGGGCCAGGATTTCGCGCTCCACCCGCAGGTCGCGGGCCCGGCGGTCCTGAAATCCGCGCGGCGTGCGCGGTTCCGGTCGAAAGGCTGGGCTGTCGGTCATGGGGGCTCGACTGATCACGGTAAAGAACTGAAGCAGCGCGGGCTTAGCGGATCGTGGCGCAAGTGGCAACGCAGGCTCCAATTTGCGCAGGACGACGGATGCCTCTTGGCGTGCTATGTATTTTGGGGTTTACGACACCTAAACAGGTTTCCACGAGGATCCCGGCACAGCGCGTCGTGCGTTCCGGACAGGGTTTCATGACATATTTCTCCAATGTCGCGCGGGAAACCGAGCGATGGCTGCTGAAACTGCCCATCGGACTGGCGCGCTTCATCGCGGTCGGCTTTGGCGGCCTGATGGTTGATCAGTCCGTGCTGGCCGTGTCCGAGCATTTCGGCATGCCCTTTGCGTGGGCGCGCGCCTTCGCCATCTTCATCGCCACCGGCTTCACCTGGGTGCTGAACCGTCGCTTCACCTTTGGCGACAGCGGCCGCAAGACCCACCACGAGGCGCTGCGTTATTTCACCGTGGCTTTCTGTGCACAGAGCGTGAACTATGCGGTCTCACTTGTGATCGCCGCCCAGGCGCCCCACCTGCCGCATAATCTGGCCGCTTTCTTTGGCGCGGTCGTGGCGACCTTGTTTTCCTATTCCGGCCAGCGGTTCTTCACCTTCGCGCCCACCAGGGCCGCGGCCTCAACAGATGCTCGACCGGACACCCGCCTTGACTGACGCCGCCACGACGCTTCCAGACACCGACACCCTGATCATCGGCGCCGGCCCTGCGGGCCTGACGGCGGGCTATCTCCTGACCAAGGCCGGGCGCAACGTGGTGGTGATCGAGCGCGATCCCGTCTATGTCGGCGGCATCAGCCGAACGGTCAGCTACAAGGACTTCCTGTTCGACATCGGCGGCCACCGGTTCTTTTCCAAGTCCCGCGAAGTGGTGGACCTGTGGAACGAGATTCTGCCCCAGGATTTCATCGACCGCCCCCGCCTGTCGCGCATATTCTACGGGCGCAAATACTACGCCTATCCATTGCGCGCTTTTGAGGCCCTGACCAATCTGGGGATCTTCACGTCGGCGCTGTGCATGCTGTCCTATGGCAAGGCCAAGCTGTTCCCGAACAAGAATCCGAGAACCTTCCACCAGTGGGTCTCCAACCAGTTTGGCGAGAAACTGTTCTCCATCTTCTTCAAGACCTACACCGAAAAGGTCTGGGGAATGGACTGCGACGAAATATCCGCAGACTGGGCCGCGCAGCGCATCAAGGGACTAAGCCTGGGCCACGCAATCATCGACGCCCTGGGCCGCTCCTTCGGTGTGAACAGGAAGCCGTCGGCGACGCTGGGCGAACAGGGCGGGGTCAAGACCCTGCTGGAAAGCTTCCGCTATCCGCGTAAAGGTCCCGGCATGATGTGGGAGGCCGCCACGGACCGGATTCGCGCACAGGGCGGCGAGGTGCGGATGGACCGCAGCCTGACCCGTCTGGCGCACGACCAGACGACAGGCCTGTGGACAGTCACCCTGACCAGCGCAAACGGGACGGTGGAAACGGTGTCGGCGCGCAATGTCATCTCGTCCGCCCCGATCACCGAACTGGCGAACGCGCTCGCCGCGCCGCCAAAATCAGCAGCCAATGCGGCAGCCCTGCGCTATCGCGACTTTATCACCGTGGCCCTGATCACCAGGGCGGTGAAGTCCTTCCCCGACAACTGGATCTATATTCACGATCCGAGCGTGAAGGTGGGGCGGATCCAGAACTTTCTATCCTGGTCGCCGGAAATGGCGCCGCCGGGCTATGCCTGCCTTGGCCTGGAATATTTCTGCTTCGAGGGCGACGGGCTGTGGACCTCTCCCGATGCTGACCTGATTGAAATGGCGCGGCGTGAAATCGATCAGATCGGCCTGATCGCCTATGCCGACGTTTCCGACGCCGCCGTGGTGCGCCAACCCAAGGCCTATCCGGTCTATGACGACGCCTATCAGGCCAATGTCGAGGCGGTGCGTCAGGAACTGGAAAGCCTCTACCCGACCCTTCATCTCGTGGGGCGAAACGGGATGCACAAGTACAATAATCAGGACCACGCCATGATGACCGCCATGCTGACGGTGGAGAATATTCTGGCCGGAGAACGTCGCTTTGACGTGTGGCAGGTCAATGAAGACGCTGAATATTCCGAGGCCGGACTTTCCGGAGCGCAAGAGGCCCTGAAAAGTGAAAGGTTGGTGCCGCGTCGCGTCGCCGCCTGAAAAATCGCCGCTGAAACTCCCTGACGCATAGGA
The DNA here is from genome assembly GCA_903858685.1 of uncultured Caulobacterales bacterium. Classification (GTDB taxonomy): domain Bacteria; phylum Pseudomonadota; class Alphaproteobacteria; order Caulobacterales; family Caulobacteraceae; genus CAIMFV01. The sequence goes on along the minus strand of CAIOJR010000087.1, from coordinate 1,603 downwards.
CGTACCAAACCCTAGGTATTTCCCCCCTGAGTTGTCGCGCTATGTTGCTCTGCCTCCGGGAGAGGCTTTAGCAGGCGGGAGCAGGGATGACAGGCAAGACCTTGGTGAGCCAGTGGGCTGACCTCGCACCCATTCCCATGGTGTTGCTGGACGAAGATTTGCACCTGCACTGGAGCAACACCGCCGCTGGTCGACTGCTTCAGGCCCGTACGGCCGTGATGGAGGTAGAGGGCGCACTTGAGGCTGTCCACGACCCGGACCAGCGGATCCTGCGCGACCAGGTTCAGGAGGCGACCTGCGCACCCTCCTTGCGGGTGATCGGCGCATCGCCCAAGGAGGCCTGCCTGCTCATCGCGCAGCGGCTACAGGGCTCTACGAACCGTCAAGTCATGTTGATTCTGCGGCCTGCCGACCGTTTGTTCCATGCCGAAACCATCAACTTCCCCGACATAAGACGCCTCTTTCGCCTGACCGCGACAGAGATCCGGGTCGTGGAACACCTCCTCAGTTCAGCTTCGCCCCTGGAGATCGCCAAGGCGTCTCAGATCAAGATCGGCACCATTCGCACTCACGTGCGCAACATCTACGCCAAGATGGGGGTGACAAGCCGCGAAGGCCTGTTCATGCGGTGCCTGCCCTTCACCTGGCTCGACGGCGTGAATTAGGCTTGGCCCTGATTCAAAACGCCCCCTCACCCGGCAAGGCTTGCCGCATCCGGAAGACTTTGCCCGGCCAATGTTAACCCTAATAACCTTTAAGGGTTTTGAAATAACATTTTAAATAATTGATATTAAACGATATTTCTTCGTTTACCATCTCTGGCGCCATGGTTGCTGAGCACCTCCCGAGTAATTCGTAACCTTTTCGCCTGCTGACAGGCGGTCGACGGCTGACGAGGGAAAAGTCTCATGGCGTTGAACAGCATCAATACAAATGTCGGCGCATTGATCGCGCTGCAAAATCTGAACAATACGGCCACGCAGTTGCAGACGACGCAAAATCGCGTGTCGACAGGCCTGGTCGTGTCGTCGGCAAAGGACAATGGCGCCATATGGGCCATCGCCCAAAACAGCCGAGCGGCGATCTCCAGCCTGGACTCGGTCAAGCAGTCCCTGCAACGGGCGCAGTCGACCGTCGACGTCGCGGTCTCGGCCGGTCAGACCATCTCCGACCTGCTGAACCAGATCAAATCAAAGACACTGTCCGCCAGCGACACCTCGCTGGACACGGTCAGCCGCACGGCGCTGAACAATGACGTTTCGGCCCTGATAGACCAGATCGAGAAAATCGTTTCCAACGCCGATTTCAACGGCGCCAATCTGATCAAGACCAATGGCCCGTCGATCTACGCCCTGGCCAACGCCGCCGGAAGCTCGCAATTGACCGTGGCTGCGATCAATCTTGGCGTCGGCGGAGGACAGATCACCTTCACCGCCACCGCCAGTTTCACCTCCGCGACCACAGCGACAACACTGCTGGCGCTGGTGAACACCTCGATCACCAATGTCAACGCCTCGGTGGCGAAACTGGGTACGGACTCCAATGCGGTCACCACCCACCTGAACTTCATCTCCAGCCTGCAAGACACCCTGACCCAGGGCGT